>DASVRL010000128.1:0-22483 GCA_036388635.1 Pyrinomonadaceae bacterium
GAAAAATTAACCGAAGATTGATACAGGTAAACGCGAATTTTTAACACGATGGGCAGGATAAAAAAGTGACTTCAGCGCTATTGGTTTTAACTTATCGTGCTTCTCCTGTCCATCGTGTTTGAATCTATGCTTATCTGTGTCAATCTGCGGTTAATTTTTTTGCGTCCTCTGTGCTAGTCTTTCTTCTCCGCCAGAAAATCACGAATTTTTTTCATATCTTCCCAGACTTCGCGTTTTTTCGACGGGTCGCGCAGCAAATACGCCGGATTAAAGGTCGGCATCAGCTTCATATCGTAATAATCGTAAAAATCGCCGCGCACCTGCGAAATCGGCTTTTTCGTATTGAGCAGGGCTTTGGTCGGCGTATTTCCAAGCGCGATAATCACTTGCGGGCGAATAGCCGCCATTTCGCGATGCAGATAAGGCGTAAAAAACGCGAGAATATCGGGCGTGATTTCGTCGCCGGTCGAGATGATTTTAACGACATTTGTCAGGTAGCATTCTTCGCGCCGCAGCCCGACGGAAGCCAGAATTTTCGTCAGCAATTCACCGACCGGACCCATAAAAGGCTTTTCCGAATCGGCGTCGGGCAGCCCGGGCGATTCGCCGACGATGACGACTTTCGCCGCGCGGTTTCCGGTTCCGAAAATAAAAAATTTATCGGGAAACAGAAATTTGCCTTTTTCCAGCATTTCCTGATTGATTTCGTCAATCGTTTCGCTCGATTCCGGCGGCGCTAAATCGAAAAGTGTGGCGGAATTATTCATCGGTTTCTTTAATTAATATCACTTCAATTTATTCATTTCCTCGCGCACTTTTTTCATATCCTCCCAGGTTTCGCGCTTTTTCGAAGGGTCGCGCAAAAGATATGCGGGATGGAAAGTCGGCATTACTTTGACGCCGTAATAATTCTGAAATTCGCCGCGCAGCTTGGTGATGCCGATTTTCGTGTCGAGCAGGTTCTGCGTCGCCGTATTGCCCAGAACGACGATGACTTTCGGGCGAATGACCGCGATTTCGCGCAGCAGAAACGGGCGGCACGTGTGCGCTTCCGGCAAAGTCGGCGTGCGATTGCCCGGCGGTCGACAGCGGTTGATGTTGCCGATAAAAACGTCTTCGCGCTTCATCCCGATGGCTTCGATGATTTTGTTTAAAAGCTGCCCGGCTTTCCCGACGAACGGGCGACCTTCGGCGTCCTCGTTGGCGCCCGGCGCTTCGCCGACAAAAACCAAATCGGCTTGCGGGTTGCCCTCGCTGTGGACGATTTTCGTGCGACCTTCCCACAGCGTGCAGCGCGTGCAATTGCCGATGTCGAGGCGAATGTCTTCGAGCGTTTCGCCCGCATCGGGCAGCGTTTCGGTAATGTCGCCGAAAAGCGATTGGCTCAGATTTTCTTCGGCGGTAGTTTTTTGTTTTGGCATAGTGTCACCCTTTGCTGGTTCTGAAATTTGACTTTCTGCTTGAAAATTGGAAACATTCGGCTCGCGTTTCGTCAATGACGGCAGGCGCGATAATTTCGATTTTTCCAAAAGACTCTGCCGAACCGTGTTCGGTTCCGATTTGGCGACCGGCTGTTCCGTTTTTGAAATCGGCGACGGCGGCGTGACGACCGGCGTTTCGGGCACGAATCTTTCCAGATTCGGCTTTCGAGCTTCGGGCTTCGGTCTTTGGAAGGCGTTCGCGCTTTGGAATTTGGCGTCAAGTTCGGGCAAATCGACATTGAAATTTTCCACGCCGAGTTCCTGCAAATACAGGATTTGTTCTTTCAGTTCGCCGATGAGCGAGGCGTATTCGTTGTGCGAGTTTTCAGCCATTTCTTTTTCTGAATTTTACCACTTCGTCGAGGATTTTGTCTGCCATCTCGCGCTTCGTCGTCAACGAAATTTCAATCGGGTTTTCCGCGTCGCGGCTCAAAATCAAGCCTTGATTATTTTCCGAGCCGAAGCCGGTTTTATTGTCGCTGACGTCGTTGGCGACGATCAAATCGAGATTTTTTTTCTGCATTTTCGAGCGCGCGTGAGCCTCGACCTCGTTCGTTTCCGCCGCAAAGCCGACGACGATTAAGCCCGACGGGCGATTTTTCGAAACTTCGGCGAGAATGTCGGTCGTTTTTTCCAGTTCGACGACGAGCCGGTCTTCCGTCTTTTTAATTTTATTTTCCGCGCGTTTTGCCGGGCGATAATCGGCGACCGCCGCCGCGCCGACGAAAATCGTGGCGTTTTTTACTTCGTTCATCACGGCTCGGTGCATCGCTTCGGCGGAAATCGCGGTGATGATTTTTACGTTTTCGGGCGGCGCGACGCTGGTCGAAGCGGCAACGATTGTCACCTCGGCGCCGCGCTTTTGCGCCATTTCCGCGACGGCAAAGCCCATTTTGCCGGACGAATGATTTGAAATAAATCGAACCGGGTCGATTTCCTCGCGCGTTCCGCCGGTCGTGATTAAAAGGCGCTCGCCCTTTAAGTCGACCGCCGAATCTCGAGAGCGAAAATCAGAGTCTCGACTCTCGACTAAAACTCTTAAGGCTTGCGCGACAATATTTTCGACGTCTTCCAGTTTTCCCGTGCCGACCGTTTTGCAGGCTAATTCGCCCGCCACCGGCTCGACGAAAAGAACGCCGTCTTTTTTCAGTTGTTCGACGTTGCGCTCGGTCGCCGGATGAAACCACATCGTCGTGTTCATCGCGGGCGCGACCAGCACGGGCGCGGTCGAGGCGAGATACGTCGAGCTTAAAAAATCGTCGGCGATGCCGTTCGCAAATTTGGCGAGAAGATTGGCGGTCGCCGGCACAATCAACAGCAAATCGATGTTTTGCGAAAAATTGATGTGCGCAATCGGGTCGGGATTTTCCGGCGCGTAATCATCGACCAGCACGTAATTTTCGGTCAGAGCGCGAAACGTCAAAGGCTGGATAAATTCCGTCGCGTGTTTCGTCATTGCCGCCTGAACGTCGCAGCCGGATTTTTGCAAAAGCCGCAAAACCTCAATCGCTTTGTAAGCGGCAATTCCGCCCGAAACGCCGAGCCCGACTCGAAATTTTGGGTTTGAATCACTCATAAATTCAGGTGCAAGTGTAGCATTTACTTTATAACGGCAAAAGCCGGAGCCGCGCCGCCGATCGTAACTGTTGAAATCCACAGTAATAATTAACGAAAGCTATGTTAAAATTCCAAAAGTTTGAGCGGTGAAAAAGATGAATCAGCAGCCAACTCTTTTTGAAACAGGAGCGCAAAACGTCGAGCTGGAAAGGCTGGCGCTTTACGCTTTAGGCGAATTTCAATCGCGCGGCAAGCTTCTGTCCGAGCGCGAGCTGGCGCTCGATCGACTGCGCGGCGCGTTCAAACGCGCTGCGGAACATTTTCAAATCACGGAGCTAAAGGACGAAAAGATTGCGGAAACGCTGGAAAAACTCGGCGCGAAAGTCGTCAAAGTGCCGAGCTTTGTCGCCAAACACCCGTTTCGCGTGACGGTTCGACAGGCTTTGGCGGCGCGGGCTTTTGAATTTTACCGCGAAACGATTTCGCAAAAAGCCGAGGCTTAAGCTATGAAAATCACAAAAACTTCCGTTTGTGTTTTATTGGTCACTTTTCTGGTCGGCTCTGCATCCGTTTTGCCGCCGGCGACGAAACAAATTGCGTCGGAAATTCCGGGCGATGCGGCGACCGTTGCGCCCGCCGTCGCGCCGCCGTTTGATGCCGACGCCGAGCTGGAAATCGTCAAAGAAAACGACAACCGGGATTATGAAGAAAAATATCCGTTCAAAATAAAGCTTCTGGAAACCGGCGCGGGCTTTCACGGCGACGAAGTGGATGCGAAATCCGGCGAAACGTGGCTCGGTCTTTTCAACGAGAACGGCAGTCACGTTCTGCGCCGGACGAAAATAAAAATTCGCCGCGTTCACGACCCGGTCGTTGACGGATACGAAGAAAAATCCGCGAAACGGAAAACCGGAAAAGACGTTGCGGTAAATGACAAGGCTAATCCGCTGTTTCTTTTAAAAAACGCCGAAAAGTTGGCGGAAGGCGAAACGACGACGCTTTTTCGCGGCGCGACCGACGAAGAAATAGTCGAATATTCAGATGAAAGGGCTTCGCTTAAAAACGGTTTCTTTCACGGATACGAAATCGGCGGCAAAAACTACACGCTTCGGGTTAAAGAAGCGAAAACCGAAAGGGGCGAAAGAATTCTGGCTTTGATTCTGGAAGGCGACGACCGCCGCAGACGGCAAATTCTGCATACGATGAATGTCGCAAACAATGATTCTCTGGGCGCGCTGTTCTGGACAGGCGATTTAGACCGCGACGAGCAGCCGGATTTTTATATGGAGTTATATATTCACGATAATGTAATAAATAAAAATCTGTTTCTTTCGGCGCCCGCCGAAAAAGATAAATTAGTGAAAAAGGTCGCGTATCTCTGGACGACAGGTTGTTAATGGAAAGCATCGAAACTCAAAATAACGTCGCCGATTTGTGGCAATACGTCGAGCGGGCAAAGCCGCAGATTGAAGAGGCTTTGCAAAAATTTCTGCCGCTCGCGCCGCCGGAAATCGAATCTGAGTTTAACAAGGCAATCGAATACGCTTTGTTTCCCGGCGGCAAACGCCTGCGCCCGGTTCTGACCTTGCTCGGCGCGGAGCTGATCGGCGGGCGCACCGAAGCGATTCTGCCCGCCGCCATCGCCGTCGAATACATTCACACCAGCTCGCTGATTTTCGACGATTTGCCGTCGATGGACAATGCCGCCGAGCGGCGCGGAAAAAAATCTCTGCACGTACATTTCGGTGAAGGCTTGTCTTTGCTGGTCGGCATCGCTTTTCTGAATGTTTCTTACAGCCTGGTTTTCGTCAATCACGCCTCGATGCCCGAACGCGCCATCGCCGCGCACGCCGAAATCGTCGAATGCATCGGCGCGGGCGGAATGGTCGGCGGGCAATCGCTGGATTTGGCGCTGGCAAAAGGAAAAAGCGCGCCGGAGGCGAAAAATTACGCCGACGAATCGGTGAGAAATCTGAAAACTTCGGCGCTGATGCGGCTGGCTTTAAGAGTCGGCGCGATTCTGGCGGGCGCCGATTATCTCGAACTCAATGTGCTTTCGCGTTTTGCCGAGCTGCTGGGCGACGCTTACCAGCTTTCCGACGACCTTCTCGATCTCGAAGAAGACGGCGCGCTGTTTAATCAAAAAACTTTTGCTCTAAACAGCGACGCGGATTCGTCACACCGCCAATTACGGATTTTAATCGAAGAGGCAAAGCACGTTTTGATAGAAAATTTTCCGCCTTCGGAAGCGCGCAGCTGTCTGGTACAGCTGACCGATTATCTGGCGGAGAGAAAAGCGTAAAGCCGAAATAAAAAGGCGAAATCGCCAAAAAGTTTAATGTCTTCCGAAATCGAAAAGGCTTACGAATATTGTCGAAGCGTCACCAAAACTCACGCCAAAAGCTTTTATTTCGCCGCGAAATTTCTGCCGAAACACAAACGGCTTCCGATTTACGCGCTTTACGCTTTGTGCCGTCACGTCGATGACGAAGTCGACGAAAGCGGCGTCGAAAATGAGCGCGAAGCCGCGGCGGCGGTGGAAAACTGGCGGGCGAAACTCGACGAAATTTATTTCAACGCCAAGACGCCGAAGAAAAATTACGAATTACGAATTACAAACGACAAACGACAAACGACAAAAGACAAAAGGCAAAATCTCGTTCTGACGGCGTGGCGAGACCTTTTGAAAATCTACCGGATTCCGCGCGATTTGCCGCTCGAACTGATGAAAGGCGTTTTGATGGACACGCATATCAAACGCTATGCGAGTTTCGAAGAGCTTTACGTTTATTGTTACCGCGTCGCTTCGACCGTCGGCTTGATGAGTTCGGAAATTTTCGGCTACGCGGACGAAAAAACTCTGGAATACGCCGAAGCGCTCGGCATCGCGATGCAGCTTACAAACATTCTGCGCGACGTCGGCGAAGACGCGGCGCGGAACCGGATTTATCTGCCCGCCGAAGATTTGCGAAAATTCGGCGTTTCCGAAAAGCAGATTTTCGATAATCTGCCGGACGAAAATTTTATAAATTTAATGAAATTTCAAATCCGGCGCGCGCGCGGGCTTTATAAAAAATCGGAAAACGGAATTCCGCTGCTGGAAAAAGACACGCGTTTTGCGGTTTTGCTCGCCTTGAGGTTTTACGCGAAAATTCTGGACGAAATCGAGCGGCAGAATTATGATGTTTTTAAGCGGCGCGCGCATACTAGTTTCACTCAGAAGATTTTCAGCCTGCCGCGCATCTGGCGCGAATCGCGCGAACCGGCGGCGAATTAGAGAAACGAAAGCAAAAATAATTTGCGGCAAAAACGGAGCCAAAATGAAAAACATCTTATCTTTACTGTTAATCTTCGTCTTTTTCTTTCTGCCGGTGACGGCGCAGAAACGCGGCGGCAACGCGGAAATCCGGCAATTGCAGTCGCCGCAGAATCCGCGTCTCGGCTTTGTCATTCACGGCGGCGCGGGCGTGATTAAGCGGGGCGCGCTCTCGCCGGAAAAAGAAGCCGAGTATAGAAAGAAACTCGAAGAAGCCGTGCTCGCCGGTTACAAGGCTTTGCAGGACGGCAAAACCGGACTCGACGCGGTCGAGACGGCGATTCGGATGCTGGAAGATTCGCCGCTTTTTAATGCCGGAAAAGGCGCGGTCTTTACCGCCGACGGCAAAAACGAGCTGGATTCCTCGATTATGGACGGCAAAACTTTAAAGGCGGGCGCGGTCGCCGGTCTGCGTCACGTCAAAAATCCGATTACGCTGGCGCGCGCCGTGATGGAAAAATCGCCGCACGTGATGATGGTCGGCGACGGCGCGGAAAAATTTGCCAAAGAGCAGAACGTCGAACTCGTCAGCGAAAAATATTTCTGGACGCAGGAACGCTGGGACAGCCTCCAAAAAATCATCAAACAGGAAAAAGAAAAAGAAAAAGCCGCCAAAGAAAGCAAAAAAATCAGCCGGATAAATTTACCGGCTCGGAACTCGGAACTCGCGACCGAGAATTCGCTGCGTGAGCTTGCCTACAATAAATTCGGCACGGTCGGTGCGGTCGCGCTCGATTCGGGCGGCAATCTGGCGGCGGGAACATCAACCGGCGGAATGACTTACAAAAAATTCGGGCGCGTCGGCGACGCTCCGATTATCGGCGCGGGAACTTATGCGAACAATGCGACGTGTGCCGTTTCGGCGACCGGCTGGGGCGAGTTTTTTATTCGTCTCGCCGTGGCGCGCGACATTTCGGCGATGATGGAATATCGCGGTCTGCCCGTTCAGCAAGCCGCCGATTCGGCGATGAATAAAGTCAAAACGCTGGGCGGCGACGGCGGCGTCATTGCGATCGATAAATTCGGCAACATCGGCATTTCCTTTAACACCGAGGGAATGTATCGCGCCTATATCAACAGCGACGGCAAACCCGTAATCGAGATTTATAAGGATTGAAAAAACGTTTGTCAAAAGAAATGTCGCGGAGCGCCGCGACGTTTCTTTTTTGCGCGCATCTTTTTTGATACACGATTCAATATTCAGAGTGAAAGTTTCATATTCAGAGTGAAAATTCAGGATTCAGAGTGAGCAGGTCATATTCAGAGTGTTTGAAGCTTATTCAAAGCGTTTGAAAGAGATTCGGAATATTTGAAAGAGATTCAGGGCTTTCGGAACAGATTCAATGTAAAATGTTGTCGAACAACTGAAAGTAATATATCTTTAATCCGAACCCGCATTGTGAATATATTTCCCGCAGACTTCTCGTTTAAACAATAACAATCAATATCTCGAGGCTTTTTAATCGGCTGCCGGCAAACGGGCGAAAGCGAGAATGGAGAATATCAAAAGAAACTTTTTAACGCGTTACGGCGCGGCGGTCGCGGCGGCGGCGATCGGCGTGCTGCTGCGTTCGTTTTTAATGCCCGCGATCGGCGAAAGAGTTCCTTTTATTACTTTGTTTCCGGCGGTCGCCTTTTCCGCGATATTCGGCGGCTTCGGCGCGGGATTGGTGACGACGCTGCTCGGCGCGCTGGCTATAAATTTCTTTATTATGCCTCCGCAGAACGCTTTTGCGCTGTCGAAGCCGGAAGACATCGCCCAGATGATTTTGTTTCTCTCGACGGGCGGTTTTATAAGCTGGATTGTCGGCGAGCGCGAGCGCGTGCAAAATCTGCTCCGGCGCGCCGAAATCGAGTCCGAGCGCAGCGAGCAGCGGTCGCGGCTGGCGCAAAAATCGACCGGCGTCGGCATCTGGGAATGGGATTTGAAAACCGGGAAAGTCGAATGGTCGGAAGGCGTTTACGAGCTGCTGAATTTAGAAATCGGAAGTCGTGAAGCGAAAGCCGAAAACTGGTTTGATTTCGTGCTGCCGGAAGACCTCGAACCGGCGCAGGCGAAAATTCAGAAGCTGATTGCCGGCGGGCACAATGAATTTTACGACGAGTTTCGCATTCGGCGTCCTGACGGCGCGGTGCGCTGGATAGCCTCGCAGGGACAGATTATTCGCGGAAAAGATAACAGCGCCGCGCGTCTGTTCGGCGTCAATTACGACATCACCGCGCGCAAGGAAGCGGAGCTGGCGATTAAAAATCTCAACCACGAGCTGAATATCCGCCTCAAGGAATTGCAGACGATTTTTGACATCGCGCCGGTCGGAATCGCGGTCGCCGGCAATGCGAACTGCGACGTTATCACCGCCAATCCGGCGCTCGCCGCCATTCTCGGCATCGCTCCCGGCGATAATATTTCCGTCAATCCGGCAAATGCCGGAAACGTGCCGTATAAACATCTGAAAGACGGGCGCGAGCTGGCTCCGCACGAGCTTCCGATGCAGCGCGCCGTTCAAGAAAAAAGAACGATTCTCGACGACGAAACGGATATTCAGAGGGCGGACGGAAAGCTCGTCACAATCTACAGCTACGCGGCGCCCGTCTTTGACGAAAACGGCGACGTCGTCAGTTGTATCGCCGCGCACATCGACGTGACCGAGCGCAAAAAAGACGAGCGCGAGCGCGAGCGCCGGCTTGATTTGGAGCAATCGCTGCGCCTTCAGGCGGAAGAGGCGAACCGTCTGAAAGACGAATTTCTCGCCACCGTTTCGCACGAGCTGCGCACGCCTCTGAATTCGATTATCGGCTGGATAACGATGCTCCGCGACGGCAATCTGTCGGGCGATAACCGGGAACGCGCGCTTGAGGCGATCGAGCGCGGCGCAAAATCCCAATCGCAGTTAATCGAAGATTTGCTGGACGTTTCGCGCATCATCAGCGGCAAGCTCGATTTGGACGTGCAGCCGGTCAATATCGTTCCGGTGATTGATGCCGCTATCGAAACCGTGCGTCCGGCGGCAGAAGCGAAAGGCATCGAGCTGCACGCGATTATCAATCCAAAAATCGCTGTGATTTCCGCCGACGCCGACCGCTTGCAGCAGATAATCTGGAATCTTTTGTCGAACGCCATTAAATTTACGCCGAAAGGCGGCGCGGTCGAAATCGTTCTGCCGGAAAACGATTCGCAGGTCGAGATTATCGTCCGCGACAACGGAAAAGGCATCAGCCGCGATTTTCTGCCGTTTGTCTTTGACCGCTTTCGCCAAGCCGACGGCTCGATCACGCGGCATTTTACCGGGCTTGGGTTGGGACTGGCGATTGTCCGGCATTTGGTCGAGCTTCACGGCGGGACGGTCGGCGTCGAAAGCGAGGGCGAAGGCAAAGGCGCGACCTTTACCGTGCGGCTTCCGGTATTGGCTCTGCCGGAAGCGGGCGCAAGGGAAAAGACGGACGCCGAGGACGGATTTCCCGTCGATTTCCCGTTGTTAAACGACTTGCGAATCCTGATAGTCGACGACGAGGAGAGCACGCGCGAGCTTCTTAAATTGGTTTTTGAGAATTGCCGCGCGGCGGTCGAAATCGCCGCTTCGGCGGCGGAAGCATTGGAAAAAGTTAAAAAAATGCCGCCGCACGTGATGGTTTCGGATATCGGAATGCCGGGCGAGGACGGCTACGCATTAATGCAAAAAATCAGAGCCTGGGAAAAAGAAGCCGGACGAGAAAAGCCGATTCCGGCAATCGCGCTGACGGCTTACGCGCGCCCCGAAGACCGTCAAAAAGCGCTCGATTCGGGTTATCAGGTTCATATATCAAAACCAATCGAGCCGGTCGAACTCACTAAACTGGTCGAAAATCTTGTCAAACATTGAACCTTGAACATTTATCACTTATCAAAAAATATTGAGCATTTATCATCCATAGTTTTTTAAACTCCGAATGATAAATGCTCGACGGTAAATGATAAATGTTCAATGATAAATGCTAAATCATATCGCCTTCTTTTGAATTTTCATCGAGTTCGTAGCGGTTGCGGTCGCGCTTTTCGATTTTGTCCAGCAGGTCGAGCGGCTCGTTATCCTGAAAGTCGATGCCGAGAGCGTGTGCGTTGGCTTCCACGTCGGACTGGTCGGGCGTCGGGTTATGACCGCCGACCGATTCCGAGCCGGAATCTTCGACGTCTTCCCACGAAGCGTCGATATCGCCGCCCGAATCGGCAGGCGACGAGGCGTTGTTTTCCCTGAGTCGGTCGCGCAATTCCTGCGGTGCGCGCGGCGCACTGCTGATTTCGTCTTTCATCAAATCCTGCACGTCTTCGCTGGCGACGGGCGCGTATTCGTAATATTCGGGATTGTCGCTCGGTTTGGTTGGCATTCTAAATAATTCCTCCTTGATAATTTGCTGTAAGAAAAGAATAACATACGAAAACTGATAGTTGATAACTGATAACTGATAGCGAAGACAAAGCGATTACCAGTTATCAGTTATCAACTATCAGTTAAATAAAGACGACGGTTTGAAAGCTCGGAATCTCGAAACGGCGGCGACAGCGCATATTTTTGCACATCAGCATATCATCGACGCGCACCATATAATCGCGCGACTTATCAAAGCGGGCGCGGTCGTGTTCGCTCAGCTGGCGCGGCGGATTTTTCTTCTTCAAGCGCTTCAGCCAGCGAACTTCGTAATCGTTCGCCTCGCGGCAGTGCGGGCAAACATAATTGGCGCGTTTGGTTTCCGGTCTTTCATCAAAAATATCGCGTTCCTGCATAAAGATATTTTACCACAGAGATAAGGAGAAACGATGAATGACGAATGATGAATCAGATGCTTTGAGACGGCAATTGATTGTTTCGCGTTCGTCATTCATCGTTTCTTTTTAAATTTTTCAAATACTGGAAACTGTAAATCCCGGTTTCGTGCCCGTCCGAGAAGCGAAAATTCAGCGCGTAGCGCCCGACGATGGCGGTGTTTTTAATCGTCAAATCGTCGCCGACGCTTTCGTCTTTTAACCTTTTCGCGCCGGTCCATTCGTCGATGCAGCTCGCGCACGGGCAGGCGCGCCGTAAATCGGGCGCGTGATAAGTTTTCTGCGAATCGTCCGACCAGACGATAGTCAATTCCGAATCGGATTCTTCGATAATTTGGAGCGGCTCAATCATAATGATGAACGCTGAACGCGGAATGATGAACGAAAAAATTTCGCGGTCATCATTCCGCGTTCAGCGTTTTATTTAAGTCTTCCGCCGTTACGCTGTAATGCGACACGTGGTAAACGGGCTTGCCGTCTTTCAGCACGATTGCCTGCGGCGATTCGTGGCGGATTCCGGTGCGGTTGGCAAGCTCGTTGGAAACGGAGCGCGCCGACTGCACGATAATTATATTTACTTCGCCGTCGACGGCTTCGATTTGACGATAAGCAGCGGCGCTGATCGGGCAGGTCGTAGAGTGTTTGAAAACCAGAACCGGAGCTTCGTGTGATTTTTGAAAAAGCTCTTCGAGCTGCTCGTTCGAATCGAGTTTCGTAAAATTTGCTTTCATAACCCGATTATAACTTTTCGGTTATCAAAATGCATTCGGCGGCGGCGGCGGAAAGTTCTGCGCCGGCGGAAAACTGTCGGTCGCCGGAAAAACTTTCCGGTAAGCGACCAGAACGCCCGCAAACATTATCGGCATCACCAGATAAACGCCGAATCCGAGCAGGAAAAAAGTCAAAACGTAGGACGCCAGCCCCAGCACGAACTCAATCAGAATCAATCCGGTGACGCCCGACAGATTTGCCCATCCGGCGCGCGCGCTCAGCTTGAACGCCGCCCAGCCGCTCATATTTTTATCGACGATCAGCGGGTACGAGAACATCAGAAAAACGTGCAGCGAGCCGAGAAGCAACCAAAGGGCAATCATTTCGATAAAAAGCGTTGCCATCATTCCCCAGATCGCCGTCTCGTTAATATTGCCGCGCGCGTCCATCGAGGCGAAAAGCACGGCAAACACCGAGGCGTAAACGAATAACACCGAAATCACGGCGGGAACAATCAGCACGAGCGTCGCCACCAGTCCCGGAACAAAATAATTAAAGCCTTTGAAAAGTCCTTCAAACTCGACTTTTCGATTGTTCATTTTTTGAAACAGGCAGTAGTAAATACCGCAAAACATCGCGCCGATGCCGATGCCGAACGGAATGATTCCGCCAATCAGCATCCCGACCAGCACGACGGCGAAAAACAGCCAGTATTGGTCTTTAATTAATTCCCAGCCTTCTTTGAAACATTCGACCGGGCGAATGACGCCCGTCCGAAACTCCGTATTTTGCATTTTGACCTCAACGAAAAATGGATAATGAAGCGAACGGAAAATTTTCCGCTTTCATTATCCACATTCCTTTTCGGAATAACAACAATTTTCACCGCAGAAACACGGCGGGACGGAGATTTTAAGAAACGAAACAACGGATTAACACCGATTAGCGCGGATTTATTTCTTATTTAATCCGTATGCCCGTATTAATCCGCTGTTTCAAATTCGGTATCTCACTGATGGTGACTTATTCAAACGCCGTAAATTTTTTCGATGTAATCTTTCAGCATCCGGTCGCTGGAAAACTGCGGCGTCAGCGTTTGCAAAGCGTTGCGCATTTTTGCAATCCAGACGTGCGGCAAGCCGTCCGCGTTTTTTTCGTAAAATGCGGGAACGACTTGCGTTTCCAGAGTGTGATAAAGCGATTCGGCGTCCGCTGCGTCCGTTTCGTCTTCGCTCAAATCGCCTTCGTCGCGCAAAACGCCGACGGAAAAACCGTTTTCGCCGCTCGCGCCTTCGATCCACCAGCCGTCCAGAATCGAAAGATTCAAGCCGCCGTTCATCGCCGCTTTCTGCCCGCTCGTACCGCTTGCTTCCAGCGGGCGGCGGGGAACGTTCAGCCAGACATCGACGCCCTGCACCAGATAGCGAGCCACTTCCTGGTCGTAATCTTCGATAAAAGCGGCGCGCTGCAGCCACGTTCCGTTCTGTTTCTGGTTCATCAGATTCTGCAAAAGAGCTTTCGCCGTGCGGTCTTGCGGATGCGCTTTTCCGGCAAAAACGAACTGCACCGGGCGCTCGACGTTTCCAATCATTCTTTGCAGTCGCGGCACGTCCGACAAAAGCAGATTCCAGCGTTTATACGCCGCCACGCGCCGCGCGAAACCGATGGTCAAAACGTGCGGCTCGAAAAAGTTTTTCACGTCCGAATGTTCGTGAATCGTTTCCAGCGAGCCGGTGTCGGTCGCAAAAATTCTTTGCCGGATAAAGGCGATAAGCTGATTTTTTAAAAGATTGTGCGCGCGCCAGATTTCTTCGTCGGGAATCCGTTCGATTGCCGCGCGCCACGCCGTTTCGTCTTTTAAAATCTCCGTCCAGCCCGCGCCGATGTGTTTTTCGTAGACGGCTTTTAAAGCCGGCGCAATCCACGTCGGCGCGTGAACGCCGTTGGTCACGAAAGTTATCGGAACTTCTTCAATTTGCGCGCCGCCGAACATACTCTGCCACAGCGCGCGCGAAACTTCGCCGTGTTTTTCGCTGACGCCGTTTGCCGACCGGCACATTCTGATAGCGAACGGCGTCATTCCGAACCATTCGTCCGAATCGCCGGCGTCGGTGCGCCCGAAAGCGAAAAATTCTTCTTTGGAAAGCTTGAGCGAGGCGAGAAAATCCGCGTCGAAACATTTTTCGAGCAGTGCGGGCGCGAAAGTGTCGTTGCCGGCGGAGACGGGCGTGTGCGTCGTGAAAACGCAGTTTTCACGCACGACCGAAACCGCGTCGGCAAAGCTTCGACCGGCGTTTTCCTGCAAAAATTCGCGGGCGAGTTCCAAAGTCAGAAACGCCGAATGACCTTCGTTCAGATGATAAACCGCCGGCTCGATATCGAGTTTTCGCAAAAGCCGCACGCCGCCGATGCCGAGAATTTCTTCCTGCACGACGCGCGTTTCCGTATCGCCGCCGTAGAGATGTCCGGTGATCAGACGGTCGACTTCGGCGTTTTGCAAAACGTTTGTATCCAGCAGATATAAAGAGATTCTGCCGACGCGCGCCAGCCACGCCTGCGCCGCGACTTCACGCCCGCGCATCTGAACCGTCACGTAAATCCGCTCTCCGGCTTCGTCCGTCACCGGCTCCAGCGGAAGCTGGTTTTCAAACGCGTCCAGATATCTTTCTTCCTGCCAGCCGGTGTGCGCCAGTTTTTGACGAAAATAGCCGAAACGATAAAAAAGCCCGACCGCGACGAGCGGAACGTTCATATCCGACGCCGATTTCAGATGGTCGCCCGCCAGGATTCCAAGCCCGCCCGAATAAATCGGCAGGGAATTGTGAATGCCGTATTCGGCGCAAAAATAAGCGATTGGATTTTCCGGAGTGATTCTGCCGAAAGAGTTTTTCGGCGCGGCGAGGTAACCATCGGATTTTTCGGCAAAGAGGCGAACTCTTTCGACGTAAGACGGCTCGGACGCTTTTTGCCAGAGACGAAATTCGCTGATTTCCTTCAGCATCCGGCGCGGATTCTGCTCGACCTTTTCCCAGAGCCGCGCGTCCAGATCGCGAAAAATTTCCGTGCCTTCCGCCGTCCACGACCAGTAAAAATTTCCGGAAAGCTCGTCCAAAATTTGTAAATTTTCCGGAAGCCGGCGGTTGATTGAAAAATCCTTTCGGAAATAATGCTCTAATTGCTGACCTGCTGCTGCCTGTGACATTTCTTCGATGGAAGACTCCTTCATAAATAATTATCTGCGTTAAAAAATTATCTGGGCGAGCTTTGTTCGCGCTCTAAACAAAGCAAAAAACAGAACGCCCGCTAATTAAGATAAATTGGATTAAATAGGATTTTATCTTGCTTAATCCTAATCAGTCGGCGTCTCGGTCTCTTTTCTATTCTACAATTATTCGCCAAACACTTGATGTTTTACAAACTTCGCGGCGTCATTCGCGGAGAAAAAAACGAGCCGCACCTGTTTAATTGTTTGATTATCTTCTAAAAAATTCTTTATCGCCTGCGAGGAAACCCGCGCCGCTTCGTCGGGCGGATAAGCGAAAGCGCCGGTCGAAATCGCCGGAAAAGCGATCGTTTCCAGATTATTTTCCGCCGCCAGTTGCAGCGAATTCCGGTAGCAGTCGGCTAAAAGCCCGGCGTCCGTGCCCTGATTCATTCCGTAAACGGGACCGACCGTGTGAATGACAAATCGGGCGGCGAGATTTCCGCCGGAAGTGATAACGGCTTTTCCCGCCGGCAATCCGTCCGGAAACCGCGTCCGGCGAATTTCCCTGCATTCTTCCAAAATCCGTGCGCCGCCCGCCCGGTGAATCGCGCCGTCAACGCCGCCGCCGCCAAGCAATGTGGAATTTGCCGCATTGACGACGGCATCAACCTCTTCGCGCGTGATATCGCCGACCGCGACCGCGACGCGACCGCTGAAAAACTCCGTCAACATAAAAATAGAAAAGACAGGATTACGAGAATAGAAAATTTTTCACATCCTGTCCATTCGGCGCCAGATTTTTATTTTGTTTTAATGCAGCTGTTCGACGCGGATTTCGTCAAACATATCCTGGCGGCGAAGCGCTTCCGCCAGCAGCTTCGCCTTATGCTCGGTCAGCGGGCGCGTGGTGTTTTGACAGGAAACCTTGAACATTTCGTCGTCAATCATCGAAACCATTAATTCGCCCAGGCTGATGCCGCAGGCTACCTCGATGTCGTCAAAATTATGCAGTCGAAATTGGTCGCTCTGTTCGACAAACTCCTCGATAAACGGGTCACGCAGGGCGTGTTCGGCTTCCGACTCGTCAAAATAATTGCCTTCGACAATCAAACAGTATTCTGCTCTTTTCTCCATTTTCTGAACTTGCGTGTATAAGGTTTTGGTATGAAATTTTGCACAAAGGAAATTTACCACTATTTGAGGAAAAAAATCTACACTTTTTTTAACCGGGAATCGAGAGCTGAAAACTGAAAATATAATACGGTTTCATTCTCCGTTTTCAGTTCTCGGCTCTCAACTTAATTCTTTTTGCAGCTCGCCCGTTTTCATAAAGCGATGATGCGCGGCGCAGATTAAACCGAAAACGAATCCGGCGACCGCCGCCGTTAAGGCGACGGGCAAAAATCTCTGTTGCAGATTTCCGACGCGGAAAAACGCGAAAACCGAAGCGAGCGCCAAACCGCCGATTGCGAAAACGACGGGAAGCCAGACGAATTCGAGCCTGAAAAAATGCGATTTTTCCGTGCGTTTTGCGAACAGAATCGCTTTCAGGCGGTCGTAGTCCCAGGCGACCAGATAAGTCGCGGCGATGAGCATCAGCGCCGTAATATAATTCGTACCGGCGAAACCGACCGAGCCGGTCAAAACGGCGATGTTTAAAATAATCGGGAAAAACGCCAGCGCGCCCAGATGAGCCGTGCGCGGAATCAAAAGCAAAACAGCGGCGGCAAGTTGTCCCCAGCCGAGAAATTCGTAATAAAAGCCGGTTTGATACAGCGCGTTGAAATAATGCCCGACCGGCGTCGAATCGGGCAAAACCGTGAAAGGCTGCCCCGTAATTTTCTTGATGCTCGGCGGAATAAATCCGACGGCTAAAAGAACGCGCCCGAAAGCCGTAAAAATTTGCAGCCATTTATTAGCCGTCACCGCGGCGTGCAGCTTGTCCAGAGTTTTTTCCAAAGTCATAATTTTCCGCCTTTTCGGGCATTAATTGCCCGCCTGTTAAAGCGTAAGAACGCCGGAAAACGTCTCCGTGTTTCAATAAATTAATACGCCTGCTTTGCTTCGCGCCCGATTATTCCTTATCATTTTTATAAATTCTTTTGCAGAAAATAAGGAAAAATTAAACGAATGATAATACCTGTCAAATGGAGCGACGAAGGCGTGCTGATGCTCGACCAGCGCCTTTTGCCGACCGAAGAAAAATGGCTGACCCTGCGCACCTACACGGAAGTCGCCGCCGCCATCCGCGATATGGTCGTGCGCGGCGCGCCCGCCATCGGCGTTTCCGCCGCCTACGGCATCGCGCTCGGCGTGAAAAATTTTGTCGGCACGAGCCTGTTGGATTTGGACGACGAATTTGATTATATCAGCGAAATCCTCGGCAAAACGCGCCCGACCGCCGTCAATCTTTTCTGGGCGATTGACCGGATGAAGCGCACTTTCCAGAAAGCGAAATCCGAAGGAAAATCCGTCAGCGAAATCAAACAGATTTTGCTCGCCGACGCGCAGGCGATTCACGAGGAAGACATCGAAAGTCAGCGCCTTATAGCGCAGTTCGGCGGCGAGCTTTTGGAAGACAATTCGACCGTTCTGACGCATTGCAACGCGGGCGCGCTCGCCACCGGCGGCGTCTGGGGCACGGCGCTCGGCGTCATTCGCGGCGCGGTCAATCAGGGAAAAACCATCGACGTTTTTGCCGACGAAACGCGACCTTATCTGCAAGGCGCTCGATTGACCGCCTGGGAACTGCTTCAGGACGACATCCCGGTGACTCTGATTACCGACAATATGAGCGGTCACATTATGAAGCAGGGAAAAATCCAGGCGGTCGTCGTCGGTTCGGACAGAATAGCCGCGAACGGCGACGTCGCCAACAAAATCGGGACGTATATGGTCGCGGTGCTGGCAAAGCGTCACAATATTCCGTTTTACGTCGCCGCGCCGCTTTCGACCGTCGATTTAAATTGCCCGACGGGCGAGCAAATCCCGATTGAAGAACGCAATATCCGGGAGATAACGCATATTCAGGACATCCGGCTTTCGCCCGAAGGCATTGAAGTTTCCAACCCGGCGTTTGACGTGACGCCAAACGATTTGGTGTCGGCAATCATCACCGAAAAAGGCGTCGCCCGCGCGCCTTACACGGAAAGCCTGCGAAAGATGTTTGAGGAATAAGACTCTTCAACAAAATCGAAAGTGCAAAATACAAAATTTAGTAAGTGTCTTCCATTTTGCATTTTGCACTTTCGATTTTTCGTTAGCAATTATTCCGCCGCGCTTTTTCTCAAATCCTTTTCCAGCCATTTCCACGCCGATTCGATAATTTCCTTTAAATCCTGGCGCTGCGGTTTCCAGCCGAGTTCCTTTCTGATTTTGTCGGAGCTGGCAATCAGCATCGCCGGGTCGCCTGCGCGGCGTTTGCCGTAGCGGACGTTGATTTCCTTTCCGGTAATCTCTTTTGCCGTGTCGATGACCTGTTTGACCGAATAGCCTTCGCCGCCGCAGCCGAGATTGTAAATCGCGCTGCGCTCATCGAGAATTTGCAATGCGGCGATGTGCGCGCGCGCCAAATCAAAAACGTGTATGTAATCGCGGATGCAGGTTCCGTCGGCGGTCGGGTAATCGTCGCCGTAAACCTCGATGTATTCTCTGGCTCCGCTCGCCGCTTGCAGGATAATCGGAATCAGGTGCGTTTCCGGTTCGTGTCGCTCGCCGAATTTTTCGCTCGCGCCCGCCGCGTTGAAATAGCGCAGGCTGGCATAATGCAAGCCGTAAGCTTTTTCATACCATTTCAGAGCCTGTTCAAAAGCGAGCTTGGTTTCGCCGTAAGGATTGGTCGGCTGAGTTTTGTCGGTTTCGGTTATCGGCTGTTTTTCCGGCTCGCCGTAAACGGCGGCGGTTGACGAGAAAACCATTTTTTTGACGCCGGCTTCATTCATCGCGTCGAGCAGCGAGAGTCCGGCGACGACGTTGTTTTGATAATATTTCGCCGGATTTTCGACCGATTCGCCGACAAGCGAATGAGCCGCCATATGAATCACGGCTTCGGTTTCGTGACGGCGCATCACGTCAAACAGCTTTTCGGTTTCCGTCAAATCGCCGAAAATAAATTCGGCTTGCGGCGCGACCGCTTCGCGATGACCTTTCACCAGATTGTCGTAAACGACCACCGCGTGACCGTCTTTGATTAATTCTTCGGCGACGACGCTGCCGATGTAGCCCGCGCCGCCGGTAACTAAAATTCGCATAAAATCAGGTTAACATTTATCAGTTATCATTTATCATTTACCGGTTGTTTAATGATAAATGCTCAACGATATATAACAAAATCGTATTATTTCCATCCATTTTTCGGCTGAAAATCAAAAATTCTCTGGCGGAATTTTAAAATTCTCTGTCAGAAACTTAAAATTCCGGTTCAAAATTTTAAAATTCCGCGCCTGCATTTCTGCTTTCTCACTTGCCGATTAAAAAATCTTTATAGAGAGTATAAAGGCTGAACGCGGTCATAATCAAAACGACCAGCCAGCCGCCGATTTCCAGCCACAGCGGATGCCTGTAGTCGCCGACGATTTTCTTTTTTCGCGCCGCCATCAGAATCAAAGCCAGCGCGACCGGCAGGATAAAACCGTTCAGCACGCCGACCACGACCAGAACTTTGGCGGGCTGCCCGACGAACAAAAAAATCAGCGTCGAGACGACGATGAAAGCGATAATGACAAGGCGCTCGTTTTTTCCGATTTGCGGGGAGAAGGTTTTCAGAAACGAGACGGAAGTGTAAGCCGCGCCGACGACCGACGTAATCGCCGCGCAGAACATCACGACGCCGAAAATCACGTAGCCGACCGCGCCCGCCGCGTTTTGAAAAACGGAAGCCGAAGGATTTTTGTCGTCGATATTCGCGCCCGCTACCACTACGCCGAGCGAGGCGAGAAAAAGCATAAAGCGAATCAAAGCCGTGATTAAAATCCCAAGCGTCGCGCTTTTATTCACTTCACCGAGCGAGCCTGTGCCTTTGATGCCCGCGTCGAGCAATCGATGCGCGCCCGCGAAACTGATGTAGCCGCCGACCGTTCCGCCGACGAGCGCGACGGTCGAAAACGCGTCGATTTTATCCGGCAGAAAAGTTTTTTGCAGGGCTTCGCCGAAAGGCGGATTCGCCGTCCAGACGACGTATATAATCAGCGCAATCATCACGAAACCCAGAATTTTGGCGAACCAATCCAGCGCCTTGCCCGCTTCTTTGAAAAGAAAAATCGCAATCGCTATCAGCGCGGAAATCACCGCGCAAACTCGCACGTCAAAGCCAAACAAAACATTCAATCCCAATCCGGCGCCGCCGACGTTGCCGATATTAAAAGCCAGACCGCCGAGCGCGACCAGCGCGGCAAGCAGGTAGCCGCTGCCCGAAAGCGTCTCGTTTGCCACGTCCTGCGCGCGTTTTTCGCTGACCGTGATGATGCGCCAGATATTGAGCTGCGCGAAAATGTCGAGAATGACGGAAAGCAGAATGACAAAGCCGAAGCTCGCCAGTAAATCTTTCGTAAATTTGCTGGTGTTGTTCAGAAAACCGGGACCGACCGCCGAAGTCGCCATCAGAAAAGCCGCGCCGACCAGAGCCGATGAAAACGTCGATTTTTTCATTTTATTTGCTCCATTTGCCGGCAATTAAAGCGGTAACGACTATGCCGACAACAGCGAGAAGGCGTTTAGACATTGCCGGAAAACTCCGTTACGGAAATTTGAAAAGCGATTTATTACAACACAGATTGAGATTCGAGTTAAATTGATTCTATTTTCACGGCGTTTTCGCGCAATCTTTCCCGAATTGTGCGGGCAAACTCCAAGGCGTTTGCCGCGTCGCCGTGAATGCAGACGGTTTCGGCTTTGATTGAAACAATTTCGCCGCCGGTCGCCGTCACGGTCTGCGCCCGAATCATCTGCAAAACCTGCGCGACGGCTTTTTCCGCGTCGTGAATCAAAGCGTCGGCTCGCCGGCGCGGAGTCAGGCTTCCGTCCGGTTGATAAGTCCGGTCGGCAAAAACTTCGCTTCCTGTTTGCAAACCGATTTTTTCCGCTTCGGAAATCAAAAAGCTGCCCGAAAGACCGTAAAAAACTAAATTTTTATCAATCGCTTTGACGGCTTCGGCGATGGCTCGCGCCGCTGAAATATCTTTTGCCGCCTGATTATATAAAGCGCCGTGCGGTTTGACGTGATGCAGCCGAGCGCCGAGCGCTTCGCAGATTCCTTTGACCGCCGCGACCTGGTAAAGCACGACGTCGTAAATTTCCTGCGCCGGCATTTTCATCTCGCGCCTGCCGAAGCCCTGCAAATCGGGAAATGACGGATGCGCGCCGACGGCGACGTTTTTTTCGATTGCCGATTCGACGGTTTTTCGGATAACGCCCGCATCGCCCGCGTGAAACCCGCAGGCGACGTTGACCGACGAAACATAATTCATCAATTCCGCGTCATTGCCCATTCGCCACGCGCCGAAGCTTTCGCCCATATCGCAATTCAGGTCAATTTTCATAACCGGTAACCGATAACCGATAACCGATAACTGATAACTGATAACTGATAGCAGTCAGTAGTCAGTCATCAGCTTTAAGTCTGAATTATCAACCATCAGTTATCAGTTATCAGTTACCAGTTAATTAGTTTTACAGCAGTTTTGAATAAATTCAAATTCTTCTCCCGCTCCAGAATCAAGTCTTCGGCTTGCGCGCGGGAAATTAATTTGAAATAAACTTTGTCATTCGCATTGAGCTGCGCGACGAGCGGCAAATCTATTTCGGCAACGTGAGCGATGCGCGGATAACCGCCGGTGGTTTGATGGTCAGCCGTCAGGATAATCATCTGACCGTCAGGCAGCAGCTGAATCGTGCCGAAATTGACGGCGGACGAAACGAGCCGCACCTCTTCCAGCAGATAAAGCGGCGTGCCCGCGAGCCGAAAGCCCATCCGGTCGGAATTAGGCGTGACCGTAAAGCTGTTTTTTAAAAACGTTTCCGCGCTCAAAGCCGTCAGCGCGGCAAACTCCGCGCCCGGCGTGAGCCGTACGGTCGGGAAATTGCTGTAACGCGGAATCAGGGAATTTGAAATTTTGAAAAAATGTTCTTTGCGCTTTACGCTTCGTTCCGGGCAGAAAATTTTATCGCCTTTTTGTAACGCCTTGCCGATTCCGGCACGAAGATTTGCGCTGGCGCTGCCGAGCCATTTTTCCGCCGCCCAACCGCCGCGCACGGCTAAATAAATTCGCGCGCCGGAACGGCGTTCGGGAAAACTCAAAACGTCGCGTTTGTTCGCAAAAACTGGACGCCAGTTTTCGATTGGCTTTTCGTTTAGCTTCGCCGAAAAATCCGCGCCGCCGAGCGCCAACAGAGCATCTTCTTCAAACTCTAAAACCGGC
>DASVRL010000129.1:0-21682 GCA_036388635.1 Pyrinomonadaceae bacterium
CCAGCCGATATGCAAAGTTCCGCTCGTGCCGTAGATGCTGATAAAATACGGCAATTCTTTGTTAATTCCCCACGTCAAATCAATGCTCGCGGTGATGCCGTTTCTGGTTTTGACCAGCATCTTGATGTTTTCGTCGACGAGAAGATTCTGCGTGCTGCCGGTTTCGACCGCCAGAACTTCTTCGATGGCGCCGAGAAAATAACGGATAATATCGACCGAATGCGTGCCGTTATCAATCAAAACGCCGCCGCCGCTCGCCGCTTTGTCCGAGTTCCAGCGCCGCGACATATCGACTTTTGCCGTAAAAGAGTTTTCAAACTGCACGACGTCGCCGAGAATGCCGGAAGCGACCATCGATTTGGCTTTGATGGCGTCTTCGACGTAGCGAAACTTTGAAGCCATCGTGAATTTAACGCCCGTGCGTTCAGCGCAGTCGAGCATTTCGCGCGCTTCCGCCGCGCTTAAGCAAAGCGGTTTTTCGCACAGCACGTGAACGCCTCGATTCATAAAAAACATCGCGATTTCGGGATGCGAATTCGGCGGCGTCGAGACGATAACGGCGTCGACGCTCTCATTTTCCGCGAGCGTTTTATAATCCGCGTAGCTTTTCGCGCCGAAAGGTTCGGCAAACGCTTCCGCCGATTCCTGGCGCACGTCCGCGACGGCGACGAGCCGGCAACACTCGCTGGTCTGAAACGCCTGCGCGTAAGTTTGAGCGATGCCGCCCGTTCCGATTAATGCAAATTTGAGTTTTTCCATACTTTTATTCAAACAGGCAGGATGGACAGGATTTACAGGATTATTTTCATTATTGTTCAACCCTAAAAATTATTTCTAAAGTTGAAGAAATCAAAATTTATCCTGCTCGTCCTGTCCGCCGCGTTAAATTATTTCCTCGTATTTTCGACCGCTTCGCGGATTGACGAAGCCAGAAATTCGATGTGTTTTTCCTCGTAGCGCTCGTTGAAAGGCAGAACCAGAACGTCGTGCAAGCCTTTGATTGTTCCCTGAAAATTATCGTCGTTGTAATCGACCGCTTCCGGGCGCGCCAAATTGAAAGGATAATGCGAATCGCCGAAAGTGTTCTGTTCGGTGAAAACGCGGCATTTATAAGCCGGTTTGACAACGTAGCGCGGAGCGGAAGCGACGTCGTAAACCTTCAGCGCTTTTGCCAGACCGACCGCGCCGTCTTCGATTTTCGCGTCGTCCACGCGCAGACAGTATTTCCAGTAGGTCATCGTCGCGTTTTCAGCCGGTTGGTAGCTTTCGATACCGTCGATGCCGGCGATTTTTTCGTCCAGAAGCCGCGCCATTCGCTGCCGCTGTTCGACGCAGGCGTCGAGTTTTTTAAGTTGTTCGTAAGCCAGCGCCGCCTGCAATTCGGTCATCCGGTAATTCAGGGAAGCGAAATAATGGTCGGGATTCGGGTCGCCGTAGCCCCAGGCTTTGTTGATAAAAAGATACATCCGGCGCGCGATTTCGTCGTCATCGGTGACGACGATTCCGCCTTCGCCCGTCGTCATATGTTTGCCCTGCTGGAAGGAAAACGCGCCGATTTTTCCGATGGTGCCGACGTATTTTCCGTCACACTCGGCTAAGAAGCTCTGCGCCGTGTCTTCGATAACCGGAATGTCGCGCGCGTCGGCAAGCTCCATAATCGCTTTCATTTCGCACGGGTTGCCGAACAGGTGCGTGACGATAATGGCTTTGGTTTTTTCGGACAAAACTTTTTCGATAGTTTCCGCCGTGACGTTCAGAGTTTTCGGGTCGACGTCCGCGAAAACCGGAATCGCGCCCTGAAAGATAATCGGCGTCAGCGCGCCCATATCGGTTATCGAAGTCGTGATGATTTCGTCGCCCGGATTCGGATTTATCGCGGCGATTGCCGTATGCACAGCCGCCGAGCCGGAATTGCAGGCGTAAGCGTATTTCGCGCCCAGAAGCTTTGCAAAGCTTTCTTCCAAAAGCTTGCCGAATTTGCCTTTGGTCGTGATTAAAGTTCCTGATTGCAGAACTTCGGTCAGCGCGGCGATTTCTTCCGCGCCGAAGCTTCTGCCCGAAGCGTCCTGGTCGGACGGCAGTTTGATAATTTCTGGTTGTAATGTCGGTGTCATATTTTTTAGGGAAATTTATAGGGATAACCGGATGAGCCGGAGATAAAAGCCAAAGAAACAAAATATTTTAATCCTTGTCTATCCTGTCATCATCCCTGGTATTTCATTTTTGTTTATCTGTATTCATCTGTGGTTTCAGATTTTCCTTTGGTAAAGAAGTTTTAATAGCGTCCTGATTTCCGAAAAAACGTAACTTTGCCAGATGCGAAAGCAGTTTTAAATGCCCGAAAATCGTCCGCGCCGTTTTCATTTTCGAAAATCCGAACAATCTGACTTCCAGCACCGCCGGATATTCGACGATGCGCCCGTCGCGCAAATCCAGCTTGCCGAGCATTTCCGCGACGCCCAAAAATCCGGTTTCCTTCAAATTCAAATCAATGACCGAGCTGCGGCGATAAACGCGAAAACAGCTTGTGTAAGTGTCGAGCTTCGAGCGCAAAACGCGTCGATAAAGCCACGACGCGCCTTTCGACAAAAACAGTCGCCATTCCGGAACGTTGCGGACGCCGCCCTGCGGGTGATACGGCGAAGCCGTGACCATATCGACGTTTTCGGTCAAAAGCGGCAGCATTTTTTCCAGCTCGTGCGGGTCGTATGTGCAGTCGCAATCCATCGAGCAGACGATTTCCGTTTCCGCCTCGCGCAAGCCCGTCATAATTCCCGCTGCCACGCCCCGATTGATTTCGTGGCGAACAATGCGCACGTTTTCCCGAGCGCCGAAAATTTCCTTTAAACGCTCGAAAGTCGCGTCTTTGCTGCAATCGTCAACAAAAATAAATTCCGGCTTATAACGCCGGCTTAAATCTTCTTCCAGACTTTTCAGAGTATTTGCCAGGTAGGGCAAAGTCGGTTCTTCGTTGTAACACGGAATGACGATGGAAACACGAGTGCTGAGCGCCGAGTGCGGAGTTTTGAGTTCGACCACCGGACTCTCGACTCTCGACTCTTGATTCCGGACTTTGATTTCTTCTTTGAGTCCGAGAAATTCCGCCGCCTCGACAAATTTGTAAAGCTGTAGATTTTCCTTTAAAATCCATTCCATTTTGTCGAGCTTGCGGTAATGTCGAACGCGGTTATAGCTCGAAGCCGCCGAGATGCGCGGCTGTTCCGGGTCAAGCTCCCAGACGTGAAAATAAAAAACAAACGGCTCGTCGTGATTTTCCGTCCACTGGCGGACGGCTTTGCGCATCAGCGTATACGGAATCTGGCGAAAATAATTGCCGCCGGAAATCGGCAGAAGCCCCAAGCCGAAATCGCGCGTCGAATACGGAAATTCCCATATCGCCTTGCCGCCCGTGTGTACCTGATGCGCAAAACGCTTCGGTTTCTCCTGTTTGCGCGTCGGCAGAAACGATGCATCGTAAACAAAACCTTCTTCCGCCAAAATGTCGAAAATCCACGCGTCTTTCTCGTAAGAAAGTTTTTCCGCCGCGCGGTAGCCGATGATTTTCTGCCCGCCCGCCTCTTCCAGCGCGCGATTGGATTTGCGCAAATCTTCGCGAAATTCTTCGGGCGTCAATTGCCGCAAAGAGCGGTGATAAAAGCCGCGCGAAGCTATTTCGTGACCGCGCGCGACGATTTCGCGGATGAGCTTCGGATTCTGTTCGGCAATCCAGCCGAGCACGAAAAATGTCGCTTTCGTGTCGAATTCGTCCAGTAAATCCAAAGTTTTTAAAGTGTTCCGCTCGTAGCGCGGCTCAAAGCGCGACCAGTTTCGCTGCTGAATGAGATTCTCAAACGCGCCGACGTGAAAATAGTCTTCGACCAAAACGGTCAAAAGATGCTTTTTATTTTCGGGAGTTTGATTCAACACAAATTTCAGATTTCAGATTTTAATTTCCAATCCGCCGACTCGGCTTTCAAATTTCAGATTTGAAATTCCGGACGGCTCTTTGCCGCGACAGCCGCTCTTTGCGCTCTTTGCGTTTTCGCGCGAAATTCTTTTTCCAGAATTTCGACGATTTTTTTCGCGCTTCTGCCGTCGCCGAACGGATTTTTGATTTCGCGCACGCTCTTTATCCACGTTTCAATCGCATAATTTTCTTCGAGCATTTTTTGCAAAATCTTCGGACTGCCGCCGACCAGTTTGGCGATTTTCGCTTCGACCGCTTCGGGTCGCTCGGTATTTTCGCGCAAAATGAAAAGCGGCTTTCCCAGGCTCGGCGCTTCTTCCTGCACGCCGCCGGAATCGGAAACAATCAGCCAGGATTTTTTCATCAGCGCGACAAAATCCATATAATCCAGCGGCTCAAGCAGAAAAACTCTTTCTCGATCGGCTAAAATTTCTCGGGTCGCCTCGCGCACGTTCGGATTCGGATGAACGGGAAAAATCAGGCAGACATTTTTTCTTTTTTCGACAAAATCAGCCAGCACCTTCAAATTTCCGCTCATCGTTTCGCCGAAGCTTTCGCGGCGGTGCGTCGTCAGCAAAATGCGCTTCAAGCCTTTGGTCTGTTCAATTACGGCGGCGATTTTTTCGCTCGGCACGAGATTTTTCAGAATAAATTGCAGCGAGTCGACAACCGTATTTCCGGTCACGAAAATTTTTTCGTTCGAAACGCCTTCCGCCAGCAGATTGCGCTTGTTTTTCTCGGTTGCGGCAAAATGAAAGCTCGTCATCTGCGAGGTCAGGCGGCGATTCATTTCTTCGGGAAACGGGCTGTAAAGATTGCCCGAACGCAAGCCCGCCTCGACGTGTCCGACCTTGATTTTGCGGTTAAATCCGGCGAGCGCGCCCGCCAGGGTCGTCGTCGTGTCGCCCTGCACCAAAATCAAATCGGGCTTTTCCGCTTCCAGAATCTTGTCCAGCTTTGAAAGCACGCGCGAGCAAACTTCGGTCGGCGTTTGATTCGGACGCATTACTTTCAAATCATAATCGATTTCGACGTCGAGCAATTTTAAAAAAGGTTTCAGCAAGTCTTTATGCTGGCTCGACGAAACGACGACGGCGCGAAAATTTTTCGCCCGCAGCTCGTGAATCACGGGCGCGAGTTTTATCGCTTCGGGACGCGTGCCGAACAATACGAGAACTTTCTGCCGCGAATCATTGATTTCGGCGGCTGGCGCGGATGCTGTTTCTACGCTTTTATTGTCTATTTTTTCCATTTAATTTCGGGACACACGAATTAGTGCGTAAAACCCAGTTCTACTAAATTTATAAAAAGCCTTTAATTCCTTTTAAAATCTTTCAGGTTGGAAAAAGAAGCGTCTGCTACGGCGAGATTCTGACATTTTATGACGATTTTTCCAAGCGAAATTTGAAAAATGACGTCAACTTCGTGAAAACAGGCGGGAATCGCATATTTCAGCGAACCATTGAATATTATAGCCAATAATCACAAATTTTGTTGAAAAATTTTGGATTCGGACGATTAATCGCCGATTTCGAGAAAAAATCGCATAGTCGGGCGGCGAAGCGCATATTTTGAATGAGAGCCGCATATTTTAACGACGAATCGTATATTTTCGATTTAAGCGAGAAAAAGAAAAAGTGAACGACAAATAACAAATTCATCGTTCACTGCCGCTTAAAAAATTTATTGAAAACTTATTCGGGCTCGCCTTTACAGCCCGCACCGAACAGCGCCGGTTGTTTGGTGCTGATAATCGGGAAATTTTCGGCTTCCGCGTTTTTTTCCAGCCAATCCATATATTCGGGCGGAATCGACATATCCGAGTAAATCGCCTCGACCGGGCATTCCGGCAGGCAGGCGTCGCAATCGATGCAGGTGTCGGGATTAATTAAAAGCCGGTCGGGAAGTTCGTGAAAGGCTTCGACCGGGCAAACCGCCGCGCAATCGGTGTATTTACATTCCACGCACGGCTCAACTACGATATACGTCATTTTAAAAAAATCTCCTCAACAGAATAATAAGTTAAAAGAAAGATTATACTTGTCACGAAGCGATAGACAAGTGTTAAAATGCCTTCAATATTTATTACCAGCAAATTTTAAGGAAAACCGAGAATGAAATTAAAAGCAGAACGCGAATTATCACTGGATTTTCTGCGCGTGTGTGAAGCCGCCGCGATTGAATCCGCCAAGACGATGGGACAGGGCGACCGCAAATATTCCGACCACGTGGCGGTCGAAGCAATGCGCCAAGTAATGGACACCGTACCGATGCGCGGTCGCATCGTCATCGGCGAGGGCGAGCGCGACGAAGCGCCGATGCTGTATATCGGCGAAGAACTCGGCGGCGGAAACTACGCCGAAGAAGAACGCGCGAATTTTCCCGAAGTCGATATTGCCGTCGACCCGCTCGAAGGCACAAATCTGTGCGCGCTCGGCGCCAACAACGCGATTGCCGTTTTAGCGGCGGCGGAACGCGGCGGACTTCTGAACGCGCCGGATATTTATATGGACAAAATCGTCGTCGGACCTTCCTGCAAAGGCGCGGTCGATATCGACGCGCCGGTCAAAGACAATCTGAAAAATATCGCGCGGCGTTTGGGGCGCGACATCGACGATTTGACGGTGATTTGTCTCGACCGCTCGCGTCATAAGCAATTAATCAACGACGTGCGCTCAGCGGGCGCGCGTATTCGTCTCATCAGCGACGGCGATTTGTCGGCGGGAATTTCGGCGGCGGTGGCGGGCACGAATATTCACGCGCTGATGGGCATCGGCGGCGCGCCCGAAGGAGTTATCACGGCGGCGGCGATGAAATGCCTGAACGGCGAGATTTTGGCAAAGCTCGTTTTCGACCCCGAAAGATTGGGCGTCGATAAATCGAAAGTTCCGCCCGCCGCCGAAGTCATGCGGCGTTTGAAAAAAATGGGCATCACCGACCCTGACAAAATTTACGACACGAACGACCTCGCGCCGGGCAAAAGAATTATTTTCGCGGCGACCGGCGTGACCGACGGCGCGCTTCTCAGAGGCGTTCGCTTTTTCGGCGCGGGCAAACGCACGCATTCGGTCGTGATGACTTCAGATTCCAAGAGCATCCGTTTCGTCGATACGGTTCACGTCGAAGGCGGACCCGACGCGGTGATTAGATTTTAGACATTGAACATTTATCATTTACCATTTATCAGGTATCGAATGATAAATGGTAAATGATAAATGATAAATGAAAATGCCGGAGCCAATCGAAAATTACATTCCGCAAGCGTTTATAAAACAGCAGAAACGGCAGGCTTTTTTCGCGTGGAGCCTGGTTTTTTTGCTGGCGCTCGTCTGGATTGGCTTAATCGTTTCCGCGCCGCTTGGCAGGGCAAACGATTTCGCGGCTTTCTCCAATCCGGTTTACACGTTTTTCAGCTACCTTTGTCACCAGATTCCGGAGCGTTCGTTTCACGCGTCAGAATTTCCTTTCGCCGTCTGCACGCGCTGTTTCGGCTTTTACTTCGGCTTTCTGCTCGGCTTGGGCGTTTATCCTTTTTTTCGGGCGCTGGAAACGGTCGAGCCGTTTCCTCGTTTCTGGCTTTTTCTGGCGATAGTTCCGATGGGCATCGACTGGTCGCTCGGATTTTTCGGGATTTGGGAAAACACGCACGCGTCGCGCTCGCTGACGGGCGCAGTTCTGGGTTTTGCCTGCGCGTTTTTCATCGCGCCGGCGCTGGCGGAAATCAGCCGGTTTTTTGTTGACCGAAAAGTAAAAAGGCTGTCTCGCTGACAGCCTTTTTAGCATCTAAATTTATCTTTGATAAGTAGTTTTTATACTGTGTTGGCAACGCCGCCGGTCGGCGTTCCGTGATAAACAATACTTATTATATTAGTTTTCCGGTCAAAATGACAAGTTTTGTTTTTAGAAAACTTACGGTCGGAATAAGATATTTTTACCGCAGAGGCACGGATGGGCGCGGAAAAACAAGACAAAAGTAAAAATTAAAAAGGCAAAAATAAAAGCCGTTTCCTGTTTTTGCCTTTTGCCTTTCGCCTTCTGCCTTGTTTTCCGATTGACTATTTTGGCGAATAGTCGCAAAATTACCTTTGCTTTCATTTAAATGAGGAGTGCTAACAGGTGAGTTTTAGCTGTGATAGTGCAGTTCAAAGAGCGAAACGGGACTTGGCACAACGCTTAGGAGTTGCGGAATCCGAAATTGAGCTTGCTTCTGCAAGCGACGAGGATTTTCCCAATTCGTCTCTCGGCGCGCCGGTTGACGACGAAATGTCGGCGCAGATGATTTCGAGCGGCTGGAAGATAAATTTGCAAGCCGCCGGAAAAGATTATGAATATCGTGCCGATAAATACCAGCTTAGATTGCGTGGATTTAACGGAACAAATTACATTATAGAATCGTGAAATAGGCAGAAAGGCTCAAGCAAGGTCTTTCTGCTTAAAGTATTTTGGGAGTAAAAAATGAATCGACAGAATATTTGGATTCATATCACCATCGCCGTAATTATCATTACAATGGCGGCGGTTCTCGGACAAATCAGGCGTTGGCAGTCAACGCTCGGAATGTTTAATGACAAGGCGGTGACGAAACCGACGAAACCGACGACGTTTAGTCGGACGACGAAGGATTGCCAGCCGGAAGTTTTGGTTAAGTTTCGTCCCGAAGTAGGTTTGGCGGAAATTAAAAAGATCGCCGCCAAAAATAACGATAAGGTCGAAGACGAAATCGAAGCGGTCAAAAACCTGATTTCGATTGACGATTTGGACGGGCTGGAGGCGGAAAAAGTCGCCGAGCAGTATCGCCGGATGACGGATTTGGTTTTGTATGCCGAGCCGATTGTGCAAATCCAGCTCGCGCCGACCGAAAATTTTCGAGAAGTTACTGCCAAAACTTCCGACTCGCCGAATTTGCCGAACGAGCTGAATCTGCCGAACGACCCGATGTTCGGCGACCAGTGGGCTTTGAAAAACGGCGGTCAGAACGGCGGTAAGGAAAACGCCGACATCGCCGCGCCGAAAGCGTGGGAAAAAACGAAAGGAAGCCGGAAAGTCGTCGTCGCCGTGCTGGACACGGGCGTCGATTACCTGCATCTGGATTTGGCGGCGAATATGTGGATTCGTCCCGACGGCGTTCCGCAATACAAGGACGACGAACTGGGCGTTTTCAACGATTTGAACGGTTTTAACGCGTCGGAAAATCTGTCCGACCCGATGGACGAAAACGGGCACGGAACGCATTGTGCGGGCGTCGTCGGCGCGGAAGCCGATAATGATTTGGGCATCGCCGGAATCAACTGGCAGGTCGAAATTATGCCGCTCAAATTTTTGGGACGCGGCGGCTTCGGCTCGACCAAAGACGCGATTGAAGCCATCAACTACGCGATTGACCGCAAGCAGAAAGGCGTCAACGTTCGCGTTATCAGCGCCAGCTGGGGTTCGACCGTTTATTCCAGAGCGCTGGAAGACGCGATTCGCGCGGCGGGCGAGCAGGGAATTTTATTTGTCGCGGCGGCGGGAAACGATTCGACCAATAACGACAGAAGCCCGCATTATCCTTCAAACTACAAGCTGCCGAACGTCATCAGCGTCGCGGCGCTCGACCGCTCGGACAATCTCGCTTCGTTTTCAAACTACGGCGCGAAAACGGTTCACATTGCCGCGCCGGGCAAAGACATTCTTTCAACGTGGCTGAAAGAAGGTTATCGCGAAGCCTCGGGAACTTCGATGGCGACGCCGCAGGTATCCGGCGTGGCAGCTCTGATTCTGGCAAATGAGCCGAATCTGACGGTTGAAAAGCTCCGCGAGAGAATCCTGAAATCCGTCGATAAGATTGATTCGTTAAACGGAAAAGTCGAAAACGGCGGCAGGCTCAACGCGGCGAAAGCGCTCGGAAATTAAACTTAATCAACAGGAAAAACTTTGATGCGGTGAGCGATTTCTCACCGCATTTTTATTTTAACCAATTCCGCTTTGCCCGAAAATTAAGAAAAGCGGGAAAAATTGCCGCGACTGATTGTAGATTGTAAATCGGCAGTTATAAATTGTTTGATTAAACATACCGGACATCACAATTTAGAATTTACGATTTAGAAATTTTCCCTTTCTTTTTCTTTATTTTTTTTGGGCAAAGCCAACCAATTCGTTAAACGCTCAACCATTTGGCGCATAGCGCGAGGCGTGAAAGTTTTAAAAAAACTTTCAAATAAATTCCTCTATTTCTTCAAATTACTGAAAAAACGGCATTTACTTAACCTATTCTCTTTTCAAAAGGCAATGGCACACACTTTGCTTTTATCTTGCTCGGCAACGCAACGTATCAAGCCGAAAAGCGACAGGTTGCGGTTTGTTGGAAAGAAACTTTTTGGTTGGAAGAAACTTTTGAGGAGAAAAATCATAATGAATCGTTTTAAAAATTTGCTTGCAGCTTTTGCATTCTCTCTGTTGATTTTGGGCTTGCCGGCGCTCGCTTCGGCGCAATGGCGTGATGACGACGATTATAACCGCAACAACCGGAACGGCGATTATCGCAATAACCGGAATTACAATCGCGGCAATCTGCGCTCGGCGATTAATCGCCTGAAAAATCGCGCGGAAGTTTTTGAACGCCGTCTCGACCGCGAACTCGATAACAGCCGTTACGACAACCGCAATCGCGAAGATCGTCTTAATCGTTTAGCCAGTGATTTTACCAACGCCGCCGAGCGTCTCGAAGACGAATTTGACGGCGGGCGTAATATGGAAGACAGCCACGACGAAGCGCGGCGCGTTCTGCAGCTCGCGCAGCAAATCGACAATGCAATGTCTCGGTCGCGTTTGGGCGGATACGCGCGCAACGAATGGAACGCGATGCGCCAGGATTTGAACACGATTGCCAACGCTTATGGCAACGGCAATAACAATCGTAATCGTAATCGTCGCGGCAACAACGGAGATTGGAGAGATTATCTGCCTTTCTAAAATCGATATAAGGATTAACGCGGCTTCGCTTTCCAGACCTTCCGAATCCAGAATGAAGCCGCGCTAAGCGAAAAGCCTGAGTCTAAAAAACTCAGGCTTTTTTGCGTTTAGCGGTTCGTTCATTGTATGTTTCATTCTATGTTCGGAACACTTTATCTAGTCGCCACACCGATTGGCAATTTGCAGGACATCACGTTTCGCGCCGTCGAAATCCTGAAAACCGTTGACCTTATCGCCTGCGAAGACACGCGTCACACGCGCAAGCTTTTGACGCATTACGGCATTTCAAACCGGCTCGTCAGCTATCACGAACACAACGAGCGCGAGCGCGCCGAAGAATTAGCCGCGCATTTGCAGAACGGAAAATCAATCGCCGTCGTATCGGACGCCGGTACGCCCGCTATCTGCGACCCGGCGTTTCGGATTGTGCAGAGGGCGCAGGAAATCGGCGCGCGAGTCGTTTCGATTCCGGGCGCGGCGGCTTTCCTGAGCGCTCTGATTATTTCCGGTTTGCCGACCGATTCGATGTTTTTCGGCGGATTTCTGCCTTCCAAAAAAAGCGAGAGACAAAAACGCCTGGCGGAAGTCAAGGAAATTCCCGCGACGCTCCTTTTTTACGAAACGCCGCACCGGCTGGCAAAATCGCTGGCGGATTGCGCCGAAGTTTTAGGCGACAGAAAAGCGGTCGTCGTCCGCGAATTAACCAAATTGCACGAAGAAACCGTGCGCGGAACTTTAGCTGAACTGGCAAAGAGTTTTTCGGAAAAAACGGTCAAAGGCGAGATAGTTCTGGTCGTCGACCGAGAAGAAAATCAAAGACCGAAAGCCGAAGACCAAAAACCGGACTCGCTCTCTTTGCGGGTTAAAGAATTAGAGAAGGATTTCGACCACAAAACCGCGCTGAAAAAGGCGGCAAAGGAATTCGGTTTGTCGCGTTCGGAAGCTTACCGAATATTGATTTCGGAAAAGAACAGGTAGAAAATTTTCTTATAAATCGGGCAACCGTTGCCTTTATTGTGACACCTAAAAAAGTGTCACAAACCTAGCAGATTTAGCAGTATCAAATTTGTTAGGCTTTTTTTGTTGCTCAAACAACAAATTTTTTAATAAACAAGGAGTACCATTTTTATTATGAACAAATTAATTCTGGCATTTTGCCTGACTATTATTTCCAGCGTTTTCGCTTTTGCGCAAACGACCGATTACAAGAAATCGGAATTTTTCGTCGGTTATTCAAACGGACAGGTCGATACGGGCGCGAACAGCGAAGACGGTGTCGAAGAGTTTTTCGACGACCGTTTGAGCTTTCACGGCTTTAACGGTTCCGCCGTGGTTAATGTCAACCGTTACGTCGGCATCAAAGGCGACGTTTCGGGAACGTACAAAACCAACGAATTTTCCTTTCCGGTAACGACCGGAACGACGACGAACACCGTTTCGTTCAAAACGAAAAGCTCTCTGTACAACTTTTTAGGCGGCGTTCAGATCAAGGACAATGCTTCGACCGGACGCCTCAAGCCCTTTGCCTATGCTTTGGCGGGCGTCGGTCACGGCAGAATTAAAGTCTCAAACGTATCCTGCCCGATCGGAGTTGACTGCTCGGATTTTGTCGGCGATTCGGAAACCGGTTTAGCCGGCGCTTTCGGCGGCGGCTTGGACATCCGCGTCAATGACAACATTGATTTCCGCGTCGTTAAGGTCGATTACAACCCGATTAGATTCGATAGCGGCACACAGCACAACATTCGGCTCGGCATCGGCGTTGTTTTCAAATAAACTTTGCTTTCAAAGCAAAAATTTAAGGGAGCTTGATATTATCAAGCTCCCTTTTTTATTGAATCCGAAAAGAATTATAAAAGTGAGAAAAGAAAGAGTGAAAAAGTTTTCGTTATTTATCAATAAGCCGACTTTTTCACCCTTTCACTTTTTCCTTATCTTTGCATCAGTTCCGGCGGAAGCTGTTTATCGACCTTCGGGCGCGATTTCGCCTCGGCAAGCTCCCAGAGCGTCATAAAGATTGTCCGCGTGATTTTTTCCATCTTCGCATAATCAATCTTGTCGGCGTGGTCGCCGACGCCGTGATAATCTTCGTGCGTGCCGCTGAACCAGAAGGCGACCGGGATGCCTTTCGTCGCGTAATGGAAATGGTCTGAGCGGAAAAAGAACTTATTTTCGTCTTTCGGATCGTCGTATTTGTAGTTGTAGGTCATTTTCAAAAACGAATCGTTGACGCCTTTGGTAATGCTGCCGAGTTCGCTGCTCATCATTTCCGAGCCGATCACGTAGACTTCATTTTCGCCCGTTAGCTCCGCGTTGCACGGCTTCTGTCCGGGTCTCGGGTTGATGTCGCACGGAGCCTGATAACCGGGCTTTTTGCTTCGACCAATCATATCTATGTTCAGCTGAGCAATCACGTTTTTCAGGTCGACGGTCGGATATTTGACAAAATACTCGCTGCCCCACAAGCCTTTTTCCTCGCCTGCGTGCCAGACGAAAAGTATCGAGCGTTTCGGTTTTTTCGGCTGTTTCGCCAGCGCTTCGGCAATCGCCAGCACGGCGGTCGTGCCCGAGCCGTCGTCGTCGGCGCCGTTAAAGATTTTGTCGTCGCCCGGAACATTCGGATTCATCCCGACGTGGTCGTAATGCGCGCCGACGGCGACCATCTCGTTTTTCAAAACCGGGTCGGAGCCTTCGATAATGGCGACCACGTTTTGCGTCGTCGTTATTTCCGCTTTGCTGTCTGCCGCGACGCCGAATTTTTTCGCCGTGCTCATTTCAAATGAAGAAATCGTTTCGGCTGATTTAAGCGGGTTGCTCGCTTCGCCTTGATACAAAGCGCCGCCGACGGTTTGCGAAACGAGAAAAACCGGAATCGAAGTGCCGGTGGTTTTCGGTTCTTCGTGCAGACCTTCGACACGCGTTGCGCCGCCTCTGGAGAAAGCTTGTTTGATCTGTTCCCAGAAGCCTTGCACTTCGGGCGAAGCGACGACAATAACGCCCGCCGCGCCTTTCTGCTGCGCGTAAGCGAACGGGTCAGCCCAATCCGTTCCCTTTGCTTCCGGTTTTAAATCAGCGCGCGAGATGCCTCTCGGAGGAATAATCAGCGAAGGGTCGGGCGGCATGCCCTGAAGCTGAACGACGGCGATTTTGCCGCGCACATCGACATTCGAATAAGCGTCGATATTTTTCGATTTGACGAGCCAGCCGTCGCCCGCAAAAACGAGCGGCGCGTTCAGCGTTCCGTTCGTCTTTCCGCGCATCCTGAAAAATTCCTCGCCGTACGGAAAACGCTGCGCGCCGATTTCCATAAAAGCATTGGCGCGGTCAATCGCGTCGCGCCGCAGATTTATTTTTTGAAAATAAGTGCCGTTGTCGCCCGCCGGTTTTACATTCCAGCGCGAAAGATTCATAGCGATAAATTTGGCGGTTAAATCCAGCCCGCGCGAAGGCGTGTTGCGCCCTTCCATTTCGTCGGAGGCGATGAAATACAGATAATTTTTTAATTGTTCCTGCGTAATCGCCTCGACCGCGCGGCGTTCCGCCGCAGTAATTTTGACGGCAACCTGCGCCAGAGCGGAAGACGGCAGAATGAGCGTCAGCAAAAGTAAAAAAGCAAATAAATTTTTCTTCATTTTTTTCTCCCAGGGATAGCTTTCACCGCAGAGCGAAATAAGGCGGAAGACAAAGGTAAAATGGAAAAAAATGTTTTCATTTTGCCTTTTGTCTTTTGCCTTTTCACTTCAAATTCTTTGCGTCTTCGGCGGTGAAAAAATACTTTTAGTTTTACGTTGATTGAATTGGATTTGTTTCGGCGCGGGCGGCGACGACCGCGATTTTTTTCTCGTCAGCCAGCGCGAGCATTTCCGCTTTATCGAAAATCAGAGTTTTTCCCGCCGTCAGACACAAACAGGTCGCGCCCGCTTCAATCATCGTTCGAATGGTCGGGACGCCGACGACCGGAACGTCGAAACGCATATCCTGATTCGGTTTGGCAACTTTGACGACCGTCAGTTTGCCTTTTGCCAATTCACCGGCGCGTTTTACGCAGGCGTCCGTGCCTTCCATCGCTTCAATCGCCACGCACGCTTTGGCGCGCACGACGATGGTTTGCCCCAAATCCAGCCGCGCGATTTCATTGGCGATTCGCAAGCCGTATTCGATATTGCCCTGCTCGTCGGAGTCGGGTTTACGTTTGGTCAGAACGCCTTCTCTGGCGAGCTGGTCTTGAATGAAAAAGGTCGAGTCGATTAATTCGATTCCGTCTCTGGCAAGCTCGGCGGCGACCGCGCCGATGAGCGAATCGGTATTTCTCTGCTTCAAGCCGAAAAGCATTTTCAGCATCCGCAAATCGGGCAGAGCGCCGGAAAAAATCTGTACGTGTTTGACTTGTCCAGCCATTATCGCGCGCCGGACGCCTTCTTTTTTGAAAAAGGAAATCATTTTGCCGAGCTGACCGATGCCGACCCAAATGACTTTCTCGGCGACTTCTTCGATGCGTTTATCGGTTTCCTCTTTGATGGCGACAACCGCCAGAGAGGCGCCCTGCCGTCTTGCACCCTCGATGACGAGAAAGGGAAATTTTCCGTTTCCGGCAATCAAGCCGTATTTCATTTGACTACTCCGCGCGACGAGGTCTGGATAAAATTGACGAGTAAATCGACTTCGGCGCAATCGCGAATTTCTTCCGTAATTTTTTCGATGGCTTGCGTCGTGTTCAGCTTTGAGGAAAGCAGCAGATGATAAGCGTGATGAAGCTTTTCGATAGTTTCCTTGGAATATCCGCGCCGCCGCATTCCGACGCGGTTTAAGCCGTAACACTTGGCGTGATTGCCCTGCGAGACGGCAAACGGCAGAGCGTCTTTGACGACCACCGAATAACCGCCGACGAAGGCTTCGCGCCCGATGCGGCAGAATTGGTGAACGCCCGAATAAGCGCCGACATTGGCGCGGTCTTCAATCGTGACGTGACCGGCTAAAGTGGCGGCATTTGCCATAATCACTTCGTTGCCGATGCGGCAGTCGTGCGCGACGTGCGCCTGCGCCATCAGCAGATTATTGTCGCCAATTTCGGTTAAACCGCCGCCGCCCGAAGTTCCGCGGTGAATCGTGACAAACTCCCGGATATGATTATTTTTGCCGATTCGCGTCCGGGTCGCCTCGCCCGCGTATTTCAAATCCTGCGGCGCCAGCCCGATGGAGACAAACGGGAAAACGCGCGTCTCGCTGCCGATAGAAGTTTTTCCGTCGATGACGACGTGCGATTCCAGATGAACTTTGTCGCCTAAAACGACTTCGTCGCCGATGGTGGAAAACGCTCCGATGTGGCAATCGTCGCCGATAACAGCCTGCGGGCTGACGATTGCGGTTTTATGAATAAAAGTCATTTAGTTAAGTGATAAGTGATAACTGATAACCGAAAGTGAAAAGCCTTAACTATCCACTCCCGATTATCAGTTATCACTTATCAGTTATCAGTTATTTTTCTCTTTCTGCAATCACCGACATAATCTCGGCTTCCGCCACCAGTTGCCCGTCCACGCGCGCTTCGCCCCGCATTTTCTGCACGCGGCTGCCCATCCGCAGCGGCACGACTTCGAGCGTCAGCGTATCGCCCGGCACGACCGGACGCCGAAAACGCGCCGTTTCGATTCCGCTGAAAAACGGGATTTTTTTATCGCGGTCTTCAAATTCGCGCAAAGCGAGAATCGCGCCGACCTGCGCCAGCGCTTCGATAATCAAAACGCCCGGCATTACGGGCGCTTCGGGAAAATGCCCGCGAAAAAAATATTCGTTGATGGTTACCTGTTTAATCCCGACGATGCGCTGGCGCGGAACGAGTTCGATAATTTTATCGACCAGCAGAAACGGGTAGCGATGCGGCAGGATTTCCTGAATAGCCCGCGAGTCAAGAACAGCAGTCATAAGAAAATTAGGATACAAAATACAGAAATCAGAAGCCAGCCGCGAGAGCCGACTTCTGATTTCTGATTTCTGAACTAAAGCAGGTTACGGTTTGGTCGGCGTGGTGACGGCGGTCGTCGCCGGACGCGCGTTGTAGAAAAGAACGAATTCTTTCGTGACGTCGACTTTAGCTTCGTCCCAACCGAGAATGATGCCGGCATTATCCAATTTGGCGGCGTCCAGAACCAAGCCGTAGCCTTTTTGCTTGGTAAATTCGCTAATCGCTTTCATAATGTCCTGCATCACCGGACCCATCACGATCGCCTGACGACGTTCAAATTTAATCTTGGCGTCTTCCTGCTTGCGCTTGAATTCGACCTGGAGATTTTGAATTTCATCAAGTTTGGATTGAATACTTTCCGGCTTAATCGGACTGTTCGGAGTCTGCGCCTGGGTCGCCAAATCGTTATACTGTTTCTGCAAAGTTTGCAGTCTGGTATTCATCGTCTGCAATTCGGTGTAAGTCGGCTTGAATTCGCCATCAAGCGCGGTCATAGCATTAACGTATCTCGTAATTCCCGCCTTGGTGTCTTCAAACATAGCAGTGTTAATCGTTACGATTCTGCCTGCTCCTGCCGGCTGCGTCGGGGTCGTCTGGGCGAGAGCCGAGACGGTAAAAAGTGCCGCAAAGAATAAGCTGACGGCAATTGAACGGAATGTTTTCATGATTTTTTATAATACTCCTTAAATCTGGTAGAAACGGCTGGTCAAATTTTTGACTTTACCATTGGAAACTTAAATTCTCAAAATTGTTGCTTGTGTTTTCCCAAAAATTTTAAAAAGTTCTTCCGACCGAGAATCGAAACCCGCTTCGTTTGCCGGGCAGGAAGAAGTTCGGTAACTCTTCGGTCAATCCTATCTTCGCGTTAGGATTGTAATAATAAATAAGGCGAAACGGAACATTGACGACCGGAACCTGAACGCGGATTTCAACGCCGACGCTCGAACGAAAATCGCCTAACTTGGCAAATCGGCTGTCACCGACGCGAATGAGCTGGTTCGTCTGCGCATCGCCGCGCAGGAATACTTCCTGCAATCCGGCGGGAACGGTAATCGGGCAGGTCGTCGGCGAGTTTCCGCAATAAATCTGTTGAAACTCGCGTCTGGTTATCGGTCTGCCGTCGCGCAGCAGGAGACCGCCCGAAAATGAGGGCTGAAACTGCGTGTTGTTTCTGAGGAAAACGAGATTTAAAGAATTAAAAGCTCCCAGAAACGGCTGGTCTTCCAGAAAAGCGCTGTTGAGCACCTGCGTCTTGCCTTTTCGCAGATTGAAAACCGATCCGATGTCGGCAAACGCCGCCAAGCTGACCGGACCGAAAATCGGAACGCGATACTCAAAATTTCCCAGAAGCTGTGTATCGCCGCCGATATAAGTAAAGCTTTGGCTGATAAGCCCGGGATTAGCGCCGCCCGATCCCGTAAAAGTTCCGAGCGCGGCAATTTCCGCCAGGCGCTCGGGAGGCAATCCGGTAATCGGCACCGGGTCGCCCGCAGGATTGGATGCCACGACGACATTTTGCGATGTGATAAAAGTGTCAACCGGCGCAATCGGACCGATAGAACGCACATTATAGCCGCGCAAATCGAATTCGCTGCCGAGAAAATAACGTTCGGTAAACGGAACTCCGTTGACGAAAGCCAGCGAATTGGCGTTGTTGACGGCATTGCTGATCGACCACGCGCCGATAGTTCCGGCTTGAATGCGGAAACCGAAAACTTCGGCATTCGGCGAGCGCCGCCGGCGGACGGGAATAAAGTGCGTAAAAGTTAAGTTCGGCTGATACGTGCGCACGTCGCCGCCGAGTCCGGCAAAGCCTATGCTGGCGGCAAGCTGCGTTCCGCGCAGAGTATCGATTCCGTTTGCCGAAGGCTGGCGCGAATCGTAGACAAAGCTCGGCGTCACGCGGCTCGTCGTAATGTTCGGCTGGCGGAAGACGACCGGAATTTCCGTCGCGGCGTTGCCTTCCTCATTGACCGGCGGGTCTTTAATGCTGGTCGCCGAAAATTGATACGTCAGACCGACGCGCGAGAATTGCGAAAACCGACGCTTCGGTAAAAATTCGGAAAGCGGCGCGGTGGCAAACACCGATGCGCCGTAGGTCGTCTGCGTAAAAAGATTATCCTCGTCAGTCAGAACTGTGCCGAACGGGTTCTGCGCCTCAAAAAACAAATCCTGATTTTGCGACAGAAACGTTCCTTCGCCGAAAAACTTGTAGCGCGAAGCGAACAGCGAAAAACCGATGGAAATCGGGCGGTCGCGGAAATACGGCTCGGTAAAGGAAAGCTGCAAAGTGGTTTGACGATTACCGAAACCGGCGTTGAACGCGAAAACCTCGCCGCGCCCGAAAAGATTGTTGGTCGAATATTCAAGCCCGAAGAACGAGCCGCCGATGCCGGAAATGCCGCCGTTAAAAGAAATCTGCTGGCGACCTTTTTCCTTGACGTTAACGATTAAATCGACGTCGCCGGTTTCTTCGTCGGTGCGGATTTCGACGTCCTTATCTTTGTCAATCGGGTCGAAATACTGCGTTTGATTAAGCCGGATAACCGAAGTTTCCAGCGCCAGCTGGTTGTAAATATCGCCTTCGTTTATTAAAACTTCGCGGCGCAGAACGCGGTCGCGCGTAAACGTGTTGCCGGCAAATTCCAGTCGTCGCAGGCGAAACTGCTTGCCTTCGTCGATGACGATGTTAATATCGACGATTCCCTCGCTCGGATTCGCCGGATTGTCTTTGAATTGCGGGTCAAGCTCGGCGTCGTAAAGCACAAACCCTTGCGAGCCGTAAGCTTTTTTCAAATCTTCGAAAAGCGATTTCCTGAGGCGCTGACCGTCGGCGACCTCGCCTTTTTTCAATCCGAGACCGTTTAAAATCTGCTGTTCGGAAAAAATCGAATTGCCTTCGACTTTAATATCGCCGACGCGATAAAGCTTGCCTTCCGTGACCGGAACGATAATGCGGAGCGTGTCGTCTTTGGAAGAAATAAGCGGCAGCGGCAGCGTTATCAAAGGAATAAAATCCGTGCGCTTGACGCCCAAGCCTTCGACCTGCGGCTCGCCGATGCGCGCCTGAAAATATCCTTTCGAGAACATATACTCGCGCACGTTTTTCTGCAAATCGTATTGCAGCTTGCGCAAATCCAGAATGTCCTGTCCCTGAAAGCGCGAGATAAGCCCGGTTTCCCTGACCAGTTGAAGCGCGTTGCGCAGTTCGCTGTCTTTGAAAATCTCGTTGCCTTCAAATTGAATATCGACAATACGCGAGCGCCTGCCCTGGTCGACGTCGAAAGTGACTGCTATAGATGTCGCGGAAACTTCCTCGACCCTTTCCGTAATCGTCGCGTTCGGATAGCCTTTCGCGGCGAGCAGTTCGCGGATAACGCGTTTTGCCGCGTTCACCTTGACCGGGTCGAAAACGGCTTCTTTCGAGATGCCGACGCGCTGTTCGCGAAATTGTTTCAGGATTTCCGATTCGGGAACGGCTTCGTTTCCTTTAAACTGCAAATCGCGGATAATCGGCAGCTCGCGCACTTCGAAAATCACGCGCACGCCGCCGCGCACGCCTTCTTCGGTCAGGACGCGCGTCGCGGTTTTATCAAAAAAATTGAGCGAGAGAAGTTCGCGCAAATCGCGTTCGAGCTGCTGCGGGTTAAAAACGTCGCCCGCACGGGTTTTGATGTAGTAGAGAAGGTCTTCGTCACGCAGGCGACGGTTTCCCTGAATATCAACCTCTTCGACAAGTTGCTGCGGTTTCGGTTGATTTGAGTTGCTTACGGTTTTCGGATTTTCGTTAGCTTTGTCGTTCGTTTCCGCTGCCGCCGCTGCTACTGCCGCGATGGGCAGCAGAGCAGCGGTGACGACAAAACTCAGTAAAACAAGTCCGAAAGCGCGAAGAATGTGCATAAAGCCGGTTCCCTTTTATTATTGCAATATTTTAGACTCTGATAAGCCTTTTGTTTATATAAGAAACGCCCGAGATTCAAACTTAAAATTGTATCGTTAAAATTAGCTAATTCAAAGCGGACGATTCGCGTTGGGTTTATACGCGAAGTTTGATTCGCTCGCCTAAGGCTAGGTTGCCTATCCGGATTTACCCAACAAATTCCGAAATTATACAGGTAAACACTGGAAAAAAGAAAAGCACGAAGAAGTTTTGGTAAACTCTCGCGTGCTTTTTTACAAATTTTACAAATCTTTACCCGGCTAAAACCGCGTCTTCGATTTCTCCGATATTGACCGTCCGGTAATTTAATTTCTCGTTTTCGCAATAGATTTCGACCAGATTGTCGTCGGTCAGCGTGCCCTGAATCAAGGCTTCGGAAAGCTCGTCCTCGACATATTTTTGCAGCGCGCGTTTCAGCGGGCGCGCCCCGAATTTGCGGTCGGCGCAGGTTTTTACGATCAGCCAGCGCTTGGCTTCGTCCGTCAGACGAATCTGCAACGTGCGTTTTTCCAGAATTTCGTTCAATTTCCCGACCTGTAAATCGATGATTTGCAGTAAATCCGCGTCCGCCAGCTCGTCGAAGATAACGATTTCGTCCAGACGATTGATAAATTCCGGCGCAAAAGTCTGTTTGACGGCGCTCATCACCTGCTCTTCCATTTTCTCGCGCGAAGCGTCCGAGCTTGCCTGAAACCCGAGCGACGCGCGTTTTTGAATAAATCTCGCGCCGATATTCGAAGTCATTATAAAAATCGCGTTTTTGCAGTCAATCGTGTTCCCTTGAGAATCGGTCAGAATGCCGTCTTCGAAAACCTGCAAAAGCACGTTGAAAATATCCGGATGCGCCTTTTCGATTTCGTCA
>DASVRL010000130.1:0-2523 GCA_036388635.1 Pyrinomonadaceae bacterium
CGACCTTTGCAGTCACGGCAACGTTGTTCTGAATTCCGTCGATGGATTGAATTTCAATCGTTAAAGTATAACGACCGCGCGTCCAGACGCTTTCGAGAGTCGGCAGAACGGCGTAGCGGTTCAATTCGTTTTGACTGGTGACCGAGCCTTTGGCGAAAATAAACGGCTGCGTCACGATAAAGCCGTCGCTTATTCTCGACGAAGCATCGTCGACAATAATTTTTCTTTCCTTTAAAAGATTGAGAATATTTTCGACCAGCACATCGCGCCGCGATGCCATTCGATAAGGATTGGCGAGCCTTTCACGCACTTTCGTTTTTCCCGCGCCCCAATCCCACGACCGACCGCCGGCGTCATTCGGTCGGCTGGTCGATTTATTATTGTCCTGATTGATTTGCCGCGTTTGCGAATCAATGCCTTTTCCGCCGCCTTGTTGCTGCCCGAAAGCAAAGGCTGAAAAAATAATGACCGCCGAAATTGAAAAGAAAATCTTTTGCATAAAAATAACCCGCATTTTTCAAATGATAGCGTAAAAGCGGCAGGAACTAAAGGTTTGATGTGAGAAATTTTTGAATAGTTGTAAAGGCGAAAAAGTAAAAATTACCGACCGGATTTTCGCTCTCCGGTCGTTGCGTTTTCGGCTCCGGTCTGCAATTGCCAGAGAAGCAGATGTTTCAGAAAAGCGTGATGCGCGGCAAAGCGTGCGATGCAAAAACCGGCGAAACCGTCCAGAAAACCGAGCTTGAGAAAATACGTCTGGATAAATGCTGAAAATCCGGCGAAAAATATCTTCGGGCGGCTCGTGCGCCTGCCGTCTTCAAACATCCGGCGCGCGGCAAGCGGCGCGTAACGCTCGCCAATCATCCGGTGATGTTGAGCGGCGTCTTCGACGCTGTAATGAAGAATGTCGCCTTTTAGCTTTTCGACGCGCGCGCCGGCGCTCATTTCCACCGATTCGTGAATCAGAACGTCTTTCCATCTGCCTTTCCGGCGGTCGAAAAAACGCAGCTGCCAATCCGGGTACCAGCCGCCGCCGCGAATCGGGCGATTCATATAAAAGGAAAGGCGCGGGATTTTGTAACCGTCGGCTGCGGCGGGCAACGAATTTTTCAGCTGTAAAATTTCTTCCGTTAATTCGGCGGAAACTTTCTCGTCGGCGTCGAGGCTGAAAATCCAGTCGTTCGCCGCCCGCTCCGCCGCAAATTGTTTTTGTTTAGAAAATCCGAGCCATTTCTGCACGACGACCTTGGCGCCCAGACTCTCGGCAATCTCGCGCGTCCGGTCGCTGCTTTCCGAATCGACGACCAGAATTTCATCCGCCCACGCGACGGATTCGAGCGCCCGGCGAATATTTTTTTCCTCGTTGAAAGCGATGAGAACGGCGGAAATTTTCACGCTTCGTATTCTGGCAGAGTTCAGGAAAAACATAAAGAGTCGGCGAACCGACTCTTAAAGTAAAAAGTTAATAGTGAGAAGTGAAAAGTGAAAACTATTCGTTTTTCACCACTCACTTTTGGTTATTTATCGTCTACCGGCGATTCGACTTCGATATTGTTGGCGCGAAAGGTCGTCGATGTCGAGCGCTGCAAATCGGCGAGCGCTTTGTTGAAATCGGTTTCGGCGCGAATTTCGGCGTTGCGCGCGTTTGCCAGAGCGTTTTCGCGCTGGAAAAGCAGAAAGGTCGAGGAAAAACCGACTTCGTATTTTTTGCGCTCGCCTTCGAGTTGAATTTCGGCGTTGGTGCGCGCGCGGCGGGCGACCAGAACTCTCTGGCGGGCGGTTTCGACCGCCTGCACCGCGTTGCGAACGTCGGCGATTATCGTTTGTTCCTGGGCGCGGGTTTGCGCGCTCAGCTGTTCTTCCTGCACGCGCGCTCCGGCGAGATTGGCGCGCGCCGTGCGGTTGCGCAGCGGAAACGAAATCGTCACGCCGACCGTGTAATTCGGCGCGTCGCTGCGGAATAAATTTAAGAAAGAGCGATTAAAACCGCCGACCAGAAATGACGGCGTCGGAGGAATCGGAACCAGCGGAATTTCGCTGTCGGTCGGCGCGCCGTTATGAAACCGGCGGATTTGCTGGAGCAGAAAAGCGGTGGCATTCGTTTGCGGGTCGCCGGAAATAAGCGGCACAAATTGAGTGTCGCGCGTAAATGTTCCGCCCTGCGAAAATCCGTTGAGCGAAAATGTCGTATTCAAATCGAGCTGCGGTTTCGTCTGATTTCTAAAATAATCGATATTAATCGCGTTGATTTCGCGCGCCAGTTTTAATCTTTGCAGTTCGGGGCGATTTTCTACTGCGTCTTTTATCGCATCGTCCAGAACGATTGCCTCGTCGCTGTAAACGGGTCGGTCGGTCGGAACCAGCGAGCGATTCCATTCGGGCGCGGAAATATCTCTGAGCAGCAGCGTTTTCAGATTATTCTCGGCGACCGAGACCGATTGCGTCGCCTGCAAAACTTCGCCTTCGCGATTGGCAAGCTCGGTGGCGACTTCGGCGCGTTCGAGCGGCGCGGCGCTTCCGGCT
>DASVRL010000131.1:0-30557 GCA_036388635.1 Pyrinomonadaceae bacterium
GCAATATTCCTGAAATCTTTTGGATATTTTTCTTGTAAATAATAAAGATATGAAGCTAAGTTTTCACCATTCTCGCGTAGATAACGGTTATCATTAAGCCCGTTCATTCGTTTTAATGGAGAGTCTCTTCCAGTGTCGTGAAAGTGATAAACTTTAAATGTTTTGAGATATTTATCAGCAACTTCTACATGCATCGAGTTTTCATATCTTGGATGAAGCATTTCACATTCTAGAAAGGCTCCACCCTGCTCAAAGACTTGTTCCCATTTAATATAATCTTTGATGTCTTTATGAATATTGTGACAAAACCTTAAATAGCTTATATGACCGCTATTACCTTTATAATTATGTTTTAATGTGTAATAAAAAGCATACTCATTTTCAAAATCAATTAAGCCGTAAATATAGTCACTTTTTTTACGTCCATAATATAGAAATTTGGCAAACTCATTTCCTAAATACTCTTGTAATTTTTGTTCATAAATTCTGTTACTAAGTTGAAGAAAAGAAATAAAATTACTTTTGCCCGCGCCATTTGCGCCAATCAAAATGTTAATCGGCTTTAACTCCAAATCAAGTTTGCGAATGGATTTAAAGTTTTCGATGATGATTCGCTCAATCATAAACTGAATTGAATTTTAGGTAATAAAACGGTTTCCCGCAACTAAAACAAAAACGGACGATTCCGAAAAACCGCCCGTTGAAAAATAATTATCTCAATTAACTAGCCGATAAACATCTCGTCGTCCATATAAACGCGGTCGATCTGTTTCGGCGCGGGCGCCAGCAGAACTTCCAGACCTTTGCGAAAGCCAGCCATAATCGCGGCAATCTCGCGCGCCGGCTCGACCACTTTATGCTGGATAAAATCCGTCGTCGAGGCGACCTGCGCGTGCGTTCGGTCAATCGTTTGGCTGACCAATTCGACTTTGTCTTTCGCCACGACCGCCGTTTGCCCGACCAGCAGCTTCAGTTCGGCAACTTCCTGTTTTATCAGTGTGGTCGATTCGGAAATGTTTTTCGAGGCGGTCGAAAGATGATTTGAGACTTCCGTCAGCTGGACGGAAATCTGGCGACCTTGCTCGCCGATGGCGTTGACCTTTGTCATTAACTGGGGAATTTGGCTCAGTATCGGGTCAACTTTTTCTTCCACGCGTTTGACCGTACCGATGACTTTTCTGACAACCAGCCAAATCAAAAACAGCGCAATCGCCATCACGATAAAGCAAATCGCAATTACGATTGACGCAATCATCATCCAAAACTGTGGTTCGCTTGCGTTCATAATTTAATTTTCGGCGTCGGTCAGATTCCGTCTAACCTTCCGTTTCATCGCCCGTTTTCGGCGCGTTCAACCCTTTGTTCTCGACCGGATAAGTCGGGCGTTCGGGAACTACGGCAGTATCGGTGCGGCGTTTTTCGTCGCTGTACGCCTGTTTTCCGGCTTCGAGCGCGGCGGAAAACGGGTTGGCGGTTTGCGCGACCGCGCCTTTCGCTCTTTCGGACAATTCGCCCGCTTTTTCCTGCGCCGCCGAGTAAATCTCACCGGCTCTTTCGCGAGTCACTTCGTAATATTCACCGGCGCGTTCCTGTATCTGCGTCGCGGCTTCCTTGCCTTTTTCCACGCCTTTGCGCGTCACGTCGGCGATGTCGCCGCGCAGTTCCTGACCCGATTTCGGAGCGAACAGCAGAGCGACAATCGCGCCGATTCCGCCGCCGATCAGCAGATAAGTCAGTTTTGCGGTAGCGCTGGTTTCTTCTTGTCTTTCGTTTGTCATAATTTTAAATTCCTCTCAAATAGTTGTAATCATTCAACTGCTAAAAATTTGTAAAAAATGGATACATCGAATATAACAGAAATTCTTTATTATGAGCAATATATTAATAAAAGGATAAAGGATAAGGGATAAAGGATAAAAACTAAGGAAAGATTTTTTCTTTCTTCGCCCTTTCGTCCTTCGCCCTTAGCCTTTCGCCTTTCGGACGCGCGCTCTGACCATTCGCGGAATGCCCTGCAAATCGGGCAAAATTTCCACGCTTTGCCACGTTTCCGCCCGAAACATTTCCCGAACTTTTGCCGCCTGATTAAATCCGATTTCCAACAGCAAAAATCCACCGGATTTTAAAAACTCCGGCGATTCGCGGATGATTTTTTCGATGATCGAAAGCCCGTCTCCGCTGCCGTCGGTCAAAGCCGTCAGCGGGTCGAAATTTCTGACTTCCGGCTGCAAAGCTTCGATATCCTGACGCGGAATATACGGCGGATTGGAAACGATTAAATCGAAAATCTCGTTTCGCAAATTGCTGAAAACATCAGAGATTTCCAGCTTGAGACGATTTGCGACTCCGTTGCTTTCCGCATTCAGCTGCGCGATTTCAATCGCCTTTTCCGAAACGTCGAAGCCGGTTGCCGTCGCCGTTTTTATTTCGTGCAGAATCGAAACCGAAATGCAGCCCGAACCGACGCCGACTTCGCAAAACGCCGGATTTTCTTTATTTTTTAAAATCCCAACCGCGTTTTCGACAATCAATTCCGTTTCCGGTCGCGGAATCAAAACGTCTCGCGAGACGACAAAATCCAGACCGTAAAATTCCTGTCTGCCCGTGATGTGTTGAAAAGGCTCGCGGCGCGCGCGGCGCTGCAAAAGCTCCCGAAAGCGAGTTTCTTCTTCGCGCGAAAGCACGTATTCGGGATGCGCAATGAGAAAAGTTTTATCTTTTTGCAGGGCGAAAGCCAAAAGGGAATTGGCTTCGCGGCGCGGCTCGACGACGGCGCTTTCCTGCAAAATCCGCGCGGCGGTTCGGATGTTTTCGGCAATATTCGACACTAAATTAAATTATGAATTTTAAATTTTGAATTTCGAGTTTGTGATTTAAAGACTCATTTAAAACTCAAAATTCATAATTCAAAACTTTCCAAAGGCTTGACCGATTTCATCCCGACAAACGCCGGCATATACTTATTCAGCAAAGCGGCTTCGTCGTGCCAGTAATCTTCGTAAAAGCCCGTGACGACAAAGCCCGCCGCGATTTGCCCGCCGATTTGTTCTTCGAGCGTGTGGCTGAATTCCAGCGGGCGACCGCTTTCCAGAATTTCTCTGCGCTCGTCCTCGCCGATTGATTCCAAATCCGAATACGGAAGCCGGTGACGCACGCGCAAAACGCCTTCTTCGTCTTCGGCTTTGGCATCGAAAATAAAAACTTCCGGTTTGGTAAATCCGACCAGCAGCGCGCCGCCGCGCCGCAAAACGCGGAAACATTCGCGCCAGATTGGTTCCAGACGCGGCATAAAACAATTCGAGCACGGATGAAAAATCAAATCGAAGCTGTTCTCGGCAAAACGCGACAAATCAGCCGTGTCGCCTTTTTCGATGCGCAAATTCAGATTGTCTCTTTCGGCGACGAATCTGTCCTGCTCAAGCTGTTTCGCCGAATTATCAAAAACCGTGACGCGCGCGCCCGCCGCCGCTAAAATCGGCGCCTGCTGACCGCCGCCCGAAGCCAGACACAAAACGTCTCTGCCTTTTACGTCGCCGAACCATTCGCGCGGAACAGCCTTGACCGGCGTCAAAACAACGCTCCAATTTCCGCGCCGCGCTTCATCAATCATCTGCGCGCTGACCGGAACGCTCCACTTGGTTCCTTTTTCGACTTCCTTATCCCAAGCCGTGCTGTTGTATTCCTGAACATTCATAAAATTAGTTGATAGTTGGTAGTTGCTCTGTCTTAACTATCAGTTATCAGTTATCAACTATCAGTTATCTCGCTCCGTCTCCGCGCAGAATCGCGGGAAGCGTCAGCAGAATTATCTTCAAATCCAGCCAAAGCGACCAGTTTTCGATGTAATACAAATCGATTTTAACCATTTCTTCAAACGTCAGGCGATTTCTGCCCGAAACCTGCCACAAACCCGTAATTCCGGGCTTCATATCCAGCCGCCGGCGATGTTTTATATCATATTCGACGACTTCATACGGAATCGGCGGGCGCGCGCCGACGACGCTCATCTCGCCGCGCAGAACGTTTAAAAACTGCGGCAGTTCGTCCAGGCTCGTGCGCCGCAGAAGTTTCCCGACGCGTGTGCGGCGCGGGTCGTTTTTTACCTTGCCGAAAACGGGTTTTTCGGCGTCGCCCGCGTTTGCCTCTTCGGTCGCGCCCTCGATGTTTTTGCGATACGCTTCGCGGTGCAGATTTTCGTCCGCGCCCGCCTGCATCGTGCGGAATTTATAGCAGAGAAAAATCCGCCCGTCCATCCCGACGCGCTCCTGCCGGAACAAAACCGAGCCGCGCGAATCCAGCTTGATGAGAATCGAAATCACAATCCAAACCGGCGCGCTCAAGATAACTGCAATTATCGAAATTACGATGTCGGAAATTCTTTTCAGTAATCTTTCCGCATCCGACAGAGGCTCGCGAAAAAGCCGCACCATCGGCAAGACGCCGATTTGCTCGACGCTCGTTTTCTGCGGCAAAACGTTGAAAAGATTCGGCGCGAAACGAAACTCGACCTTTTGTTTGCGCCCGACCTGCATCATCGCCTCAAAAAATTTCTCGCTCGGAATTTTGTCGTCCGTGATAATAACTTCCTGAATTTCCAGGTCGCGAATCAAATCGGACAAATCGCTCAAATCTCCGACAATCGGAACATCGCTGAAATTTTTAGCTGCGGACGTTATAGAGAAATTCTTTGTATTCTCTTCGTGTTTCTCCGCGTTCTCCGTGGCTATAATTCCGATTACTCTGTAACCCAAATCGGGGCGTTCTTTCAATTCCCGAATCGTCTGCTCGGCTTCGGCGTTGGTGCCGACAATCAAAGTCGGAATCAGGTTGATGTCGCGCGCTCTGAAAATCGTCTGCACGTAGCGCAAACCGAGATGAAACACCGAGTAAACGACGAGCGCCAGCACAAAATCAAGCAGAAAAACGCTGCGCGAATACGAAAAATCACGAAACGCGAAACCGCCGCGAAACAAAAACGTGAAAGCGATTATCAAAAGCGAGCCGACCGCGACGGCTTTAAAAATTTTGATAAATTCGGCGATGTAGGAAAAGGCTCCCTGAAAACGGTAAACTCTTTGGAAAGAGAGCATTGCCACCCGAACCGGAATGGCGAAAAAAACGACTCCGGCGTACGGCACAAATTCTTTCGACCAAGCCCAAGCCGTCTGCGAAAACACCGCCTCGCCCTCGCGCCAGATGAAAGCCAGCGCGAAACAGGCGAAAGCCAGAAAGCCGTCCGCCAGAAAAATCGAGGTTTTCACCGACGGCAAAACCCAGCGCGGCACGCGGTTTTCGGCTTTAACGATTTTGATTTTATTTTTGACGACGGCTTCGGCTTTCATTTTTAACAAACTTTTTAACCCGAAAGGCGCGCGGCTCGCAAAGACGCAAAGATAAAAATACTTTGCAAACTCCTCAATCTTTTTTAAGCCATTAAACCTTTACTTGCAACCGCAAGATTGTTTCTGCGAACCGGCTGGGTTATCCTTTGGGGTTTGAAATGACCGTAAAAAAGCCTGTAAAAGTTCTGATAACCGCGCCGAGCCTCGACGAAAAACAAAACGTGAGCGGAATTTCGACGGTCGCGCGCCAGATTATCGAGCGCCGCAGCACTACTTTTGAATACCGGCATTTCGAATCCGGCAGACGCGACGGCAAACGGGCGAACGCGAATTGGATTTGGAAACAAATCGTTTCCGTGCCGCGTTTCCGCCGCGCCGCGCGCGACGTTAGCATTGTGCATTTCAACACGACTTTTAATCCGCTCGCCATCGTCCGCGACGCCGTTTATGCGGCGAACGCGCGTCTCGCGGGCGTTCCGATTTTGATGCACGTTCACGGCGGGCGTTATCTGGCGGAAGAATTTCAAAGCGCCTGGCTGAAAAGAATCGCCGGAAAAATGCTGCGCGCTTCGGACGCCGTGGTCGTTTTGAGCGAGCTTGAAAAAGAGATTGTCGAAAATCGCTGGCAAAATCTGAATGTAAAAGTTCTGGAAAATGCCGTTGCGGTCGACGAAGCGATTGCTGCGCGGCGGAAAAACGAGGAAAAGATTTTGATTTTTCTCGGACGATTGCACGAATCGAAAGGCTTGAATGAAATCGTCGAAGCCTGCCGCCGTTTAAAAACGGAAGGCTTTGAATTTCGCTTCGAAGCTTTCGGCGCGGGCGAGCTGAAGGAATTTTTCGTTTCGGAAATGACCAAACTTTTAGGCGAAAAATTCCGGTACGGCGGCGTAGTTTCCGGCGCGGAAAAATGGCGGGAACTGGCAAAAGCCGACGTTTTTCTGCTGCCTTCGCGTTACGGCGAGGGCTTGCCGGTGGCGCTGCTCGAAGCGATGGCGGCGGGCTGCTGCGTCGTCGTTTCGGAAATGGCTTCGATCGGCGCGGTGGTTAAAGACGGCGCAAACGGTTTTCTGGTCGCGCCCGGCGACGTTAATCAATTAACGGAAAAGCTCAGGCTTTTGCTTTTAAATCGGGTCGATGCGGAAAGCCTGCAAAAAAACGCCCGGGAAACGATTAAAGCGAAATTCGATTTGAGCGATTACATCAAACGATTGGAAAATATATACGCGGAAATTTTATCCGCGAAATCGGTTTGAATGAAAGATTTGGATTTTCCGGAAAATCAGGCGCGCGTTCGCGTCGTCAGTTTATTGCCGAACGTCTGCAATCACGAAGCGGCGATTGAAAAAATCGCGCGACTGGTCAAATCGGGCGACGGCGGATACGTGTGTTTTTCCACCGTGCATATGGTGATGGAAGCGCACGACAATCCCGAATACGCGGCGAAAGTAAACGGCGCGGATTTAATAATCACCGACGGCATGCCGCTCGTCTGGATGCAGAAATGGCAGGGCAGACGCGATGCGGCGCGCGTCCGGGCAAACGATTTGATGATTCTCCTGTGCGAATACGCCGCGAAAAACAATCTGAGCGTCGGTTTCTACGGCGGAAAACAGGAAGTCATCAACGCAATTAAAGAACGCGCGCGAAAAGAGCTTCCCGATTTGCAAATCGCTTACGCTTTTTCGCCGCCGTTTCGACCTTTGACCGGCGAAGAAGATGCGCAGATAACGGCGGAAATCAATCGCGCGCAGCCCGACGTTTTGTTTATGGGCTTGGGCTGCCCGAAACAGGAAAACTGGATGGCGGCGCACAAAGATAAAGTCAAAGCCGTGATGCTCGGCGTCGGCGCGTCGTTCGATTTTTACGCCGGAAACGTCAGGGAATCGCCGGAATGGCTCGGAAAATTAGGACTCGAATGGCTTTATCGTCTGACGCAGGAACCGAAACGACTCTGGAAACGATATTTAATCCTGAATCCGCGTTTTATGTGGCTGGCAACCCGCCAACTCCTTCGCCGGAAGCGATTCGAGCAAGAAAAAATCTCTAAATAGACTGAATTAGCATCGAATCCATACGGATTTCGGCTGGAAAGAAAAGTTTCTGAGAGAAAAACTTAAGTTTCCGGGTCAGCGCGGCAAGTTTCCAAGCCGGAAACTTAAGTTTTTAAGAGAAAAACTAAGTTTCCAGAAGAAAAACTTAAATTTCCGAGAGAAAAACTTGAGTTTCCAACTCAGAAACTTGAAGTGCCGGGTCGAAAACTTAAATTTCTCATTCGGAAACTTTCCGTCGGATGGAATAAAGCTCTATAAACGCGGCAGCTTCAGGCTGAATTTCGAGCCTTGCCCGACTTCCGATTCGACGGAGACTTCGCCGCCGTGCTGTTCGACGATTTCCTTGACCAGCGAGAGTCCCAAGCCGGTCGATTCTTCTTCCTTATCCTGACCGTCGCGGGCGACGCGGTAAAATTTCTGCCAGATTTTTTCCTGCTCGGTTTTCGGAATGCCGTAGCCGCGGTCTTCGACGACGACGCGCAGGAATTCCGATTCGAGAATCGTCGAGATAATCACGGAAGTTCTTTCCGGGCTGTATTTGATGGCGTTGTCTATCAGGTGCGAAACGGCGCGCGTGATCAAGCTTTTGTCGGCGGCTATCGGCGGCAGGTGCGTGTTTGATTGCTCGACCAGACGAATCCGCTTGCGTTTGGCGGTTTCCTGTAAATCGTCGATGACTTCGCTGACGACCGTATCGAGCTTGACGGGCGTTTTGAAAAATTCGCGTTTGTCGGATTGTTCCAGATTGGAAACCGAAAGAAAAGTCGAGAGCATCTTGGAAAGGCGCTGCGATTCGCTGGCGATGATGGTTAAAAATTCGTGCGCTTCCTCGTTGATTGTTTCGTCCACCAGCAAAAGCTCGGCAAAGCCCTGAATGCTCGTTATCGGCGTGCGCAATTCGTGCGACATCAGGCTCGTCATATCGCTGCGCAGCTTTTCGTTTTCCTTGACGATGGAAATGTCGCGCATCGTAATCAGAAAACAGGCGGGCATCATCGGCACGTTCGTTTCGTGGATGGATTGATTGTCCGAAGGCACTTTGACGAGGGAAATCTGCAAATCGAGCGTGCGGTTTTTTTCCGGATAATACAGCTCGCCCTGATAAGTTTCGCCGGTTTGCAGAACGCGTCGAATCGCCAGCTGCGGCTCGCTGAAAATGTCGGTTCTGAAATGTTCGAGCAAGCCGAAAAGGTCTAATTCGTAAATATGCTCGGCGTTCAGCTTTGCCATATGGCGCATCTGTCGATTCAGATAGGCGAGCGTTCCGTCCAGATAAGCAATCGCGTGAGCTTCTTTCAGGTACGAACTGGCAGCCGCGCTGAAGCTCTGTTCTTTCATCACGCCGTTAATCAGCTCGATAATGTCCAGACGGTTTTCCGCCGAATGAGTCGAGAAAAAATTCCACCACGATTTGTTCGGCAAATCTTTCTGGCGCAGCTCGCGGCGCTGAAAGTTTCGCGCCAGCTGCCCGCAGAAGGCTTCGAGCAGATGCTGGTCGTCGCGTTCGAAATTATGCCGGACTTTGACGTATAAAACGCCGACCACCGTTTCGCTGTAAGTCAGAGGAATCGCGATCTGCGCCGAATCGTTTTGATTTTTGTCGGTTAAAATCATCGTCTGCTGCCATTGCAAAGCTTCTTCGCACAGCTGAACGCTTTCGCGCCAGGCGGCTTGGCGCGAGATGAGCGAATCGTTATCGGTGACCGCCTGAAAACTGCCCGAATTGTTTCGCGCGCGTCCGACCGGCGCCAGTTGCCCGTGATTGTCGAAATGAAAAACTATCGCTTCGGAAAGCGGAAAAATAGTTTCGAGCAATCGCAAGCCGCTTTCGATGCGCAGCTCGGCGGATTTGCCTTCGAGAATATGACCGGCGGAGGCGAGGCTGACCAGTTTTTCCGTCAGCTCCGAATCGATCAGCCACATTTTTTTGATGTGCGTGACGAGCGTCGTCGTCAAAAGCGTGAAGAAAACCGGAATGAACATCAGACTGTAGTCCCAATACGTGATGGTCATAATGCTCAGCACAAACCAGACCATCAGAAACGGCACGATGACGGAAAGCATCTGTTTGATGTTGTATCTTTCAGCCAGCAACCCGGTCAGAGCGCCGAGACACATTAAACCGAAAATCTTCCAGAAGTTAAAATAAGCGGTAGCCGGCAGCACGAGCGGAACCAGGATTCTGAAAGCGCGAATCATAATCGTCACCGTGATGACGGTCGTGACCGAGAGAATAATCGAAAATAAAACAGGGCGGTTTTTTAAGTTTTTCATAACAGGAAGCTTTCGAAGACGGAATGGAAATCTTTGAGGCTTGAAAAGTCGGGCAGGGCAAAACAACAAACAACAATGTTTGTCACAAAAATTATGCAATAAATTTCGCTGTGAAAGCAAGGGAAATTAAGTAAAAGGCAAAAGCCGAAAGTAAAAAGTTAAGAACAGATTTAATCTCCAATCATAAATTCTAAACTTCAAATCCTTATATTCAGCCTTTCGACTTTTGCCTTTCGACTTTCGCCCGGTCGCCCTCTTTTTGCGCTTTCGCCCGAAAAAACTCATAATAAGTTTTCGGCTCAGAAGTATGGCTTTAGTTGCGGGTTTGCGGACTTTTCTGGTTGCTTTATGGCTCGGCGCCGCCGTTTTTTTCAGCGCGGCAGTCGCGCAGAGTGCGTTTGCCGTTTTGCCCTCGCGCGAGCTGGCAGGCGCGATTGTTAATAAAACGCTGGCGATTTTAAATTACAGCGGCATCGTCGTCGGCTTGATTTTACTGGCAAGCTCGATTGTTAAGACACAAAGAGTTAATCGCGTCAAGCTTTGGGTCGAGCAGGGTTTGCTTTTATTTTTGACCGCCGCCTGCGCTTTCGGGCAATTCGTCATCGGCGCGCGGCTGCATAATTTACGCTTGCAAATAGGTCGCCCGATTGACGAAATCGCGGCTGACGACCCGCTCCGAATCGCTTTCGGCGCTTTGCACGGTTATTCGGTCGCGGTTCTGGCTTTTGCGATGCTTGCCGCTTTAGTTGTATATTTTCTGATGGCGCACCGAAGCGAGAAATAATTTTATCCGGTAAAACAAATGTTTAATACGATTAGAGAAAACATCGAACGCAGATTGGGAATCGCCGCGCGCGAGACGACCGTCCGGCAGGACGAGCCGATTGAAAACATCAATCAATGGTCGGGTCGCTATTCGCGCTGGCGAAATAACGAGAATTTGACGAATTACGAATTTGTCAAAAACACCTACGCGCCGTTTACGCCGATGCGCCGCGCTTTGCCGCTGCTGAATCTGGCTTTGATTTCGTCGGCGGGCGCGTATATCGACGGCACGGACGCTTTCGATGTGACCGCCAGAGACGGCGACGCGAATTTTCGCGAGATTCCGGTTGAGGTCGGCGCGGAAGATTTGCGCTATGCCGCGCGCGGCTACGACCCGACCGTCGTGCAACAAGACCGCAACGTGCAGATTCCGATTGAGCGTTTGCAGGAATACGAAGCAAACTCCGTTATCGGTCATTTGAATCAGGTTTGGTGGAGCTTTAACGGTTTTATTCCGAATGCCCGGCTCGTCGCCGAACAGCTCGCGCCGCCGATTATCGAAAGGCTGCATCGTTACGAAGTGCAGGGCGCGCTGCTCGTTCCGGCATCGCGTTTATGTCATCAAAGCATTGCGATTCTCGCCCGCGCGATTGAACAGACCGGAATTCCGACCCTGATGCTGGCGGTCGATAAAGGTTTGACTGAATCGGTTCGCCCGCCGCGCGGCGCTTATTATACGGGCGAGCTGGGCAGCGTCGTCGGCAAGCCGAACTGGAAAGAATACCAGCATCGCCTGCTGGACGAAGCGCTTCGCTGGCTGGAAACCTTCGACCAGCCCGGCGTCAGAAAACTGTCGGTCGCTTTGGGAACGGAAGTTCAGGAAGAGCGCGGCGAAAGGTAAGAAAAGCGAAAGAGTAAAAGAGCGAAAAAGTGAAAAGGCGAGTTGAGTAAATCAGCAAAATTTTTCATCTTTTCGCTCTTTCGCTTTATTTGTTTGAGTTTTTTTCGTTTTCACGAAGCGTGTCTCTTAGATTCTGAAATTTCTGCCATTGTTCCGGCGTGAAGACTTTCTGGAATCTTTCGTCGGCGCGGCTGCGAATTTCCTTGACGCGCGGCTCGGATTCTTTTCTTAAAGCCTGAATTTCCTCGCGCGTTTCGCCGACGATTCGCTGGATTTCCACTTTCTGTCCGTCGGACAAAGAAAGCTGGTCGAAAATCTGCTCGTAACGCTGCTGTTTGGTCGGTGAAGAAGCCGCAAACCAGACGTGATAAGCGTTTAAAGCAAGCGCGCCGGCGATGAAACCGAGCAGAAAAACGCTCAGCGCCGCAAGGCGAACCTGCCAGTTAAATTTATTGCTGCTGTTCATATTCGTTATTTTCTGGAAACATTGTCCGAACTATAAATTATCTGAAAAACCTGCTCGTTGGTCGGCTCTCTGCCCGGCAGGCGTTCGTTCATAATCACCATATCGGTTGAGTAATTGTCGAAAGAAGAAACCTGAGCGCCCGAAACCGTGTTGAGTTTCGGCGCGAAAATCGTCAAAGCAATCAGCGCGACGACCATCGTCATCATCAGCACGACTAAGGACGCCGAAGCTTTCCAAAGTCTCCCGATTGCCGCGAAAGGATTTATTTTCGCCTGTTTTTCACGCAGATTTGCCATCACGCGCGTCTGGAAAAACGGCGACGGCTCGACGCTCGCAGCAGCGGCGGCGTGCGTTTTCAATAAAACGGCAGAAATCCGCGCGGCTTCAAAGGCTTGAAAACATTCCACGCACTGCGCGGCGTGCGCTTTGATAAACGCGAGTTCTGCTTCGCCAAAATCATTGAGCGCTTTTTCGTCCAAAATCTCTAAAATATGTTCGTGTTTCATTTTAAGCCTTCTGCTGTTTCTGCGTTTTCCGCATTAAGTTTTCGACCGCCTCGCGCATTCGCCGCCGCGCGCGAAACGCCTGAATCTTGACTTTCGATTCGGTCCAGCCGGTCAGCTCGCAAATGTCTCGAATCGAATGTCCTTCGCCGTCGATTAAGGTTAAAACCAGGCGGTCGTCGGGCGACATCGTTTCCAGAACGCGGTTGACCAAATCGGCGGCAATCAGTTTTTCTTCGTTTGATTGATGCTCTAATGTCGCCGCGTCCGACATTTTTTGTTCGAGCCAGTCGTTTTCCTCATCGCTCAGGGCGGAAACGGTCAACTCGGTTTCGCGTTTCGCGCTGCGCAGCTGGTTGATGCACGTATTGACCGTGATGCGCGTCAGCCAGCCTTCGAAAGAGCCGCGCCCTTCATAACTTTTCAATTGCGTAAAAATCCGCAAGAATACGTCCTGCGCGACTTCTTCGACCACGCTGCGGCGGCGAAAAAAGCGGCTGACGAAACGGAAAACTCTCGGCGTATAACGGCGCACGATTTCCGCAAAGGCGTTTTCATCGCCTTCCGCGCCGCTCGCTGCTTGCGCCAGTTCCAAATCCGACAGTTCCGCGTAATCTTTCAAGCAATGCTCCCTTGCTTTATCACTTTCGATAAATTTTTTACGAATTGTATCTACTAGAATGATATTCACAAGCGCCGCTGAAAGAAAGTCTGAGAAGCGATTTAAAACCTGCCCTTGTTCGCCTATTTTGATAAGACACAAAACGCGCGAAAAAAGTTACACGAAAATTCACACGAAAATTCAAAAGCAAAGTTTTGTAAAGAAGGCGACCGAACTGTAACCATTTAAAGTTTAGGCTTGTCTATAAAAGTTACGGGCGATTTTTAAAACGCGGGCGGGCGACTGTTAATTTAAGACTCAATTCAAAAAGCTTCCGCTGCAAGATTTTTAGCAAATCGCTTGTTTTTGCGGTAAAACATTTGTATGCACTTTTTTAATTCTTTCCGCCGGAGCGGTTTTTTCGGCGTCTTTATTTTATTTCTGGCGGCTCTGGTTTTTTCAGCCGCGTGCGGCGGCAGCAGCTCGGGACAGGGCAATCGCCGCGGCGGCGGCGGCGGAAACAGCAACGGCAACAGCCCGCCGATACCCGACGCCGGACCGGTCGTCCCGGTGACGGCGTCGAAAGCCGTCGGGCGCGAAGTTCCAGCCTTTATTCAATCGACCGGAACGCTGGTGGCGAACGAAACTTCGGACGTCGCGCCGAAAGTGGCGGGAAAAGTTGTCAACGTCTCGGCAAATGTCGGTCAGTTTGTCGGGCAGGGCGACGTTATCGCCAGGATTGACGACCGCGACGCGCGCCTGCGTCTGGCGGAAGCGCAAGCCGGAGTGACGCAGGCAATCGCCGCCGTCCGGCAGGCAGAGGCGCGTCTGGGACTTTCGCCGAACGGAACTTTTAACGCCTCGACGATTCCCGAAGTGCAGGCGGCAAACGCCAATTACGAGCAGGCGCTTGCCGAATTGCGGCAGGCGGAAGCCAATGAAAGACGTTACCGGGATTTAGCGGAAACGGGCGACGTTTCCATCCAGAATTACGAGCAATATCGCACCGCGCGCGATACGGCGCGCGCCCGCGTCAACAACGCTCGCCAACAGCAGGAAGCCGCGCGCAACACGGCGCGCCAGAACAATCAGGCGATTAGAGCCGCGCAAGCCGGCGTCGAAGCCGCCCGAACGCAGGTCGGAACGGCTCAGCAAGCGGTTGCCGATACGGTCGTGCGCGCTCCTTTCGCCGGTTTCGTCAGCAATCGTCCGGTCGCGGTCGGCGAATATGTTTCGTCGGCGTCAATCATCGCGACGGTTTTGCGCGCCAACCCGATTAAATTGCAGATGCAGGTCGCCGAAGCCGACGTGCCGTACGTGACCATCGGCAAAGCCGTCGCGCTCGAAGTCGATGCCTACAAAGACCGCAAATTCGGCGGAACCGTGACGGCGGTCAATCCGGCGATCGACCCGACTTCGCGGGCGGCAATCATCGAAGCCTCGATTGAAAACGGCGACAACGCTTTGCGCTCGGGAATGTTTGCCACCGCGCGAATTGTCAGAGAAGGCGGCAGCGCGGGCGTTTTCGTGCCGCGCACCGCCGTCGTCAACGACCAGACGACGCAGTCTTTTCGCGTTTTCGTTATTCAGGAAAACGTCGCCAAGCTGCGCGTCGTCCAATTAGGCACGGAAGAAGGCGATATGGTGCAGATTTTAACCGGCGTCAATGCCGACGAGACGATTGCCGTCAGCAATTTAGACCAGCTTTACGAAGGCGCGCGCGTGGAGATTCAAGCGCAAGGGTAAGGGAAATATTTTATGCAATGGTTAGCCGAAGTTTGTGTTCACCGTCCGGTTTTTGCCACGGTCATCGTTTTGCTTTTAACGGTCGTCGGCGGTTTTAGTTTTTTTACGCTCGGCGTCGACCGCTTTCCGAAAATTGATTTGCCGACCATTTCGGTTTCGACTTCCAATCCGGGCGCGGCGCCCGAGCAGATGGAAACCGAGATAACCGACATCATTGAAGGCGCGGTCAATACCGTTCCCGGCATCGAGGAAATGCGCTCGAACTCGTCGCAGGGACGCTCGAACGTGACGCTCACGTTCAACCTCGATAAAGACCCCGACCAGGCTTATCAGGAAATCCAGCAAAAATTGAGCGGCATTCTCAACCGCCTGCCGGAAACCGCTGACCCGCCGACCGTTCGCAAATCCGACCCGGATTCGCAGCCGGTTTTGATTTACACGGTCAGCGCGCCGCGCTCCATCGTCGAGCTGACGGATTTGGTGCAGAACCAAATCGTCGAGCGGATTGAAAACGCCGAGGGCGTCGGCGAAATCCAGATTTTCGGCGCGCGCGACCGCGAAATAAAAATTTATATTAATCCCGACCGCCTGCGCGCCTACAATCTTTCGGTGACGCAGGTCGTCAGCGCCGTGCGCGCGCAAAACACCGAATCGCCGGGCGGCTCGGTGCAGGAAGGCGCCCGCACGACGGCGCTCCGAACGCTCAGCAAAATTACTAAAGTCGAAGAGTTTAACGATATCGTCGTCACGACGCGCAACGGTTACCCGATAAAAATCAAAGATGTCGGGCGCATCGAAGATGCGGGCGTCGACCCGACGACGGCGGCTTCGCTTAACAGCGTCCCGTCGGTTTCCGTCGCCATTCGCAAGCAATCCGGCTCGAACACCATCGCGCTTATCGCGGGCGTCAAAGAAAGAATGGCGGAGATTCAGCCGACGCTGCCGAAGGATTTGAACATCGCCATCACGCGCGACCAATCGGAATTTATCGAAAACTCGCTGCACGCCATCGAAGAACACTTGATTATCGGCGGGCTGCTGGCGGCGGCGGTCGTGTTCCTGTTTTTGTGGAACTTCCGCTCGACGCTGATTGCGGCGCTGGCGATTCCGACTTCGATTATCGCGTCTTTCGCCATCATCGCCGCGCTCGGCTATTCGCTCAATCAGATGACGATGCTCGCTCTGACCCTGATGGTCGGCATCGTGATTGACGACGCGATCGTCGTTTTGGAAAACATCTATCGCTTTGTCGAGGAAAAGGGAATGAATCCTTTTCAAGCCGCGATTGAGGGAACGCGTGAAATCGGTTTGCCCGTGCTGGCGACGACGCTTTCGCTTCTCGCCGTGTTTATTCCGGTCGGATTTATGACCGGCATCGTCGGGCGTTTTATGTCCTCGTTCGGTCTGACTTCGGCGGCGGCGATCGCCGTCAGCCTGATTGTTTCGTTTACCTTGACGCCGATGCTGGCGGCGCGCTGGATTAAGCCGCACAGGGAAAAAGATTTGGGCGAACAGCGCGATGCGGAATTGGCGCAGTCCGAGGAACACGGCAGTCACGAAATCCTGCGCGGCGCGGAATCGAATACCGCATCTTTGGTCGAGCAGCGGAAAGACGAAACCGAAAAAGACAGCAAGGATTCCTGGTTTTACAGCAAAGTCGAAGGCATTTATATGTGGCTGCTGAAGCTCTCGATGCGGCATCGCTGGGCGATAGTCGGGATTTGTATCCTGGTGGTCGTTTCGATTTACCCGCTCTTTAAACTGGTCGGGATGGCTTTTCTGCCGGACGAAGACGAATCTGCTTTTCAGGTTTCCGTGCGCGGTCCGCAAGGGACGAGCCTCGCCGCCACGCAAAGCATTCTCGACCGCATTTCGCGCGACATCCGGCAGCAGATTCCGGGCGTGCAGAACACGGTCGTGCTCGCCGGCGGTTTCGGCGGCGGCGGCGGCGGTTCGAGCAATGCGGGTTCGATTAACGTGGCTCTCGCGCCGGTCAGCGAACGTAAATTCTCGCAAGCCGATTTAATCAACCGGACGCGCGGATTAGTCAGAAGATACCAGTCGAAGGATTATCGCGTAAACGTTTCGGGCGCATCCTCAATCGGTTCGAGTCTCGGTTTGGGTCGCGGCGGTTCGGGCGTCGGTTTTTACATCGCCGGACCGGATATTCAAAAGCTGGACCAATACTCCGACCAACTGGTCGAAAAACTGCGCGCGGACGAAACCTTCCGCGACGCCGACCGTTCGCTCGAACTCGGCAGCCCGGAAATTCGAGTTTTAATCGACCGCGCCAAAGCGGCTGATTTGGGCGTCGAAGCCGGCGACGTGGCAACGGCGATAAATATTTTGTCTGCCGGGCAGCGCGTTTCCACATTTGCGGAAGGCTCAGACCAGTACGACGTCGTCGTGCAGGCTGACGAGGAATTTCGCCGCTCGCGCAATAATTTGCAGTATTTCACCGTCGCTTCGACCAACGGCGCGGGAACCGTCGGTTTGGAAAAGCTGGTGCGGCTCGAAGAAGGTTTAAGCCCGGCTTCGATTAATCGTCTGAATCGCCAGCGTCAGGTCACGATTTCCGCGAGCCTGCCGCCGAACGCTTCGGAATCGGACGCGCTGGCGAAACTTCAGCAGCACGCCGCGTCGCTGAATATGCCGCAGGAATACCGCACCGGCGTCACCGGACAATCGCAGGAATTGCAGCGCGCCTACGACGCGTTTCTGCTGGCGTTTCTGCTTTCGTTCGTTTTTATGTATCTGATTCTGGCGGCGCAGTTCGAATCGTTTATTCACCCGATTACGATTCTTTTAACCTTGCCGCTTTCGATTCCGTTTGCGCTCGTTTCGACGCTGATTGCCGGACAGACGCTGAATATTTTCTCGGCGCTCGGCATTCTGCTTCTTTTCGGCATCGTCAAGAAAAACGCGATTTTGCAGATTGACCACACGAACGGCTTGCGCGCGAAAGGAATGAACCGTTACGACGCGATTATCCAGGCAAATAAAGACCGCCTGCGTCCGATTCTGATGACGACCATCGCGCTGGTCGCCGGTATGATTCCGCTCATTCTGGGCAGCGGCGCGGGCGCGGCGACCAATCGCTCGATCGGAATTCTGGTCGTCGGCGGTCAGAGCTTATGTCTGCTTTTGACGCTTTTGGCAGTTCCGGTTTTCTACTCGCTGTTTGACGACGCTCAGGAATCGACCGTCTGGCAGCGCGCGCGCAACCGATTTAGCGGCTTGACGGCGGCGTATGTGCGCCCGGTTTATGACCGCTTCGCGGGCGCGGTTTCGGGCGCGTTCAGACGCCGGAAAGATGCGACCGTGACCGATAAAACTCCACGAAAAAGGGAAGATTTCGCCGATGGCGCATAGGTGAAAAGATTTAGTTATGAGTATTCGTTTTCATAAATTCAGATTTTTATTCAAAAGCTCGGCTTTAGTGATTTTGTGGCTCGCTTTGATGACGGTCGTCTCGCCGGTAAAGGCGCAAAATACGCAGCCGCAAACGCTGCCTCAGCCTCAGCCGCCGAGCCGCCCGCCGGTCACGACGGCAACGCCGCCACCTCCGCAGAACACGACGCCCGAGCAGCAGCGAAACAATCAGCCGCCGCAGAATACGTCGCCGCAGACGCCGATACAAACGCCCGGACAAAACGTCGGCGATTCGAACACCGTGCCGCCGACCGATTTGCCGACCGAGCCGCCGCCGGTAGCGCCGAATTTCGAAGCGCCGCTGCGACCTCTGCCTTCGGCGGAGCGCGTCGGCGTCGACGTGATGAACCAGCTTCCGCTGACGCTTGACGAAGCCATCCGGCTCGCGCTGCAAAACAATAACGACGTGGACAGCTCGCGCATCGACGTGCAGATTGCCGAATTTAATCTGCGCGCGGCGCGCGGCGTTTACGACCCGCTTCTGGCGGGCGAAAGCTATTACGAGCGGCGCACGACGCCGACGGCTTCGACCATCGGCGGCGCCGGTTCGAGCGGCTCGATTACGCAAAGCAGTTTTGCGACGAATTTGGGCGCGACCGGGTTAGTTCCGTTTGCGGGCGGTTCATACAGCGCGGATTTCAACACTTCGCGGACGACCAGCAACAACCAGAACGCGTTGCTCAACCCGCAGTTTCCGAGCTCTTTCAGCCTGACTTATACGCAGCCGCTGTGGCGCGGGCTGCGGTTCGACATCAATCGCCGCAATATCGAAATCGCCAAGAAAAATCTGTCTTTGTCGGATTCGCAGTTTCGCCAGCGCGTGATTGAAGTCGTCAATCAGGTCGAGCAGGCGTATTGGGATTTGGTTTACTCGCTCAGAAATTTGCAGGTGCAGATTGACGCGGTCAAACAGGCGCGGACGCAATTGGAAAGCAACCAGCGTCTGGTCGCCAAAGGCGTTCTCGCGCCGATTGAGATTATCGCCTCGAACACGCAGATTACGACATTCGAACAAGGCGTTTACACGGCGCAGCAGGACGTGACGCGGGCGGAAAACACGCTGAAAACTTTGATGTTGAAGGAAAGAACTTCCGACATCTGGATTCGTTCCTTAACGCCGGTAACGCCGGTCGAAATCGAAGCGCCGCGCGTTCCGCTGGAGGCGGCGGTCGGCGACGCGATTCGCAATCGCCTGGAATTACAGCAACTTCAAACCAACGCGGAAATCAACCAAATCAATACGCGCTTTTACCGCGACCAGACCAAGCCGCAGGTTGATTTAATCGCCAACTACACGGCGAACGGCTTGGCGGGAACGGCGAATGAAATCACGCGCGAGTCCGGCACGATTAATCCCGATTTGCTGGCGCGCATCAACCAGCTTTCCGCAGGTCAGGGCTTGCCGCCGCTCGTCATTCCGCCGACTACGACGACGACTTCGCCGCCGTCCAGTCTGGTCGGCGGTCAGTTCAGCTCGATTACCGATTTGCTGACGGCGCGCTATCCGACTTATCGCGTTGGCGTCAGGGTTTCGCTGCCGTTCGGAAACCGCGTCGCCGAAGCCGAGCTCGGACGTTCGCTGGCGGAAGGAAATCGTCTTCAGAATCAGCGCTTGCAGCAGGAACAGCTTATCGAAGCCGAGGTGCGCAACGCTTTGCAGGCTTTGCGTTCCGCCGAAGCGCGTCTCGCCTCCGCCGCTTCCGCCCGCGGTTCCGCCGAGCAGCTTTACGAAAGCGAGCAGCGACAGTTTCGCGCCGGAACGACCACCGTCTTTCTGGTTTTGCAGCGGCAAAATGAATTAATCGCCGCGCGCGGCAGGGAATTGCAGGCGCAAACCGATTTAAACAAAGCGGTTGCCGCTTTCCAGCGCGCGACCGGAACGACGCTGACGGTTAATAACATCGACGTGAAATAAACTGATAGTTGATAACTGATAGTAAAAGAACAAACTATCAGTTATCAACTATCGGTTATTAAAGGTTCATCTGCCACGTTTTCACCGCTTCGATCGGGTAAACGAGCATCACGATATTCAGCAGAAGGCTATCGTGAATCCAGAAAAGCAGAATTAATTCCGTAATTATAAAAAACGCGAGCGACCACCAGAGCTTAATCTTTTGCGCTATCAGAAAGCCGATCGTGCAGCTTAAAACGTCGCCGAGCGAATTGGCGATTGAATCGCCGAAATAATCGAGCGAAATCGTCACCGCGCGATAACGCTCGATGACCATATTCGTGTTTTCCAAAACTTCCCACGAACATTCGACCAGAATCGCTAAAAACAAACGCCAGACAAGCGGCATCCGGCGGAAAATGAGCGTCGCTATCCAGAAATACAAAACGCCGTGCAGAATGTGCGTCAAAGTGTAAGGGTCAAACAAATGCTGCGAATTGTGACGGCTCAAAACCGCGCCTGACCAGAGCGTGTAAGCGTCGTTCCTGCACCACCAGACTCTGCCCTGATAAAAAAGCTGGAAAACCATCACGACGACCGCGCCCGACATCAACAGCCACGGCAGATAATCTCCGGCGGAATTGAACGAAAATAAACTGTCAGGTTTATTTTCCGTTTTTTTTGGTGACATTGTTCTCTCCTTTCTAAGATTTATACGAGTTATCCCGCTCTTTTTTGCGCTTTCATCTGGTATGTGAATTTTTCGGAGAAAAGATAACGCTGTTTTTCAGAAGAAAAATATCAGATATTTTCGGAAAGTCGAATGGAAATCTTCAACGCAAGGATTTTCGTTCGATTCGTGCAAAAAGGCAAGTTTTTATGAAAAAAAGGGCAGAAACTCGCATTCCCGCACGAAGAAAACGCCGGATGCCGGCGTCAGAGTAATCGACGGCTGCGCCGAGTTTGCTAAATGCGGAAAGCATATGAATCGGTCATATATTTTTGTCGCCGCTGCCCATACTGATTTTGAAATGGTTCGCAAAGGCTATCTCGATTCAGTTCGCACATCGCGCGAAACGATAAAAACCGCTAATAATTTTTCTTTGAATTTTTTTATAAAAAGAGTAAAATCTAGACTTTCTTTTTACGTGGAAACGTTTTTTCAATATAATGCCGGGATGAAAAAATCTCTTTGAGATAAGACGCAAACCAGCTTGCCGGTAAACCGTTTACAATCGTTCCGGCTTCGGAAGCATAAATATTTCCTTATATCAACGATTTTGTTTTCATCAGCAAATCAGGAGGACATTTACCGTGAGTACTCAGGAATTGGACAAAGAAACGTATCGCAGCATCATCGAGACCTACTTCCGGGCTTTCGGGACCGGCGATTTTTCCCAAGTGCAGTTTTCTTCGCAAATTCAATTTCTCAGCCCAATCAGCGGCATCACCATGAATGGGCGTGAGGAGGTTGTAAAATTCGTGACCGGTGTTTCGACGCGTGTTTCATCGGTGAACATACTTTCGACCGCCGTCGACTTTCCGACCGCGAGCGGCGTGTGGCAGATGACGACTACAAAGGGCGTTCAATATACGCTGCACAACTTCTTTCGGCTCGACGGCGAAGGAATTGCCTATATCTGGCCTATGTTCGATCCCAAGGCGGTCATGAATGACCCTCCGGGCTTGCTTCAATGGCTGAGGGGCGAAGGCTATTACGACGTCGCCGCACACACGCCGAAACAAATCGCAGGCGTCACTATATCAAAGACCGGCCGCATCTTCGTTAATTTTCCCAGGTGGGTCGACGAGCCTACGCCGTCGGTCGCGGAGGTCGCCGCGGACGGCTCGCTCGTGCCGTATCCGAATGAGTCCATCAACGTCTGGGACAAAACACCGGGAGAATCCGCCCGAGACCATTTCGTCTGTGTGCAAAGCGTCGTCGTCGATGAGGAGGATGCGCTCTGGATTCTGGACCCGGCATCTCCCGGCTTTCAAGCCGTCGTCCCAGGCGGCCCGAAGCTGCTCAAAGTGAATCTTACGACAAACGAGATTGAGCGCGTCTATCACTTTGATAACGAGAGCGCGCCGACGAAGTCATATCTGAACGACGTTCGTTTCGCGCATGGTTTTGCCTTTATGAGCGATTCCGGTCTCGGCTCTATTGTCGTCCTGAACCTTACGACCGGCGCGGCGCGGCGCCTGCTCGAAAATCACGCCTCTACCAAGGCGGAGCCGGACGTCGAACCGGTGATAGGCGGTCGCCCGTGGAAGTTTGCCGATAACACGACGCCTCAGGTTCACTCCGACGGAATTGCCATCGACCCGGCGCGCGAGTACGTGTATTATAAGGCGCTCGTCGGCCGGACGCTCTACCGCGTGCCGATCACCGCGCTGCTGGATGAGTCGCTGTCGTCCGAGGCGCTCGGAAATCTCGTCGAGCGCGTGGCGGTGACGGAGCCGACGGACGGACTTGAGTTTGACGCGCAAGGAAATCTCTACCTGACCTCGCTCGAATGGAATGCGATAAAGGTGCTGCGCCCGGACGGGCGGATTGAGGTCTTTGCCAGGGCAGTCGATTTTCTGTGGCCCGACACCATCACGATGAGCCACGATGGTGATTTGCTCTTCTCAGCGTCGCAGTTTCATTTAATGCCGGCTTTCAATGGTGATGCAGACAAGCGGACGCCGCCGTATAAAGTTTTTCGGCTGAAACTTACCTGATCGGTCTAAGGTAAAATGCTTTGTTTCTGCAAGCTCAAAATCAAGAGTTAACTTGCGCGGCGTTCAATTGTTGCTGAATCAAATACAACTGTCTCTATCTGAGCGGCAATTGAATGTTTGGCTGGGCGGAACGATATTTTCAGGATTTGTTCGGTTTCAGGTATTTTCTGCCTTTCAGCTTTGACGGCAGTAAGTCTTCTTTCGTGTATTTTTCGTAGCCTTTGCCGTAATCGAGTTGTTTCATCAACTTGGTCGGCGCGTTGCGAAGCTTTAGAGGCACGGGCAGATTCCCGTATTTTGACGCGTCTTCCAGAGCTTCCATATAAGCGTTATAAGCGCTTTTGTCTTTCGGGCAGTTCGACAGGTACGCGACGCCGTGTGCGAGATTGATGCCGGCTTCCGGCAAGCCGACGGTTTCGACCGCGCGAAAAACGGCGTTGGCGACGACCAGCGCGGTCGGCTGCGCCAGCCCGATATCTTCGGAAGCGAAAATCACCATCCGGCGCGCGATAAATTTCGGGTCTTCGCCCGCGTCAATCATCCTTGCCAGATAATAAATCGCCGCGTCCGGCTGGCTGGCGCGCATCGACTTGATAAAAGCGCTGATAACGTTGTAATGCTCCTCGCCCTTTTTGTCGTAGCGCAGGAATTTCGCCTGCAAAGTGTCCTGTAAGGTTTCGACCGTGATTTTTTCGTAAAACCGCACCGTGTTTTCAATCATCGTGATAGCCTGGCGCGCGTCGCCGTTTGCCATTGCCACCAGCCAATCTTTTGCTTCCCGGTCTAATTCGTAGCCGGTGCGGTCGATGATTTCCGCCATATCCGCATCGGTCAGTTCTTCGAGGACGAAAACGCGCAGGCGCGAAAGCAGCGCCGGGATGACTTCAAAGCTCGGATTTTCGGTCGTCGCGCCGATTAAAACCAGCTCGCCCGATTCGACAAACGGCAGTAGAAAATCCTGCTGAGCTTTATTGAAACGATGAATCTCGTCGAGAAAAAGCACGCGCGGGCTAGCTTCTGAGCGCGGCTTGTTAATGATTTTGCGAATATCATCTTTGCCGGCGGAAACGGCGGAAAGCTCGTAAAAGTCGGCGTGAATCGCGCTGGCATACATCCGCGCCAGCGTCGTTTTGCCCGTTCCGGGCGTGCCCCACAGAATAAACGAAAAAACGTGACCCTGTTCGATGGCGATGCGCAAGGGCTTGCCCTCGCCGACGAGATGCTTCTGCCCGACGAATTCGTCGAGCGTCAAAGGTCTGATTCTGCTGGCTAAAGGCTCCATAATTAATGCAAAACGGCGAAAATGCAAAATGTAAAATTCAATTCGGAACTCAAAATTCAAAATTATTCGGCATTTGGCACTTTGCGTTTTGCGTTTATGACTCTTCGTGTTCGGTTTCCGTCAGAATTCGCGCGCTGTCCTGGTGGGCTTTGCCGACGCTGTCGTTAAATTCGCCTTCGGCAGTGGTTACGGGGTCGCCGGTGATAATGCCGCCGATGATTTCGAGATTGCCTATAATTCTCTGCCCCGCGCCTTTTAGATTTTCTGCGGTTAAATCTTCTTCCTGAAGAATGTCGTCTTTTTCCGTCATTTTTCCTCCTTGTTTCCGGCTCTAATTTTAACACAAGCCGCGCGGTTTTTGTTTTCGGTTCGCCGGCGAACCGAATTTTTCCGGATTTTCAGGCAAACTTTTTATACATCAAATTTTTCAGTAAAGTAGAAGCAGCGAATAAATTGCCAAGGGGAAAAATGGAAGAAGTTTCAGAAACCAGAACTTTCGGCGAGCGGCAGGAAAAGCCGACTCTGGAAATGACATCGCGCCGCCGCTGGGCGGTGACCATCGGCGTGATGACGGGAATGTTTCTCGCCGCGCTGGAAGCCACCGTCGTCGGCACGGCGATGCCGACCGTTATCGCTTCGCTCGGCGGTTTAAATCATTATAGCTGGGTGTTTTCCGCGTATTTAATCACCTCGACCGTAACCGTTCCCGTTTGGGGAAAGCTCTCGGATTTATACGGCAGGCGCCTGCTTTATCAAATCGGCATCGGCGTTTTTCTGCTCGGCTCGATGCTGTCGGGCGTTTCCGCTTCGATGGAGCAGTTGATCGTCTTCCGCGCGATTCAAGGGCTTGGCGCGGGCGCGCTGATTCCTTTGGGAATGACGATTATCGGCGATATTTTCACGTTGTCCGAACGCGCGCGGATGCAGGCTTTGTTCAGCGGCGTGTGGGGATTTTCCAGCGTCGTCGGTCCGATTGTCGGCGGATTTATCACCGACCAATTGTCGTGGCGCTGGGTTTTTTATATCAATCTGCCGGTCGGTTTGGCGGCGGCGGCGATTATCGGGATAGCTCTGAAAGAACCGAAAGTTCACACGCGTCCGGCGATTGATTACGCGGGCGCGACGCTTCTGATGGCGGCGATTACTTTGCTGATGCTCGGCTTGGTCGAAGGCGGAACCGGTTTCGCGGCTTTAGTCTCTCCGCGAAATCTCGCGTTTTTTGCCGCTTTTGCGGTTTTGATGGCGATTTTCGTCTGGGTCGAGCGCCGCGCTGCCGACCCGATAATTCCGTTTCGGCTTTTTCGCAACCGGACGGTCGCCGTTTCCATCTACGCCGGTTTTCTGGCGGGCGTGGCGATGTTCGGCGCGATTTCCTTTGTGCCGCTTTTCGCGCAGGGCGCGCTCGGCTCGACCGCGACCGAAGCCGGTTCATTGTTAACGCCGCTAATGCTCAGCTGGGTCGGAATGTCGGTCGTCGGCGGGCATCTGCTGCTGCGCGTCGGTTATCGCTCGATTAGTATTGTCGGCTTCGTTTTTCTGACCATCGGTTTCGTTTTCCTGTCGCTGTTCGAGCGCGAAACGGCGCGCTTCTGGCTGTATGTCGATTTGGTTTTAATCGGCGCGGGACTCGGCTTGACGATGCTGACGCTGCTGATTGCCTCGCAGCACGCCGTCAAACGAACCGAGCTCGGCGTCGCTACTTCGCTCAATCAATTCTCGCGCTCCATCGGCGGCGCGGTCGGCGTGGCGATAATGGGCGCGGTGCTTTCCGCCGGGCTGGCGGCGCAGCTAAATTATGCGGCACAAAGCGAAAATGCCGCCATCACGATCGAACAAGCCGCCGAATTTGCCGCCAATCCGAACGCTTTAATCGAGCCGCAGGCGCAGGCTGACGTTTCGCCCGCGACGCTGGAAGTTTTGCGCTCGGCGATGGCAAGCGCGATTCACCGCGTTTTCTGGGTCGGAACGGTGCTGGCAGCGCTCGCGCTGCTGGTTTCGCTGTTTCTGCCCCGCGCGGGTCAGGAAAAGGACTCGGCTGAGGCGGATTCGATATCCGAGATGGATTCGATAAAAGTATCGTGAGAATAAAACGCGGGTGGAAACAATAAACAATTAAATATTCCGCAAAGCATTCGCGTAAATTCATCTTCGCCGCCGTCTTCCGACCGGCGCGGATATTTGCGGTATAAGCGCCGGTTTCAAGCCGGTTTATATGTGAATTCCGCTTTTAAATTCGCTGCACATTGTCTTTAGTCCTTTCATATAACGGCTGTCGAAATCAGTATAAAGAAGAAAAACTTCGCCGCTCGCCGCCGCGAAATAATACTTGTTTCGCCGATTAAATTTTTACCCGCTGCGCCGTTTGCTTATTTTCCGGCTCGAATCAAAAACTCTTTATTTTAATCTTTCGCAATTTCAGGCAGTCTCGCGCGTCTCATTTCCGGCGCAAAGTTTGATGAGGTTCAAATAGTTTCGCCGGGAAAAAGTAATCTGCGAAGGCTGAAAAATCTCTGGCTTTTTGCGGAAAAATACTTATAATAGCTGGTGTCGAATCCTAGCCGATGAAATCACATAAAATTAGAATATTTTCGCTGTTGTTATTGTTCCTTGGCGTTCAATTACTGGAAGTGCATTCGCAAAAAAGTCTCGCGGAGACGCCGGATTTTCGCGCGATTCTACAGAAAAAGCTTGACGATTTTCAAAAGATTGTCACAAAAAACGGGCAGCAGATAAAGACCAAAGGTGTAGAACTGGCGGAAATTTGTTCGATTGATACGGACACGGTTGCCCGCCGGGTTTTCGCCGATTACGGCGCGATTTTTGTCGCCGAGGAAGTGGAATTTCCCCGAAAATGTATTTTTCTAAATGAACAGGAAGTTTCGACTTATCAAAATTCGGCTGCGGCGAAGACCGAAACCATTGACGGCACAACGATAACGCTTCAGGAAGAAGCGATGGAAGATTTGCTCAAGGCGCGCCGGGAAGCGGCGAAACGCAATCTTAAAATCACGCCGCGCGGCGGCTCAATCGCCGCCAGGCGTTCTTACACCGATACGCAGAGACTCTGGGATTCGCGGTTTTCTCCGGGGCTTAAACACTGGGTCGGAAAAAGAAAAATTTCGCGGCAGGAAGCCGAACGCGTAAGAAGCCTGCCGGTACAGCAGCAGGTGGCAAAAGTTCTGGAATGGGAAAGCAGAGGCTGGTTTTTCAGCACGGATTTTTCGAAATCGATTCTGTATTCGGTCGCCGCGCCCGGCGCTTCGCAGCACCTTTTTATGCTGGCGCTCGACGTCGAGCAATTCGCCAATCCGGCGGTGCGTGAAATTTTAGCGCAGCACGGCTGGTTTCAGACGGTGCAGAGCGATTTGCCGCATTTTACTTATCTCGGGCTAAAAGAAACCGAGCTTCCCGCGAAAGGATTAAGGGCGGTTTTTTTCGGCGGGCAAAAATTCTGGATACCGAATCTGAAAGCGAACATCGATAAAAATTCATAAAAAAAGTCAGCGGCTATCAAATCAAGCCGCTGACTTTTTCCTTCGATTATTTTCCTCTGACTACTGACTGACCAAATTTACCGGCGCCGGATAACCTTTGCCTTGCAGCTGGGCAATCTGGAAGGTAACTTCCTTTTTGCCCTTTGTATTTTTGGTGACCGCGCCGCTGTTTGAATTCGAATTTTTATTTTTATTATTCGAGGCGCCGGTATTGGAATTCGCATTGCCGGTGTTCGAATTATTGCTCGCGTCAACCGGATTTCCCTGAGCGTCGAAAGCCATCTGCCGCAATCCGTTCAGGATATTTTCGCGGTCCTGCGCGTTCAGGCTGTCGAGCGAGACGCCGTAAACGTCGAGCACGCGGCGCAGGTTTTCTTCCGTGTTCGTTCCGCGCTCGTAAACGTCGCGGTAAATTTTCAAAACGCCGTTTTCGACGACGATGGTTTCGTAACGAAGCTCGACCTGAACCGGAGTTTTGAGCTTGACGTCTTTGGTTTCCGTTTTTTGTTTTTCGTAGCCGGCAACCGTCTGCGGCGTTAATTCGGTTCCGCTCAGCTTTGCCAGTTCCAGCGCAAAATCTTTGACCTGCGAGTTCGTCAGACCGACGCAGCCGTGCGAGGCGAAATTGCCGAGCCGAGCCGCCGATTTTCCGCCGTGTATCAGCGACGGCAAGCCGATGGGAATTTTAATCGGTCCCAGAGGATTCAATTTGCTTCCGGCTTCGACTTTTTTTCCGGGCTGGACTTTGCCTTTCACCCAGGGCTCGTCGGGCGGCGTCCAGGTCGGATTAAAGATAATATTGCTCGCCTTGCGGATGCCTTTCGGCAGCGGGAATTCCGGGTAGCCGATACCGACTTTGTAAGTTTTGACGAGTTTTCCGTCCTGAAAAACGTCCATCCGGTATGCCGGAGCGTTGACGACGATCCGCGAATCGGTCGGCAGCGCATTCGGTTTCGCCGCCGCCGCTGTAGTCGTGCCCGTTTCGCTTTCGCCGCCTTCCCAGCGCTGGCGCACCAATTCAAAAAATCTATTGGCTTTTTCTTCGCCCAGCAGCTGGCGAATTTCTTTGTTGGCGCGTTCCGTTTCGGCGCGCGTCGAGCCCGAATAATTATCGGTTTCTTCATCGCTCAGATTCCCGACGGCTTCGCCCGAAACCTGTTTTAATTTCCCGATTTGCTCGTCGGACAATTGCAGTTTCGTCTTCAGCTCGGCGGCAAACTGCTCGTCGCTGAACATCGCGTCCAGAACCGGCAGAGTAACCGGCATTGCCAGCGCGACTTCCGTGTTTTCCGCCGGTTTGGCGACGTTGGTATTCATCGCGACGGTCGTATTTTCCGGATTCGTGTTTATGTTGGCGGCGGTATTCGTATTGCCTTGCTGCGGCGGCGCGCAGCCGTAAAAACTAAGTAAAGTCAAGGTGAAAAATAGCGCGAATATTTTCGATTGATATAATTTCATAGCCATAAAATTCTTTTCTGTTTTCGTAATTTATGCCTTGTTTTGATGCACAATGTTTTCGACAGTAAGCGTAAAGCAAAAATTATACCTTTACCGAAAGAACTGAAAACCGGGAATGGTTTTCAGCTCTCGGTTCGTCAGTTCTCAATTTTCAGTTTTCAGTTCAGTCTGGCTTCGATGCCGTTTCTGAGCAGCGGAAACGGGTTTATATAATTGCCTTCGAAGTAGCGCGCCGGGTCGTTGGGAATCGAAATTGAAAAATGCAGGTGATAATTTCCCGCTCCGGAGTTGCCCGTATCACCGACGTAGCCGATAACGGTGCCCTGTTTGACAAAATCTTTTTCCCTGAGATTGTCGGCGCGTTTTTGCAGGTGAGCATAATAATAAACATACTTTTTGTCGGCGCTGTATTGATAGATGGTGATGCCGCCGAGCTTGCTGTCAAAAAACTTGGCGATTTCGCCGTCCGCCGCGGCGATAACCGGAGTTCCCGCCGGAGCCATAATGTCGATAGCGTCGTGAACGCGCCCGCCGGAGCGCGAAGCCGCAAAAGTGTCGGTCAGTTGCTCGCGCCTGATGCCGGCGACCGGAATCATCAGAGCGCCCGCCGGGGCGGGAGACGCCGCGCTGTTCTGATTGGAAATTTGATTGGCGTTTGTATTAATATTCGTTTCGGTATTGATGTTGGCATTATCGACCGCGTTGACATTCACATCGACAATCGAAGGCACGGGAAGCGGCGACGGAACGGGCGTCTCTTCGGTTTTGACTTTGACATCAGCCAGAGATGAATTATCCGGGTAAATATAACCGACGATAAATTTTTCATAAATAAAAAAACCGGCAAAAGCGTGTAGCGCCAGTAAATAAATCACCAGAAAAATTCTTTTGATAATTTGCCCGAACCATTTCATAAGATAAATTGTAGAAGGTAAAAATAATAACCACAAGATTTTTATTTGAATCAAATAAATTAATGCCGGATGTCACAACCGCAGATAAAGAGGCGTCGAAATTGTTTTTCGAGAATCTGCCCGAAAATTTCGTTTTTCCGAGCGACGCGGTCGGGCAAAGATTGCTCAAAGAGTACGGAGCGGTTTTTGTCGCTCGCGGCGGAGGCGTCGTTGCGCCGCTGACCGTTATCTTTGAAAACGAGCGGGAAGTCGCCGAATTTCAATCCTCCGTCAGCAAATCGCGAAAAATTGTCGGCGGCTTTGAAATCGAGCTGCAAACAGCCGCGATGCACGCATTAAAAAAAGCTGTTAGCGAAGCCGAAGAAAAAAAATTAAGCATCACGCCGCGCGGCATCGATGCCGCGCGGCGCAGTTATTCCGAAACGGTCGAGCTGTGGGCAAGCCGCGTCAATCCGGCTCTGGCTCACTGGGTTGAAAAAGGACGCCTGAAGCCGTCGCAGGCTCGCCGTATCAAATCGCTTGCGCCCGTTTTGCAGATTTCCGAGGTTTTACGGCTTGAAGAAGACGGAATTTTCTTCAGCAAGGATTTTTCGAAATCGATTCTGTATTCGGTCGCCGCGCCCGGCGCGTCGCAGCATCTCTCAATGCTCGCCTTCGACGCCAACGAATTTGGCGATAAGCAAGTAAGAAAGATTTTAGCAGAGCAC
>DASVRL010000132.1:0-9516 GCA_036388635.1 Pyrinomonadaceae bacterium
CGTTGTTGCAGGCTCCTGGTCTGGAGATTGTAATCAATACGCATATAGACCAAGCCGGATTTGACCCCGGAAGAATTGAAAAATGGAACCCATTGACCGCTTCGGTCTGTCGTTCTTACAACATATATTGTGTCATCGGGAGGTATCTCTGTAGGATTCCAAGGTCTGCCCGCGCGTTCTGCATAATTGAAGGTAACATTTGAACAACCCGAAACTTTGACATTGTTCCAATCCCTGATAGCTGCGTCGATTGCATTAAATTCATCTGCGCTCGTAGGTTGACTAATCGACCTGTCAAAGATTACAACCGAGATATTTTTATATTGAGTCCAGGCATGATACTGCGGATTCGGTGGGTAGCTGATTAGAGGCGGCTTGTTCGGCAGGCAAGAGGTTTGGGCAATTGAATCTACGGACGAAAATCGAAGCGTCAAAATAATCAAACAGGCTAGAATAATAAGCATTTGCAGGAGCCGCTCTTTATCAAAAATGTTTTGCATAAAACTCACCTCCGATTATTTTTGCTTGAAACGAGCTTAATAAAATCCGTTTCGCTCATTCCGTTAAATTCGCGGAAATCATCGTGATGGTCTAAAGCTGTTACTTTGTCATTTTTCAGTTCGTATGCAGTCAGCATTTTGTAATTCGGGTTTTGGTCATCGTCATTACTGAGAAAAAAAACATACCGACCGCTTACTTTTGGCAAAGCCTGCCATTCTATGAAGTAGAGCACTTTCTGACCACTCGGATAGCGAACCAACCCACCTGCTCTGTCAACAGTAATAGTTTCACCGGCTTTCCATTTCTTCCGTTTATCGTCTTTGAGAATAGTCTGTATTCGCACGGAATATTCCGAATAAATCCCCTTTTTTTCATTCGATAATAGTGCCTTTGAGTTTATTATCTCGCCAATGACTATAAGCCTGCTCTCGGCAAAAGGAATGGCAGGGCATAAAGGCTCTACATCATAACCACCAATTGCCGTAATATCAGGAGGCGGATTCTTTGCTACGGGTAGACTTACATCATAGCGTTTATTTTTTATTATTCTTTCTTCGCGTTCTGCGGCATTCTCAGGTAACTGCGCATCGTAGTCCGCAATCGGATATTTGCTCAAATCCCCAAAAGGACTTTCGGGTGTCGGTGTTGGCTGTGATTGACCTATAGAATTTTGTTGGCTATGGCTGTCCAGCGTTCCCAGTGTTGCGGCTACCGTTATCAAAACAGTCAACGCGACTATTCCCCAGATTATTCGATTATTTTTCATTTTTGTTCCTTTCTGCTTGAAGAAGCGTTTTCAAAGCTAATCAGAAAGGCTGTTCGGTCTGCGGCGTATTGTGGTCGTAGGCTAAACAACCGTGAAATTGTTGCTGGTCATTGCATAAATTATTCCTATTTACATTTTATGTCAAGAAGAAAAATTAAATCGCTTTGAACCGTTCGGAATCCAAGTCTTGAGCGAGCAACAGCGAAAAATTTACGCTTAAAAACGAGAAAATCGAGTCTTATCAACTCATTTTTTCATTTTGCATCAAAGCCGGTAAGACATTTTCTCACGTTTTGAGTAAAATCAAAGAAACAAAAGTTTTTCAAAATTTTAACAATGAAGGGTTTAAAGATAATGCGCACAAAAATAAATGTTTTTGCGTCCTTAGTTTTGCTGATGTCGGTCGTGCTGACGAGTGTTTCGTTCGCCTTTCCCGACGAGGGAATGTATACGCCCGACCAGATTGTCAGGCTGCCGCTCCAGAAAAGAGGCTTGCGAATCAAGCCGACCGATATTTATAATCCGAACGGCACCAGTCTCGCCGACGCGATTGTCCGCGTCAATATGAGCGACGCGGGCGGCTTCGGCACCGGCGAATTCGTCTCGCCCGACGGTTTGATTCTGACCAATCACCACGTCGGTTTCGACGCGCTGGTTCACGCCTCGACCAAGGAAAAGGATTACGCGACCAACGGCTACAAAGCCAATTCGCGCTCGGACGAGCTTCCGGCAAAAGATTACAATCTGGTTCTGACGCAGCGCGTCGAAGACGTGACCGCGAAAATCTGGGCGGGCGCGTCCGCCTTGACGGGCGAAGCGCGCGACCTCGCCGTCAAGAAAAATCTCGACGATTTGCAGAAAGCCGAGCAGGCGAAAGCGCCGCGCGGCGCGACCGTCCGCATCCAGTCGGTTAACAACGGTTATTTCTATTATCTCTATCAGACGATGTCGATTCAGGACGTCCGCGTCGTTTACGCGCCGCCCAAGAACATCGGCTTTTTCGGCGGCGACCCGGACAATTTCGAATGGTCGCGCCACACGGGCGATTTCACCTTTCTGCGCGCTTATGTCGCGCCGGACGGCTCGGGCGCCGAGTATTCGCCGAACAACGTTCCTTTTAAACCGAAAAAGTTTTTGACCATTTCGCTCAATGGCGTCAGGGAAAACGATTTCGTTTTCGTGCTCGGTTATCCGGGCGGCACGACGCGCTATCGCGAAAGCGGAGCGGTCGATTTTTCGCAGAACGTCAACTTTCCGTTTATCGTCGATTATCTGACCGCCCAGAGCTCGGCTTTGCAGAAAATCGGCGAGGACGACGAGGAAAAACGCATAAAATTGCAGGGCGACATTTTCAGCATCAACAACGGAATCAAGGCTTATGACGGCGGCGTGCAGGCGATGCGGCGCGGCGACATCATCAACAAGCGCAAAGCCGACGAAGCGAAATTTGCCGCCTGGGTCGAAGCCAACCCGGCGCGCAAGGCGAAATACGGCGAGCTTTTGCCGAAATTCAATAATCTCTACACGACTTATTACGCGACCGCGCCTCGCGACCGCGTGTTGAGAACTTTTCCGAACACGGCGATTATGCCGGTTTTCAAACAGGTTTTCGACGCCGTCAATGCCGTCGCGCAGGGAAAAAAACTGACCGACGAAAAACGCGGCGAGATTACTTCCTCGTTCCAGAATCGCGAGCCTGTTCTGGAACGCGAGATGATTAAATATTTTCTGCGCGCCATCGCCGAGCTGCCCGCCAACCAGAAATTCGCGCCGGTCGAAAACGCTTTCAACCGCTATCAGGGCAAACAGCGCCGCAGCGCCGAAGAAACTTTCGCCGAGATGATTGCGGAAAAAGAAGATTTCAACACGCCGCAAAAGATTTTTCAGCTTTACGATATGAAGTTTGAAGAGCTGAACAAAAAATATCCGCACATCGTCGAGATTATGAGCAGTCTGGCGGCGGAACAGGCGCAAATCGCGGCGCGGACGAGTAAATTTAACCAGGAAGTCGGCAATCTGCGTTATCTGTATGTCGAGGGAATGAGCGAGATGCGCGGCGCGAAACCGTACCCGGACGCGAACGCGACTCTGCGTTTCACCTACGGCAACGTGCGCGGCTATCGCCCGCGCGAAGCCGTCACTTACGCCGCTTTCACGACCTTGAAAGGCGTGATTGAAAAAGACACGGGCGAAGAGCCTTTCAACGTTCCGCAGCAGTTGAAAGACCTTCAGCGCAGCCGCGATTTCGGTCGCTACGGCGTCGGCGACAGCGTTCCGGTCAACTTTCTGGCGACGACCGACATCATCGGCGGAAATTCGGGAAGCCCGATTCTGAACGGCAACGGCGAACAGGTCGGCATCGTCTTTGACGGCAACTATGAAGGCTTGGGCAACGACATCTTCTTCGACCCGGATTACGGTCGGACGATTGCGGTCGATATTCGCTACGTTCTTTTCGTCACGGAAAAACTCGGCGGCGCGGGCTGGATTTTAAACGAGATGAACATTAAAGGCGGCGGACGCGCGGCAACGGCGGCGCGGTAAAATGCCGCTTGTTTCCGGCGGTGACGAAACGAAATCGAACGCCGGGCAAGTCATAACTTAATTAAAATGCCGAAAGCGGAAGGTTAAAAACTTTCCGCTTTTTCTTTTGCCGCTCGCTTTGCCGCTTCCGGCGAGAATCGGAGCGCAAATCAAGTCGAAACACGGTGCGGCAGATTTTTCGCGGTCGCCAGTGTGTATTGTGCGATCGTCAGTGTGTATTGTGCGGACGCGAATGTAAACCGCGCGGTCGTCATTGTAAATGCTGCGGTAGTGAGTGTAATCTCCGCAGTCGCCTGTGTAATCGTCGCAGTTCCGAGTGTAATTCGTGCGGTTGCCAGTGTAAACGGCGCGGTCACGAGTGCAATCTCCGCGGTAATGAGTGCGAACGTCGCGGCTGCCGGTGCGTTCGGCGACGGTGCGAGTGTATTGTCGATTTAATTAAGTGTGATATAGATACAATTAAATGAAAAAAGATTGATTAGGATTAAGTCTAAACTAATCCTAATCAATCTCAGTTTACTGACCGGCGGGCAGACGTTCAGGAGCGCTCTGCCGGTTTTATTCCGCGATATAACCCGACGGCGCGGGGATGTCGCCGGCGACGCCGAAATTAACCGCCATAAAGCCGCCCGTGCTCGGCAGGATATACCACGCGCCGTCGCGATAAACGGCGACATCGGTTTTGCCGTCGCCGTCGTAATCGGCTGGTGCGGGTCGGTCGCTCGCGATGCCGAATTGGAAAGCGGTGAAACCGGCGGTGCTTCTGAGCAGATACCAAGCGCCGTCCGACGGGCGGAAAACGACCTGGTCGGTTCTGCCGTCGCCGTCATAATCGCCCGGCGCGGGCTTATCGCCGCTGGTGCCGAATTGAATCGCCAGAAACTGGCTGTCCGTGCTGCGCAGGATATACCAGTAACCGTTCGACGGGCGAAAAACCGCGATGTCAGTTTTGCCGTCCGCGTCGTAATCGCCGTGCGCCGGTTTGTCGCCGCTGGCGCCGAACTGCGTGGCGACGAATTGATTATTGGTGCTGTTTATCCGGTACCAGGAGCCGGTCGAAGGACGAAACACGGTTAAATCCGTTTTCAAATCGCCGTCAAAATCGCCGCTGACCGGCATATCGCCGTTCGCGCCGAACTGTACGGCGGTAAAGCCGGCTTGGCTTCTGAGCAGATACCACGTGCCGTCGGTCGGTCGCCAGACGACCAAATCGGCTTTGCCGTCGCCGTCGTAATCGCCCGGCACGATTTTATCGCCGTTGGCTCCGAATTGGGTGGCGACAAACTGACCGTTCGAGCTGTTCAGGCTATACCAGGAACCGGCTGACGGGCGAAAAACCGTGATGTCGGATTTGGTGTCGCCGTCGAAATTGGAAATCAGCGTTCCGGCGAAAGCGCTGCGCGAAGTCGTGTAGATATAATCGCCGTTCGGTCCGCCGTCGCTGTTGGCGCCGTTGCCCGCCGCGTAAAAACCGACGCGACCGACGCGCGTGCTGGGCGCCGTCCACGTAAAATTCCAGGTCTTAAAGCCGAACTGCGTCGGCACCACTCCGTCCAGCGTGTGCTCGACGTAGCGGCGGATGTTGCCGTTGATGATGCCTTCGACTATCTGCATCTGCGGCGGACTCTGCTGCGGCAGCGTGAAAGTGCCCGCGTTTCTGCCCAGGCTGTCGACCGCCGTCAATTGAAAACCGAAAGTGACGCCCGTTTCCTGCGTGGTCGTGACCGTAATAGGAATTTGCTGGTTCGGGCGATAGTTGGCGGGAATGCCCGCGATGGTGACGCTGCCCGTTCCCGAATTAACCGGAGCGTCGCTGTGACAAGCCGTGCAGTTAGCCTCGCTCGGCGCGCCGGTGTGTCCCGGCGTCGGACCGGACGCCGAAGCCCTGGCTTTATTAAAACTATTAAAGAAACCGAAAAAACCGGTTACGGCGACCATAGCGATTAAGCCGATGACGGAAAGTTTCAGCAAAATCAGCTTTCGAGTTTGCATGCTCTTCTAAACTCCTTCTTGCTTCAAAATTATAACGGGATAAAACGACTGTTTGTTTGACGCCGGGCGGCAAACTAAAGTTTAAGAATTTCGTATCCATTTAACGATAGATTTTACGCTCCGGAAAGTCAATGAATTTTATTTAATGTTAAGATATTAACCGTAGTTTGATTTGAGAAAAGCGGGAAGATTGATTGAATGGCAGAGGGCGCGGCGTGGTTATTTGCAGTTAAGATAATTCTTTATCTGTTCGGATTTCTGGCAATCGTATTGACGGTTTTGCCGTTTCTGCGGCTGAGCGCGTGGTGGATACGCCTCGGCGAATTTCCGCGTCTGCAAATCGCCGTCACCGCCGTTCTGGTCAATATCATTTTCAATATCGTCGGTTATCCGCTCGCGCTGGTGGAAGTCGTTTTTCTGACCGCTTTGTCCGTCTGCTCGGTTTATCAACTTTTCTGCATTCTGCCCTACACGCCGTTTTACCGGAAACAGGTGCAGAAAAGCCGCGTTCCGCTGCCGAAAAAAGTCATCCGCATTTTGTTTTCCAACGTCTTTATCGAAAATCGCCAGTACGAAAAGGTCGTGCGAATGGTCGAAAAGATGAACGCCGACGTGGTTTTGCTGGCGGAAACCGACGAGGCTTGGGTCAAAGCCGTCGAGCCGCTCAAAAAGCTTTACCCGACGATGATTGCGCACCCGCTCGATAACGGTTACGGAATGGTGCTTTTTTCGCGCTTAAAACTCGTCAATCCCGAACTGAAATTTATTATCGAAGACGTCGTGCCGTCGATTCACACGGACGTCGAGCTGCGTTCGGGCGATATCGTCAGGCTTTACTGTATGCACCCGCGCCCGCCGATTCCGATGGAAACCGGACGCTCGACCGAGCGCGACGCCGAGCTTTTAATCGTCGCGCGGGAAATCCACGAGCGCGATAAAGAGGATAAACCGACCATCATTTTCGGCGATTTAAACGACGTTGCCTGGTCGCGAACGACGCGTCTTTTTCAGAAAATAAGCCGCCTGCTCGATCCGCGCGTCGGGCGCGGAATGTACTCGACGTTTCCCGTCAAATATCCGCTGCTGCATTTTCCGCTCGACCATATTTTTCACACAGACCATTTTCGCCTGGTCGAAATTCGCCGTCTGAAAAGCGTCGGCTCCGACCATTTTCCGGTTTACGTGACTTTGAGTCTGGAAACGACCGCGAAATTCGTGCAGGAAGCGCCCGTCGCCGACGAAGACGACCACGCCGAAGCGCACGAAACGATTCAGGAAGCGCTCGAACTGCTGGAACAAGAGAAAAAAACTGGTAGTCGATAACTGATAACTGATAGTGAAAATGATATTGAAAAAACAAGATCATCAGTTATTAACTATCAGTTTTCAGTTAATTAAATGTCTTTTTCAGCTCTTTTCGGGAACTGTATTAACGAAATTGCAATAAGTTTCGCCAAACTTCATTCAAAAAATGTGAAACTTGTTACGATTGACTTAAATTTTATGGGAAAATACGGTATCTTGTGTTTTTATCGTATTGTCACACAATAAAATACATTATCTATAGGAAAATATTTTGCGGAAGTATCTAAAATTTATATTGTTGCTGTTATTCGCCGTTTTTATCTTCTGGTTTTTCGGGCGAAATCTGAATTGGGACGAAGTGGGTCAAAGCCTGCGGCAGGCGGACGCTGGCTACCTGACGGTGGCGGTTTTGATTATCTGTCTCGGCTATCTTCTGCGGGCTAAACGCTGGCAGGTTTTGCTCGCGCCGATTACCGAAACTTCGTTAAAGGAGCTTTTCGCGACGACGACGGTCGGTTTTGCGGCGGTGTTTTTTATCGGCAGAATGGGCGAGATCGTGCGTCCGATGTGGCTGCCGATGCGCGACGACCGCGTGCGTCCTTCGGCGGCGCTGGTCACTTTGGGCGTCGAGCGCATCTGCGATTTGACGGCGCTGATTTGTTTTTTCGCCGTGAATTTGTTGTGGTTCAGCGCGCCGGCGGGCAGGGAAACGGAATTCGCTTCGGTCAAAATCGTCGGTATTCTGATGCTGGTCGGCGTCGCTTTCGGCATCGCGGCGCTGGCTCTATACGCCAGATTTTCCGTGCCGATTATCGAATGGTTTAAGCGCGCGACCGACAGAAAAGCTATACCGAGCCGCCTGCGCCGGATTTTTCTGAGCATTTTAAAACAGCTTGCCGCCGCCCTGCGCGTTTTCAAGGATTGGCGCGAGGTCGCGGCGGTCGTTTTCTGGACGCTGGCTTTATGGTTTGCCATCGCCATCCCGACGTGGCTGGTTTTGCTCGCCTTTAATCTGCCGCTCGATTTCAGCGCGTCGCTGTTTATAATGGGTTTTGCGGCGGTCAGCTCGGTCGTGCCGACGCCGGGCGGCGCGGCGGGCGCGTTTCACACGGCGACGGCGGCGAGCCTGATTTTTTTGAATGTCGACCAGAACGTCGCCGGCGCGACTTCGATTGCGATGCACCTGGTTTATTTCGCGCCCGCCGTGATTTTCGGTTTGTATTATTTTTTCCACGGCGACATTTCCATCGCCAAGCTGCGCAATCTGCTTTCAAGCGAACACGCGGTCGAAGAAGTCGAGCACGAAAACGATGCGCGAGTCGAGAGTCTGGAGTCCAGGATTCAAAGCCCGCAGTCCAAAGTCAATTTGAATTTTGAAAGTCAGATTTAGACGGCGATTTCAATCGAAAATCGCAAATCTAAAATCGAAAATTTATGAGATGTCCTTTTTGCGGTTTTCTGGAAGATAAAGTCGTCGATTCGCGCGAATCGAAAGACGGCGATTCGATTCGCCGCCGCCGCGAATGTCTCGAATGCGGCAGGCGTTTTACGTCCTACGAGCGGATTGACGAGATTCCGTATATGGTCGTCAAAAAAGACGGTCGCCGCGAGCCTTTCGAGCGCCACAAGGTGATGAGCGGTCTGCTTCGCGCCTGCGAGAAACGCCCGATTTCCGCCAGCCAGCTCGAATCGATCGTCGATGCGGTCGAAAAAACGGTGCAGGATTCGCCCGACCGCGAACTTTCGACCAGCGAAATCGGCAAAGTGATTATGCGCCGCCTGAAAGAGCTAGATAAAGTCGCCTACGTTCGTTTTGCGTCCGTCTATCTGGAATTCGAAGACGTTTCCGAATTTATGAGCGAGCTGAAGGATTTGGTTCGCTCGCGCGACAAGGCGCAAACCAGCCGACACTCGAAAACGCGGAAAGTTTCCCGAAAAAAATAAATCTCGCACCGGCGGTAAACGTTAAATGGCAAGTCGAAAGTTCGTTTCTTTCGCTTGCCGTTTAACGTTTACCGCCGACCGCTTTTGACGCGTTTTCGTTTTCCATTCAAATCGGCTAACATAAAATTATGGATGAGATTGAAGATTTGACGATGCAGGTCGGAGAAGCCGAGAGCGGCGAGCCGCAGCTGCAAATTCCCGCCGAACTGCCGGTTTTGCCGCTGCGCGACATTGTGATTTACCCGTTTATGATTGTGCCTTTGTTCGTCTCGCGCGACCGTTCGATTAAAGCGGTGGACGAGGCTTTGAGCCAGAACCGGATGATTCTGCTCGTCTCGCAAAAAGACGTGGACAAGGAAGAACCGACGCAGGAAGACCTTTATAAGGTCGGCACGGTCGCCGTGATTATGCGAATGCTCAAATTGCCGGACGGGCGCATTCGCATCCTGATTCAGGGGCTTTCG
>DASVRL010000133.1:0-3365 GCA_036388635.1 Pyrinomonadaceae bacterium
TTGCTTTACTATATTTGTTTATTTTTATTGCTTTACCATAGGAAAACAATTAGAATGTGCGGTATCGACATATCTGCTCGCCCTCTCGGATATAAAATTAAGGAGAAAAACTAATGTATTCATTATTAGAATCAGCACGGAGAACCGTTTGCTCAACGGCGGTTGCGCTTTGCGTCTTATTTATAATTGGCGGCTTCACCGGCGTCAGTGCGCAAAGCTCTGCCGTCGATGCCGAATTCAACCCGAATCTGGCAAGAGACGTCAATATAACTGCTGAAAGCGCCACAGGCAGAATCTTGCCCCAGCCGGACGGAAAAACTATTCTCTCGGCAACTTACTTTGACGGCACCGTGACGAGAAGCTTGACTTACCGCGTCAACGCCGACGGGACGCGCGACGCAACGTTTAATTGCGCGGTCTGCGCCGACCTCGGGCTGCCCATCCAGCAGCCCGACGGGAAACTGGTGTTCGCCGTCGGCGTGCTGCTTCCCGCCGATGGCTCGCCGTTTCTTTTTTACCGGGTCAGATTCGTGCGCGTCAACACGGACGGCAGCCTGGCAAACGAAGCCGTGACGGTGGTGGGCAACCCGACCGCCGGCGGGTCTCTGGCGACGACGCTCTGGGCGGTGCAGCCGGACGGCAAATTCTATTTGGGCTGGCAGCATACCACCTCGGGAACCGCTCGGGGGCTTTTCCGCATCAATCCTGACTTTACCGTGGACAACAGCTTTACGCCGCTGTCATTTCCGGGAAGCAGCAGCCAAAATAATATAAGTGATTTTCTCCTGTTGCCTGACGGCAGATTCTTCGTCAGCGCCGGCAGTTCCCTTGCTCGTTACAACCCGACCGGGTCGCGGGATATGTCGTTTGAAAGCCCGACGCTGGCTTGCAGCTTCTGTCCGCTGGGACAGCCGGCTTATATCACCAATTTTGAAAGGCAGTCGACGGGGAAGCTTATAATCAGCGGCGCTTTCAGCAGCGTCAACGGGGTCGCGCGCCAGTTTATCGCGCGACTGGAACCGGCGGGCAACGTGGATTTGTCTTTCACCGTGACCGACACCACCGTCCTCAAAGTCCAGCCGGACGATAAAATTCTTATTCTCGGCTTCAGTTCGCTGCAGCGGCTCAATGCCGACGGCTCGCCGGACAATACGTTTAACGCGCCGGCGGGCGTTCTGCCTAACACAGTTGAATTCGACAGTCTCGGTCGACTGCTGATTTTCGCGCGATTGGCGGACAACAGGTGGAAATTCGCCCGTCTGAACGCGAACGGCACACTGGATACGGAGTTCGCTTCTCCGACAGCGAGAGGCGCGGTCACGGGGCTGGCGCGCCGCCCGGACGGCAAAATCGTCATCGCCGGCGACTTCAATACCATAAATAATGTCGTGCGCAACCGCATCGCCGTGCTCAACGCCGACGGAACGCCCGATCCGGTTTTCAATCCGAACGGCGGCTTCGACCAGATACCGTTCGGCATCGCGGCTCAGCCCGACAGCAAAATTATCGCGGCTGGATCTTTCACTGTTTACGACGGCATGCCGCGAACCATTATCGTGCGGCTGAACCTGGACGGAACGTTGGACTCGTCGTTTAATCCGATTATCAATGGGCAGCTGACGGCAATCGCCGTGCAGGCTGACGGAAAGATTCTCATCAGCGGCTTTTTCTCGGAAGTTAACGGCATCGCCCGCAATCGTTTCGCGCGACTGAACCCCGACGGCAGCCTCGATACGGCGTTTAACCCGATACTTTCCGCCAACCCGGTAATTTATACAATCTTTGTCGAGCCGGACGGCAAAATCGACATCGGCGGCGCCTTTACCGGCGTCAACGGCTTCGCGCGGTCACACGTCGCGCGACTGAACGCGGACGGCTCGACCGACACCGCTTTCAACGCCGGAACCAGCATCACAGTCAATAAAATCGTCAGGCTGCCGGACGGAAAATATTTGATTTTATATCCGAACACGAACAACCCGCTGCTTTCGCGGCGCAACCCGGACGGAAGCGTGGACAACACATTCCAGTCGCCGACGTTTACAAAAGTCGGCGAGCAGCCGAGCCTTCACGATTTCGCCGTGCTGCCGAACGGGTCAGTCATCGTGGGCGGTTCATTCGACGCCATCAACGGCACGGCTCGAATTAACCTCGCGCGGCTTCGTTCGGATGGCGTTTTGGATAGTTATCTTGCTATCGGCGCGACCGGCGGGCGCGTCAGAACCTTGCTCGCTGAACCGGACGGCAAAATCATAGTCGGCGGATTCTTCTCGGCTATCGAAAACGTTAGCCGCACCGGTTTAGGTAGACTCAACAACGCTCTATCAATCAGACCGCTGTTTGATTTCGACGGCGACGGTCGATCGGATTTATCGGTTTTCCGCCCGTCAAACGGTTCGTGGTATATCACAAATAGCTCGAACAATTCTTTCACCGGCGTACAATTTGGCACGAACGGCGATTTAATCGCTCCGGCTGACTACGACGGCGACGGCAAAACCGATTTTGCAGTGTTCCGCCCGTCAGACGGCACCTGGTATCTGATGCAATCGACGGCAGGATTCCGAGCGGCGCAGTTCGGTGCGAGCGGAGATATTCCCGTTCCCGGAGATTTCGATGGAGACGGCAAAGCGAATTTAGCCGTTTTCCGACCTTCGACCGGAAGTTGGTATATCGCTCGTGCGACCGGAATTCCGTCGCAGAACTTCGATTCTGTTCCTTTCGGTCAGAACGGAGACAAACCGATTGCCGGAGCCGATTTCGACGGTGACGGAAAAGCTGATGTGACAGTATTCCGTCCGTCAGACGGCAACTGGTATCGTTTGAACAGCAGCAATGGTCAGTTTGTCGGCGTTCATTTCGGAATCGCGGAAGACAAACCCGTTGCCGCTGATTATGATGGCGACGGCAAGACGGATTTGGCGGTCTTCAGACCTTCGGACGGCGTTTGGTATCGCATCAACAGCGGAACCGATTCGTTTGCCGCCACGCAGTTCGGCGTTTCGGAAGACAGACCTTCGCCGGGCGATTTCGACGGCGACGGTCGTGCCGATTTGGCAGTGTTCAGACCTTCGCAGGGAACCTGGTATCTGCTGCGCTCGACCTCCGGCTTTACCGGCGTGCAGTTCGGCGCGAACGGCGATATTCCGACGCCGAATGCGTTTGTTCGCTAATTTAAGCGCGACATCAAAAAATGTCGCTCTATTAAAGAAAAAGAACTCGTTTAAATTAATTTAAACGAGTTCTTTTTTTGCGTCTGATGCCGGATTAAGATTACTCCGAGCGGGAAGTCCGGTTTTAGTTTTTTTGTGGCTTCGAGGCGAATATTTGCGGCGAGCGCTGTTTCGGATTCGCCTTATAACTTA
>DASVRL010000134.1:0-43845 GCA_036388635.1 Pyrinomonadaceae bacterium
GACCCCACACGCCGCAAAAGGCTTTTGACTCGAATCAGAATCGTTTTAGCTTAAATCAGAATTCAAATGACTTGAATCGGAATAGTTTTGATTCAAGTTGAAATTATTCCGATTTCCCATTAGCTTTTACTTCGCAAACAATCAGATTCACGATTCCGAAAGCCTTTCGCTTCACTTCCAGAATTTTCAAGCCTGCGTTTCCGGCAATCTCAGCCGTCCGGCGATTGAAATGGTCTTCGATTAAAGCGACCGTAAAAATATTTAGAAAATCAAACGCGAAACCGAGCGGATTGTGCGGGCGCACGTGTTCGAGCAAAACTATTTTCCCGTTCGGCTTGACGATTCTTTGCAGCTCGGCGAAAGCGTTTTCGGGCTTTGGAATCGAGCAGAAAACGAGCGTGGCAAAAGCTGCATCAAAGGTGTTTGCGGCAAACGGCAGGCTTTCGGCGTCGGCTTGAACAAGCTCTATCGCGCCGGTTTTTTCGCCGGCAAATTCAAGCATTTTGATTGAGATTTCGCTGGCGACGGCGTGGCGGCAAACCGGGTAAAATTTGAAATTCAAGCCGGTTCCCGCGCCGATTTCGAGAATGCGCGCATTGACCGGCAAATGCGACAAAGTTTCCCGGCGCCATTCGGAGACGAATCGTTTTTCAAACGGCGCGAAGGCTCGGTCGTAATTTTTGGCGAGTTTGTCGTAAATCACATTTGGATTCTAACGCAAAGACGCGAAGACTTTTAAAGGCAAAAGTAAAAAGGCAAAAATGATTCCGAACTTTTTACTTTTACCTTTTACTTTTGCCTTGCTTTACGCAGCGTTAAATTTTTAGCTTGAATTTTGGTATATTCAATAACTTATGGCGAAAAAGGGTTCGATTCTCGTCGTTGACGACGAGGAAATTATGCGCGACGTGCTGGAAACGATTCTGACCGGCGCCGGTTACAAAGTCGATTTGGCGAAAACGGGCGAAGAAGCGCTCGAAGCTTACGGGCGCAAGCCTTACGATGTCGTTTTGATGGACGTTTCGATGCCCGGCATCGGCGGTTTAACGGCTCTCGAAGAACTGGTCAAAATCGACGACGAAGCCGTCGTGCTGATGATTACGGCATACGCGACTTTCGACACGGCGATTTCCGCCTGGGAAAAAGGCGCGACCGGCATTATCCGCAAGCCTTTTCAGAACGAGCAAATCTTAGCGATGATCGGGCGCGGCGTGAAAAAACGCCGTCACGAAGAAGAACGCCAGACGCTCCGGCAGGCGATGACGCGCTCGGTCAGACGCGAAGGCTTTATCGGTCGCTCGGAGATAATGGAAAACGTTTTCCGGATGGTCGACCGCGTCGCGCCGGCGCGGTCGACCGTTTTGATTACGGGCGAATCCGGCACGGGAAAAGAACTGGTCGCCAAAGCGATTCACGAAGCCTCGCCGCGCAACAACCAGCCGTTTGTCGTCGTCAACTGCTCGAATATTCCTTCGGAGCTGCTCGAATCCGAGCTTTTCGGACATACGAAAGGCGCATTTACGGGCGCGGTCGGCGCGAAAAAAGGTTTGTTTGACGTCGCCGACACAGGCTCGATTTTTCTCGACGAAATCGGCGATTTGCGTTTTGAAACGCAGGTTCGGCTGCTGCGCGTGATTCAGGAGCGCGAGTTTACGCCGCTCGGCGACACGCAGCCGCGCAAAGTCGATGTGCGAATCATCGCCGCCACCAATGTCGATTTAAAAGAAGCGGTGCGCAACGGCACTTTCCGCGAAGATTTGTATTACCGTCTGTCGGTCGTGCCAATCGAACTGCCGCCGCTGCGCGACCGCCGCGAAGATATTCTGCCGCTCGTCCTGCATTTTATCCGCAAATACAACGAGGAAAACGGGCGTCAAATCTCCGAACAAATTCTGCCGGAAGTTTTATCGCTTTTAGAGAATTATTATTATCCGGGAAACGTCCGCGAGCTGGAAAACATTATCGAGCGCGCCGTCGTCATCGCGCCGACCGACGACATCACGGTCGAATGCCTGCGCCCGGAAGTGCGCAATCCGGAAATGGCGCGCGAAATGATGAAAGACAGCGAAGGATTTTCGTCGGACATCAACATCTCGCGCGGCGTAAATTTTTACGACGAGGTGCGGAAATTCGAGATTGATTTAATCCGCCGCGCGCTCGAACAAACCGGCGGTCATCAATCGCGCGCCGCGCGGCTGCTCGGCTTGAACGCCACGACGCTGAACTCGAAAATTAAAACCTATAACATTCCGGCGCGCTCTTAACTGAAGAAGATTTGCCGCCGCTGGAAAAAACCGTTTAATAAATCTATTATTAAGTGGTATTAATCAAATATTAAGTGATATTAATCAAATTTTTGGATTAATATCGCTTGCGCATTAATCCGACGAAAGCTTAACTGCACTATTTATTTCTATTTAGCCCACTTTGCTCAAATGGCATAATGATTGCTTTATTCCAGCCCAAATACATTTTCCAATTCATTTCCAAATGATCGCAATAATCTATCAAACATAAGTAGAAAGATTATCAATTCCTAAAACTAAATATTGGAGAATGAACCGACATGAAGAAAATTTTCAGTTCAACAATTCTACTCGTTTTTATAGCTGTAACAAGCTTTGCTCAAATAACGACGAGTAGTTTGATTGGAACAGTTTCCGGACCCGACGGCGCTTTGCCCGGCGCTACGGTTTTGGTTAAAGATAATAAAACAGGTAAGGAAATAACCGTCACGACCGACAGCGACGGTGGTTTTAAAGTTTCAAACCTCGAAATCGGCTTTTACACCGTGACCATTACGGCTCAAGGATTCAAAACCTTTACGGCGAAAGAAGTAAAACTTGAGATCGGTAAGGACTACAACCTGACTCCTCAGCTTCAAGTGGGAGAAATCAGCGAATCAGTCACCGTTACGGCGGGCACCGATATAATTAATTCGACCGACGCCAAGATCAGCGGAAACGTCTCGAACAGGCAGATGACCGAGCTTCCGCTGCTGACGCGCAACCCGCTTAATTTCGTCACGCTGCAAGCCGGCGTGGCTTCCAATCCGTTTCAACAAAGCACCATCAACGGCGTGCGCACCTCGGCAACGAATATTACGATTGAAGGCGTCAACGTTCAGGACAACTTCATTCGCGCCAATGCGACGGACTTCTCGCCGGCGCGCCCCATCGTCGACGAAGTCGAAGAATTTTCCATTTCCAGCCAGGCAAACCCCGAAGACGGTTTCGGCTCGGGTCAGATTCAGTTTCCGATTCGTCGCGGCGGTAATCAATTCGTCGGTTCGGTCTGGGAATATAACCGTAATTCCGAATTTGCCGCCAATTCTTTCTTTAACAATCGAGGAAAAGTTCCGCTCCCGTATCGAAACCGCAACGAGTTTGGCGGACGCCTCAGCGGACCGCTGCCGTTCTTTCATTTCGGCGAAGGCGGACCGGTCTGGGAAAACGGAAAGGACAGATTGTTTTTCTTTGTTCTTTATCAAAAAACGCTCGATAGAATTCCCGTCAGCCGTCTGGCGACGACCTTAACCAACAATGCCCGACAAGGATTATTCACCTACACGGTCGCCTGCACCTTGCCGTTCGACCCGAATGACACGGCGAATCCGAGCAGATGTCCTACAGGCATCGCGCCCGGACAATCCGTCACGGTCAATTTATTTAACCCAGCTCTCGGAACGGGTATTACGGGCATTAACCCGTTAATTGCAAGCCGCATCCTGACAAATGTCCCCGGCGGAAATTCGACCGAAGCGGGCGACCAGCGCGTCACGACCGGCTATCGCTTTAATCAGAACGGCAACCAGGAGCAGACAAATTACACGACGCGCATCGACTATAAAGCCAACGACACGAATTCCTTCAAGGGAATTTACCGTTATGTTTTCCAGACGCTGCAAAGCACGGCGGCGGACGCTACCTTTAATGTTGACCCGAATGTCGACCAGCCTTCAAATAACCCGTTTCTTTCGTTAGGCTGGACATCGACCGTTTCCAGCAAATTTTCACACGAGCTGAACGGCGGGCTTTATATCAGCGACCCGACATTTCTGCGGAATGATGCTTTTCCCACGAACATCTTTACCCTGCCTTTAATTACCAACGTTGAAAATACTTTTCTAAGTCAGGGTCGCCGGACAAAAGCGTATAACTTGCAGGATAACGCCATCTACATCGCCGGCAACCATTCAATCCGGTTCGGCGGGCAGATTCAGTTTAATCGAATCCGCGTCTTTAACGACGGCAACGGAGTCGGAGCCGATATTATCGCCCCGACTTATACAATCGGCGTCGGAACCAACACGCCGCAAATCAGCGCCGGGCAGTTTGCCAATAACACTTTGTTTCCGGGAGTCGTTCCGACGGCGCAGCGCGCTGCGGCAAACTCGCTTCTGGCAATTCTGGGCGGCATTGTCAGCGGCGGCAACCAAGCCTTTAACGTGACGTCGCAAAACTCGGGATTTGTTCCCGGCGCGACTAACGAGCGTCGTTATCAGAATGAGCAGTATGCGCTTTATGCTTCCGACCAGTGGCGCGCGCGCTCGGACTTAACGATTAATTTCGGACTTCGCTACGATTACTACACGCCGGTCAGATCGGTCGACGGATTGTTTTTCGAGCCGGCTATTGCTGAAGGAGAAGACCCGGCTCAGGCAATTCTCAACCCGAACGGAAAGTATCAATTTGTCGGCGGCAACGCGGGCAAAGCCAATACCTTCTATAAAGGCGACAAAAACAACTTTTCTCCGAACATCGGCATCGCTTATTCTCCGAGAAGCACTTCGGGAATAGGTAAATACCTGCTCGGCGAAGGCAAAACGGTTATTCGCGGCGGTTATCGCACCAGCTATATCAACGACGAACTCTTCAAGTCGGTCATCAATGCCGGAGTCGGCAATGCCGGACTGCTCCAGAACGTAGCGGCGCTGAATCCGCTGACCGGAACGACGGCGCTTAATGCCCGCGTCAACAATTTGCCGGTAATTCAGACGCCGACCTTCAATCCTAATCGTACGTATGCGACGAATAACACGGCGGCTTTTAACTTCTTCGGTACCGTTTACGGCATCGACCCGGATATTAGAGCTCCCAAGGTTCACGAATTTAACTTCGGCGTTCAGCGCGACATCGGTTTCAACTCGGTGCTCGAAGTTCGCTACGTCGGAACTCGCAGCAGAGATTTGCTGAGAGCAGTCGATTTGAATCAGATTAATATTCGCAGCAATGGATTTGTCGCTGATTTTAATCGCGCTCGCGCAAACTTTTTGCTGACGGGCAACGCCGCCTGCACCGTCGTCCAGAATCCAGGATGCCAGGCGCTGACGGTTTTCCCGAACTTAGGCAGCGGCGGTTTGTTGACCAACGCTACTATTACCGGTCAGCTCGTGGCGGGAACGCCCGCGGATTTGGCGCTTATTTATATCCAGAACGGGTTAACCGGCAACGTCAGCTTTCTGCCGAACCCGAACACCGGCGTCGCGGATTACCTTCATAATGCCGCCGTCTCCGATTACAACGGCTTGCAGGTTGAATTGCGCCGACGTTTCGCACACGGTTTGTTAGTTCAGGCGAATTATACATTTTCCAAAAACTTGACGAACTCGCAGGGCGCGCAGAGCAACGCGACGGGCGACACGCAAAATAGATTCGACCCGCTTCTGGATAACTTGAATCCTGATTTGGAATATTCGCGCGCGCTGTCCGACCAGACGCACAAGTTTAATTTAAACGCTATTTACGTCTTGCCGTTCGGCAAGGGCGAGCGCTTCTTAAACCAGGGCGGAATCGTAGATAAAATCTTCGGCGGTTTTCAATTAAGCGGTATTTTGCAAATCGGCTCGGGCGCGCCCGTGACGTTTACCGACATTCGCGGCACGCTTAACCGCGCCGGACGTTCGAACCGCCAGACGGCTGTCACCAACTTGACCAAGGAAGAATTGAAAAAACTCGTCGGTGTTTACCGAACGCCGAACGGAGTTTTCTTCCTGCCGCCTGCCGTTCTCGGACGCAATCCCGACGGAACGATTAATACTACGATAGGCGGAACGGGACGCGGAGCGAATGGTTTCGGCTCGCCGACTTTCGCGGGGCAGGTGTTTTTCAACAATGCTCCGGGAACGACCAGCGGCTTGGAACGCAATATCGTTAACGGTCCGACCTTTTACAGTCTCGACCTGACGCTTGCCAAACAAATTACCTTTGGCGAACGTTATTCGTTCAGAATTGAGGGCAGCGCCTTTAATGCTTTAAATTTAACTAACTTTGCGGTTGGTCAATCTTTAGATATTAACAGCACTACCTTTGGGCAAATTACGCAGACTCTTTCTCCCCGAATTGTTCAATTAGCGGCGCGGTTCAGCTTCTAGACGAACTTTTCGTTTGATTACGTAAGGCGTTGCTTCGCTTGAGGCAACGCCTTTTTTTGATGTGAAAAATTGTGTTAATATTGAGACGTTTGAGTTATCTGAATAAGGATTTGTTTTTGCAGGATTTCGCCTTCAAACTTACTCTCACACCTCTCGGCGCGGGCGATTTGATTGACCGCGCCGTCCGGCTTTACCGCAACAATTTCTGGACGTTTGTCTGGATTGCTTCGCCGCCGATTATTCTCGGCACTTTATTTACCATCGGCTGGACAATTCTCGGGCGCGAGTTATTTTCATTCGGCGCCAGCCGCGACCCTGACAATTACATTCTCTCGTGGCTTTTTACCAGTTTCGGAAATCTGGTTATCTGGCTGATTGAAACGGTCACGGTGTTTGCCCTGATGGGCGGCGCTTCGCGAAATTTTGTGCGTCATCTGCTTTTCGGCGAGCCGATTACCGTGCGCGAGACTTACCGGAATACCTGGTCGCGGCTGCCGGGTTTGATATTGGCTTCGACCGTGATTACCTTTGTGCTCGGCATTACGGCGTTTTTCATTTTTTATATCGCGATGATAGTCGCCTTTCTGGCGGTCATCGCGGCGGTTTATGTCTTCAGTTTTTCCGATTTTTTGTCTTTTACCGTTTCGGTGCTGCTGGTTGCCGCCGCCGCTTTCGGCGCGGGCTGGGTTTTCTTTCTGGTCGCTTCGCGTTTCGCGTATGTGCCGCAGGTGATGCTGGTCGAGGGACAGGGAGTTTTTTCGGCAATCGGCAGAAGCGCCAACCTTGCCAGCGGAAACGTCAAGCGCCTCTACGCGCTGTTTATTTTTACGCTGCTGGCGACTTATTCGGCGCTGCTGCTTTTATACGTTCCGCTCGGCTGGTACGCCTATGTGAACGGCATCCAGTTTTTCAGCTACGACCCGGACGCGATTCCCGCCTGGTATACGATTGCCAATCAGGCTATTTCGCAGGCGAGCCTGATTTTGCTGATGCCGGTCTGGATGGTCGGGCTTTGTCTGCTGTATGTCGACGAGCGCGTCCGGCACGAAGGTTATGACATCGAGCTGATGGCGGCGCGGCGACTCGGCGAGATTCCGGCTTTATCGCCAAACTACACGAATCCTTTACAGCCCGCTCTGGCGACGACCAATCTGCAAAGCTCCGAGCAGCAGCCGAAGCCGCCTTTCACTACGCTCGGACTTAATTAAGTTATACTGAAAATAAACAGCACGGAGAAGCAAAAAAAGAAAAGAATGCGAAACGGAAAACTCACCAGACTGGCAAAAATTCTTGTTTTTACGTTTCTGTTTTCCGTTTCGGCTTTTGCCGCCGATTTATCCGAATATCGCACCAGAATTCAAAAAGTCAAAGATGAGCTGGAATTTTTGCTCAATCACGACGAATCGGAAACCGAAGCCGAGATTCGCGCCGAAGAACGCGAAAGCTTAGCGGCTGTTCGCTCGACGCTGCCGCCGACCGAAACCGTCGAATCGCGGGGCGCGAGATTTGAAGCCGATCACGGCTGGCTTTTTGCCCGGCTCAAAGCCTTTGACGAAGAACCGCTTTTGGCGAAACGACAGGCGCTTTTAAGCGAAGTCATCGAGCGGCTCGAAGCCGTCCAGGCTAAACTCGACGAGCTGGAAAAACAGGAAATTTCCAATCGCGCGAAAGACGAAGACAAACAGAAGCTGGAGGAAATCCTGCGCCGCGCCGAGTATCAAAAACCGGAAGAAAAAGAGAAAACCGGGCTGGAAAAGGCGCTGGATGATTTTCTCAAATGGCTTTCCGAGCTTTTTCCGAAAGCGGCGCCGATACAGGAAAACAAGACCGCGGCGCAGCCGCTCTCCTTTATTTTATATCTGTTGATTTGGGGCGCGGTGCTGGGCATTATCGGTTTTCTGCTTTATCGCTTCGCGCCGTTTTTGCGCGAGAGATTTTTTAACCGGGAGAAAACAGTAAAAAAAGAGCGCGTCATTTTGGGCGAAACGCTCGCCGCAGACGAAACTTCGCACAATCTTTTCACCGAAGCCGAACGGCTGGCGCGCGAGGGAAATCTGCGGGCGGCGATTCGCAAAGGCTACATCGCGCTTTTGTGCGAATTGAGCGACCGGAAAGTCATCGGGCTGGCAAATCACAAAACCAACCGCGATTACCTGCGCGACGTGCGCAAGCGTCCCGAACTGTATCAGAATATGAACGCGCTGACCGATAATTTCGAGACCGTCTGGTACGGCTTCGGCAAGGCGGAAGCGCAGGACTGGGAGAAATTTAGAGAGAAATATAACGAGACGGTAAAGAGCAGAAATTAAAAATTGCGAATGACGAATTGAAAAATTACGGTTCATCATTCGTCACTCGTAATTGAAGAAAGATGCGGCAAAAACTCTTCATATTTTTAGGCTTGATTTTTCTGGCGCTCCTGCTGGTCGGGCTGAATGCCGCCTCTTATGTGCAGAAAGAAAAAGTTCCCGACAGCGAAGCGAATCCGAATCGCTCGACGTACAACACGGGCGCGACGGGCACGCGCGCTTTTTTCGATTTGCTCAACGAAACGGGCAGACGCTCGGTGCGCTGGCAGGAAGCGCCGCTCGCTCTTTTATCGTCGCGAAAAGACACGCCGCAAACTTTTGTCGTCGTCGGTCATCTGCAAAACGATTTTACCGATGAAGAGCGCGAACATCTTCTGCGCTGGGTCTCCGACGGCGGAAAGCTGGTCGTCATCGACCGCGAGCCGCACCGGAAATTGCTTTCGACGACCGCTAACTGGTCGGTTCAAACTGCTCAAGTCGAGAGCGTTCCCTTCGCCACAGACCCTTCGAATCGACCGCAGATGACCGATAAGGTGACTGCCGGAAAACCCGTCCAGCCGAGTATTTACACGCGAAATATCAACGCCGTCCAGCCTTCGCGCTTTGCTTCGTCGGTAAAATTGGAGTATTTCGGCGCGGCGGGCGACGGCGACTTTAAAACCAGCTCGGAGTCGGCGCCGCCGCAATACAGCACGGTGCCGGAAAAATCCGGCAATTTTAAAGTAGCGACGCCGACGCCCGTTTTTCAAAATGAAGATGAAGAATACGACGAGCCGCCGCCACCGCCGCCGCAGAAACAGACGGGAGCCGGTCGCGGAAGCGGCGGGCAAGGCAGCGGCGACCGGATAGGCAGCGCGCCGCCGAAAGCATTGCCGGCGCCGCCGATGTCTGAAGTCGAAACGCCGGCGCAGAATGCGCCCGTCGTTCATCTCGCTAACAAAGATAAAACTTTGCTGGTCGATTTTCCTTACGGCTCCGGTCAAATCGTTTATCTGAGCGACCCGTATATGATTTCCAATGCCGGAATCAGCCAGGTCGACAATGCGCAGATGGCAATCAACGTGGTTGCTTCGCGCGGCGGGACAATCGCGTTCGACGAATTTCATCACGGCTACGGCGCTAACGAAAACCGGGTGCTGGCTTATTTTGCCGGAACGCCGGTCGCGGCGATTTTCGTGCAGATTCTTCTGCTTATCGGCGTTGTGCTTTTCACGCAAAGCCGGCGCTTCGCGCGCGCTCTGCCAGCCGCTGAGCCGAACCGTTTGTCAAAGCTCGAATACGTTTCGGCGATGGCGGAGCTCCAGCAGCGGACGCGCGCTTATGATTTGGCGCTGGAAAATATTTATTCCGAGTTTCGGCGCACGATGGCGCGCTTTGTCGGCGTGGACAATTTTCAAACCTCGCGCAAAGATTTGGCGCGGCTGATTGCCGAAAAGGCGAATCTCGACGCCGTTGAACTCGAAAATCTGATGTTCAAATGCGAAGATATTATTCACGGCGAGCCGACCGGCAAGAAGGAAATTTTGCATTTGACGAGCCGCCTGCGAGAGATTGAAGAAAAACTCGGATTGAAGCGGCAAAGAACAGCGCGAAAGGGAATGTAAGTTGCGAATTACGAAATGACGAATGACGAATGATTGAATCAATTCGGAATGATGCGTAAATTCGGGCGACTGCGTAAACTGAATCTAATTCGTAATTCGTAATCGAGTTTTTTATGTCAACGACCGCCGTAGTTTTGCTGATTCTCCTGTTCTTTATCACGAGCGCGGTCGGCGTCGTGACGGGCAGTAATTCTTTGATAACCGTGCCGGTGATGTTTCAGTTCGGCATCGACCCGCGCGTCGCCGTCGCCACGAATATGTTCGGGCTGACGTTTATGGCAATCGGCGCGACGATACCGTTTCTCGGCAAAGGCGTGATCGACCGGCGACGAATGCCGAAACTGGTTGTTTTAACTTTAATCGGCTCGACCATCGGCGCCGCGCTGGTCGGATTGATTACCGGAAACGCGCTGAGAATCATCGTTTCCGTTTCGATGATTGTCGTCACGATTTTTACGCTCTGGAAGCGCGACGCCGGCATCGCGAAAGCCGAAAAGATTTCGCCGAAGACGATTCTTTTGGCGTATGCTTTAACGTTTCTGCTCGGCATTTACGGCGGCTTGTACAGCGGCGGTTACGTGACGATTTTGACGGCTTGTTTCGTCGCTTTTTTCGGGATGACTTTTACCGAAGCGGTGGCGAACACAAAACTTATCAACGTTTTTTCGTCAGCGGCGGCGAGCGCGGTTTTTGCTTATCAGGGTTTGATTGATTATAAAATCGGCATTATCTTAGCCGTAACGATGTTTAGCGGCGCATACGTCGGCGCGCACATCGTCACCAAACTAAACGACGTTTGGATTAAACGAATCTTTATCGCGACCGTGCTGGTTTTAGCCGTCAAAACGATTTTCGATTTTGTCATCGTAAAATAAATAAACTTAAAAATGCAAGAAGAAACACAAATTTTCGAAAACCCGGAGTTTGAAACACAACAACAGCCGCAGCAGCAGCCGCAACAGCAGAGAAAGGCGCTGACTTACACGCCGTCAACCGTGGCGCACATCTTAAACGAGCTTCGGAAAATCGTCGTCGGGCAGGACGACGTTATCGAGCAGATTCTGGTCGCCGTTCTGGCGGAAGGTCACGCGCTGCTGGAAGGCGTTCCGGGAACGGCGAAAACTCTGACCGTCAAAACGCTGGCGCGAATCATCGGCGCGCAGTTTTCGCGCATTCAGTTTACGCCCGATCTGATGCCGTCCGACATTACGGGAACGAATGTTTTCAACGTCCGCACGTCGGAATTCAATCTGCGGCAAGGTCCGATTTTCACTGACATTCTGCTGGCGGACGAAATCAACCGCACGCCGCCGAAAACGCAATCCGCGCTTTTGGAAGCGATGGAAGAACGCCAGACGACGATCGACGGCGAGCGCCATCCGCTGTCGCCGCTGTTCACGGTTCTGGCGACGGAAAACCCGATCGAATACGAAGGAACTTATCCTTTGCCGGAAGCGCAATTGGATAGATTTTTGCTGAAAATTTTGATTGATTACCCTTCGCAGAGCGCCGAGCAGGAAATCGTCGCGCGCTGGGACGCGGGCTTTAACTCGCGTCATCTGGAACAAATCGACATTCTGCCGCTCGGCGACGTGACGGCGATTCAACATTGCCGGATGGAAGTCAAGCAGATGAAAACCGAGCCGGGCGTGCAGAAATACATCGTCGAAATCGTCCACCGGACGCGCAATCACCCGAATATTCTTTACGGCGCCAGCCCGCGCGCCTCGGTCGCGCTGCTGCTATGCGCCAAAGCTCTGGCGGCGATTCGCGGGCGCGATTTTTCGACGCCCGACGACGTGCGCGACGTGGCGATGCCGGTTCTGCGTCACCGCCTGGCGCTGCGCGCCGAAGCCGAACTCGACGGCGCAACGACCGACGCCGTGATTTCCGACATTATCAAAACCGTGGAAGTTCCGCGCTAAAATCGGCTTTATGCTGAAAGTTAAAGTAACTATCTTAACCATTCTGCTCTGGCTGGTTGGATGTGGTTTGTATTGTTATTGGTATATTACTTCGATTCTTTCTCAACCGGGTTTCGATGCTTATGCCTATTCGGCAGGCTTTCAATTTATGATGTTTATGATATTCCGGTTTCCAACACTGTTTCTAGCTTTACTGCTCGTGATTTTTTCTGAAGTAGTAATCTGCGATTTTTTTATCAAGTCTAAAGAAAACAATTAATTTATTTAAAAAAAACTGTTTGATTATCTGGTGTATTCAATCGTATTGCCGTGCATCCAGCCGCTCGTGCCGTGTTCGCAGACGACGTGAAACCACGGGCTGTTCGGGTTGTCGCGGGCTGTGATGGTTAAACGGTCGTCAATCGGGAGAATGCCGATTTCCGGCGACGAGCGGCTCGGCGACGAGCGGACGTAGGCGTTGAGCGTTATCACGCGACCGTTGAATTCTTCGTCGCCGACGTCGGTTCTTTCCTGATGTTCGGAATTCGCCGTCACCGTTTTATTGACGGGCGATTCGGTGGCTTTCGGCTCGCTGTTGCCGCGCGGCTGATTGGAGTTTACGTTTGCCGTCGTTCGTGTGTTAGCCGCTTCGTTATTTTGGTAAAAGCTTCTGGACAGATACAGCGTCGCTAAAACCAAACCGCCGCCGAGCAGCAAACCGGTTATCAGAAAAACGAGATATTTTCCGAAATTCGATTTCGCTTTCAGCGGAATCTTTTCGCCCGGCGGCGGAATCCGATACGGCGGCGGTTCCGTTTTCGGCTCATTCGGCGCGGCGGACAAATCGACCACAATCGGTTCGTGCCTGACGACGGTTACTTCCTCGTCATCGACGCTGCTTAGCTCGGAAGGCAGCGGCAAACGCTCGGAAATCAAAAGCTGACCGTCATTCAGACAGTACTGCGTCTCGTCCGGGTAAAGATTGTTGCATTGCGGACACCTTTTCATAAAGCAATTTAAAATTTACATCTTGCAGTCCAATCCGTCCAACATTATAATGCGAAAACGGAAAGGCAAAAATATGATTAAAGCAATTCGTGGCAGCACAATCTGATAACTCGACCGGGAAGAATTCCGAAAGCTTATCGCTCCATACCGCCGGCGAAGGTGTCGTGATAGACATCGGGACGGGCGACGGGCGCTTTGTATCGGCGGCGGCGCGCGCCAACCCGAACAAGTTTTACATCGGCATCGACGCCAACGCGAAACCGCTGGAGAAAATATCGATGAAGGCGACGCGGAAACCGTCGAAAGGCGGTCTGGCTAATGTTCTGTTCGTGCAGGCGGCGGTCGAAAATCTTCCCGAAGAACTAAACGCCGCGGCGGACGAGATTCACATCCATTTCCCGTGGGGCAGCCTTTTGCGCGCCGTTGTTTCAGGCGATGAAAAGGTTCTGGCAAGCCTGCGCCGCATCGGCGCGCCCGAATGCCTGGTTGAAATCATTATCGGGATTGACGAGGAGCGCGACAAATCGGAAATCGAGCGGCTCGAATTGCCGAAGCTTTCCTCCGATTACCTGCAAGGCGTTTTGATTCCGAGATACGAGGCGGCGGGTTTTAAACTCCTGGAAAGCGGCATTTTAAATTCCTCCGAATGGTCAAAGCTGGAAACTTCCTGGGCGCGAAAGCTTCAGGGCGGCTCAGCTCGCAAAGTTACTTATCTTATTCTGCAAATCAACCAACCAAACGCGTCAAAATAAAAGTTGTGAAGAATAAGCCCGTTTAAAAGCAAAAAAATTTTGCTTGCAGCGGCGTCTCGTGTTATAAAGACGCTGAATAATTTACCTTTACCGCAGCCGAGTGAGTCTGACGCCTATGACGGAAAAATGGTTTGAAAGCAGCTGGGCAAACGCCACGCCTTTAATAATCTTCATTATTTTTATGATTGTATTTTTGGCAGGGCAGGAGGTTTTGAGCGTTTGCGGTCAATCCAATTCACTTTTCTGCTCGTCGATTGACATCAAAAATCATATTCTTTTCACGCCGCAAAAAGTTTTTACGGAAACAGACGGCAAGATAAGCCTGATAAAAGACAAGGATAAAGACGGAAACGAAACGGAAACCTATGCCGTCAGCCGGAAAATACTGGCTAACCGATACAGCGGGCAGATTGCCTGGATATTTTTCGTCGGAATAAACGTTTTAATCAGCATTATCGGCTTAACCATCTATCTGCTTTTAGCCGTCAAAACCAAAAGATATAAATATGTCGTCGCCGGCTTAATCATTACGCTCGCTTTCGGAATCGTCGCGCTGATACATAATTCGCCGATTGTGATGCCGATCGTCGATGCGGCTATAAAAAGCGGCGACGGCGGCATTGCCTACGTAGAATATGTTCTTAAGCTGCTTAATTTCTTAGCCGTCACGACGATGCTGGCGACGGTTTTGACCATCTCCGCAATTTTATTTCGCCACATTCCGCGCGATTCCGAAATGGGAGAAAAATCGCAGGAATCGGTGGAAATAAAGCTCCTCGACCTTTCGGAAAAAGTCGAAGATTTACGTCTGGTTCTATATTTCGCCACGGCGCTGCTGATTGTCGGAGTTTTGCAATTATCCGCGCTGCTGAACTGGACGGCGACCTTCTACCCGGAAAACGAGCTAAACAATTTTTTTTCGACCATCACTTTCGTTATCGGTAGTTCCTATACGCTGCTTTTAGCGTCGATTTACCTGCCCGCATATTATGTTCTTCAAAACAGAGCGACGATTTACGTCAACGCTTCGCTGAAAAGCACTTCGGCGAATTCGCTGCAAAATAGAGACGATTTGCCGAAAGATTTTAAAATACAATTTTTCAGCTTTTCCTTTATGGATTCGCTGCCGCGCCTGCTCGTGATTCTCGCGCCTCTGCTGACCGGCACGATGACCGACCAATTTCTGAGAATTTTTAACAGCTTCGCGGGAAAATAGTTTAGAGTTCAGAATTCAGAGTCGGCACAAATAATTTTGCGGACGCTTTTCCTTTCCCGGACTGGCGTTAACAAAAAAAGCGCCTTCGAAATTTTCGTATCCGGCTTGAGCCGTCTAATCTTGCGTGCATCGTAAACATTCCCGTCGGCAACTAAAATCTTTACTGATTGTGTCAATCTAAAAAAGTGTAATAGCCATCGCAAACGCTTCAGCCAAAGCATTTTATTATTAGACTGCACGAAATTTACCGAATCGGTAATCTTAAAAATGACGAAACATTCGCGCCGCAACTTTATCAAACAACTCGGAGCCTTTGCCGGCGGACTGGCGTTCGCCGGGCGAAGCGTCTTGAGCGCGCCGCTTTTTCCGGATTCGGAAAACAGCAAAGCTTTCGATTTTCTGGTCGTCGGCGATTCGCTCATCTGGGGACAAGGCTTGCGCGAAGAACAAAAATTTTATCACCTGACCAAAGAATGGCTGCGCACGGAAGTTTTCAAAAACACGCGCGAGATAAACGTAAAAGTCAAAGCGCATTCGGGCGCGAGCATCAATCTGCGCCGGTTCGAAGCGGACGCGCTCGAAAAAGCGGAAATCGGCGAAACCGAATTTTATCACCCGGAAGTCAACATTTCGTTTCCGAGCATCAACGCGCAAATCGACGTCGCCAGACAAGAATACAAAAATCCCGAATCGGTCGATTTGATAATGCTCACCGGCGGCATCACGGACATTCGCCTTTCGGTGATTCTCAACCCTCTAAAAGACAACGACGAGCTGCGACGCGAAATCGTCAAACACTGCAACGAAAAGATGTTTGAAATGCTCGGAAAAGCCGCCGCCGAGTTTCCAAACGCGCTGATTGTCCTCGTCGGCTATTATCCGTTCCTGTCAAAATACACGCCCGCCAGCACGATGCTCAACAACCTGCTGGAAATCTACGAATTCCCGCGCCCGCTGAAATCCGCGATTAACAACCCTTTAAATCGCCGCCTGCTCAAACGCTACCGCAAAAAAATGATTGAGCGCTCGCTGATTTGGGCGCAGGATTCCACCCGCGAATTCAAAAAAGCCGTCGAGCGTCTAAACACCGAATCCGGCAAACAACGCGCCGTCTTCGTCGAATCGCCGATCAAAGAAGAAAACAGCATCGCCGCCAAAAAACCTCTCGTCTACGAAACCGGAAAAAAAGGTCGAGCGCAGGACGCGCTGGCTGAGGAAAGACTAAAAGTGTGCGACAAAACGATTGACGAATTGAATAAACTAACCGATTTGAAATTCCGCACCCGAACCTGCGAACTCGCCACCATCGGACACCCAAACGTCGAAGGCTCAAAAGCCATCGCCGAAGCGATAAAAGAAAACCTGAAACCGTTTTTTCAAACTGTTGCAGAGTAAGATAGATTTTAATTTTTCTTTGGAATACGTCCGAGAAGTTCTTTAACTTTGTCTGGAATCCACATAATTCCAGACCAACTCAAGCCGACATAGTAGTAAGCAACTATAAATCTTGCTCGCCAAATATTCTTTTCATTCAATGCATCGTAATACTCTATACGCATATCTGAAATTTCTTGTTCAAGGTTTTGTCGGTTCTTTTTTGGAAGTAAATCAGCAACTTTTAACAAAAATGAAGCTGGCGGTTTTTCTATTTTATTTGCTCTTTTCTTGTAATAATATACAAAATATTCCCCAAATTTAGCTAAGTTAGTGCCAATTCCGAATTTACTAAGAACCTGTGAATTTTGGTTAATTATTTTATCCGAGGAGTTTTCTCCTGAATCCTCAAAAAACGGCAATTGAGGTTGATTTACTCTTTGCTCTTCTAATATTTCTTTCCAAGCTTCTTTATAAATTTTATTTAGCCTCTCAATTTCATCTTCTTTCAGCGGAGATGATATTTTATAGTCAATAAAGACAAGTTGTGATACAGATTTAGTTACTTCATTTTTACCCAAATCTTTATGAATATCAGACATTTCCCTTACTCCTTATATAAACGCAGTATTCCCCATTACTAGTTCATAGGCTTGCAACGTACGTTGTCCTGTTCCCGTAATTTCATAAAGTCGGCGCGGAATTCCCGAAACGTCGTCAGGCTTTTCTTCCTGTCGTGAAATGACAAAACCTTTGTCTTCCATTCGTTGCAGCGTTGTATAAATCGTTCCGCGTTTGATTCCGCCGTTGGAAAGTTTCAGGAGTTCCAAGCCATAGATTTCGCGGAAACCGTTTTCCGACATTATTTGTAAAATTAAAGCCTCGGTTTTTGATAAAAGCATATTTTCGTCCTTTAAAATCGCCGGTCTTACAAAATTTAAGAGCCGCTTTTACAAAAGATAAGACACTTGTTTTTGAAAGTCAAGCAATTTCTGAAAAGTTTTCAACATCCAAGCAAACCGTTATACTGGAAAGTTGGAGTGGTTATGAAAATCGCGGTGGCAATGAGCGGCGGCGTCGATTCCTCAAGCGCGGCGGCACTTTTAAAAGAGCAAGGGCACGAGCTGGTCGGTTTTACGATGCAGTTGTGGAATCAGCGCCGGAACATCAACGTCGACGAAAACGGCGATCCTTTGCCGTCGCGCTGTTGTTCGCTGGACGACGTTTACGACGCGCGGCGCGTGGCGGAAAGTCTGGGAATGCCGTTTTACGTTTTGAATCTCGAAAAAGATTTTGAAGAATCGGTCGTCGAGCCTTTCGTGCAGAGCTATCTTTCGGGCGAAACGCCGATTCCGTGCGTCGCCTGCAATTCGCGCCTGAAATTTGCGTCCCTGGATAAACTGGCGCAAAGCCTGGGCTGCGACAAAGTGGCGACCGGACATTACGCGCGCGTCGAATACGACGAAAAGGCGAATCGTTACCGGCTGTTTCGCGGGCGTAATCACTGGAAAGACCAGAGTTATTTTTTGTGGGAATTGACGCAGGATCAGCTTTCGCGCGCCTATTTTCCGCTCGGCGAAATGCTCAAATCCGAAGTTCGCGAGATTGCGCGCGAAGCGAATCTCTATGTCGCCGAAAAACAGGAATCGCAGGAAATCTGTTTTGTGCCCGACGGCAAATATTCAGAGTTTATCGACCGCTATCTGGAACACGAAAACCGCTCTCAGGAGTTGCCCGAAGCGGGCGAAATCGTCAATGCGAAAGGCGAAAAATTAGGCGAGCATTCGGGCATTCACCGCTACACCATCGGTCAACGCCGCGGGCTCGGCATCGCGCACGAAAAACCGCTTTATGTCGTGCAGATTGAGCGTCTGAAAAATCAAATTATCGTCGGCGAAAAAGACGATCTCGAACAACTCGAATTTACGGCAAAAGGCGTGAATTGGGTCGCCTTTGACGAACCGGCGGAGCCTGTTCGCGCCGAAGTCAAAGTGCGCTATCGTCACGAACCCGCGACGGCGACAATCTACGCCTTGGCAGATAACCGCGCGCGCATTGTTTTCGACGAGCCACAGCGCGCCATCACGCCCGGACAGGCGACGATTTTCTACCACGGCGAGGAAGTTATCGGCGGCGGCTGGATTGTAAAAATCTGATTTAATCGGTTAATTTATAAAAATGGCAGACTTCAAATCAGAGAAAGGAAATAAACAATGGCGAAAGAAAAAAAGAGATTGAGCAAAAACGCAAAAGCGGCTCTGAAAACCCTGGAAGAATCGAAATTGCTGGCGGCTTCTAAAACGATAGCCGACTCGAAAACCAATCAAACTTTTAAGCCGTCGGACTCAACGGTCAAACCGAGCGCGCCGAACAAACTGCGACCGGAAAAGAAACGCGGGTAAGAAAGCCGATAGCAGCCCACATTTAAAATAGAAAATAAAATCGGAGCGGCGATTTTCTGCCGCTCCGAAGACTTTATCAACGTTCAGGACCTGAAAATGCGGCGAAACCGGTAAATTTCCCAATCGCAAAAGAAATTCCGAAAGATAAAAACAAAGCTTTGAAGCTTTTCCGACCGCTTAACCCGTATTCTAACCGTTTACAGATTTTCTCTAACCGTTTCCGGAAAAACCGTCGTATATTTTCTCAAAACCCGGTTTTGCGGAGTAAGATTTATTTCTCCGCGCAATTTTCTAAAAATAAAAAGGAGCAATACTGATGAAAAAATTTACGGTTTTATTTGTTTTAATTGGAATTTGCAGTCTGTTTTACGGCTACAATGTTTGGGCGGACGAAAAGGAAAAGGAGCTGGCGAGAGTTCCGCTGGAAAATTATTTGAAGGGACACGCGACGGGAAATCCCGAATTTATGCGCAAAGCTTTTCACACGGAAGGCAAGCTGATTTTCGTCCGCGAAGGCAAATACTCGACGCGCACTTTTGAAGAATACATCGCGGGAATGAAGGACGGAAAACCGGCGGCGGACGAAGCGCAGCGCAAACGCTGGATTGAAAGCGTCGAAGTTTCGGGAAACGCCGGCGTCGGCAAGATTATTCTCGATTATCCAAACGGAAAATTTGTCGATTATATGACGCTTTTGAAAATCGACGGCGAATGGAAAATCGTCAACAAGAGCTTTCATTTCGAGCCGAAAGCCAAACCGGCAGCCGAATAATTTAAGTCGGCGGTAAAACGGAACTAAGTAAATCGCCCGCGAAAGACACGAAAAAAAGGTAAAGAGAAATAATCTAATCTCTATCTTCGTTTTTATTTTCGCGCGACGGCGAACGCGTTGCGCGGGCAGAATCTTTTAACGTTTTATAATTGGCAAACTGTTTAAAGAATGTCTCCGTTTAATTTCAAAAATAGATTACCCTCGTTTTGGACAATTCAGCTGACGGGCTGGATTGTCTATTTTGTGGCGATTTACATTACCTTTCTCACGGTTGCGCAGCCCGGAAATTTTCTGAACCTGTTTTATCTGAAAGGCTTCCGCGCGCTGACCGGATTTTTTCTGACTTCGGTTTTTATGCGCCCGATTTATCGCCGTTTCGGAAACCGGCTTTCGATTGGCTGGCTGGTTTTTCTGGTTTTGATTTGCGCCGTCGTTTTCGGCGCGGCGTGGACGGCGATTGAAAGCGTCTATGTTTATTTGACCAACGCCGCTTTTAACACGACCAATTATCTCGCCCGCAGCCCGCGCATCGCGCTCGATTACGCGATGACGCTGACGGCGTGGAGCGCTTTGTATCTGGGCGTAAAAAACTGGTGGTCGTGGCAGACCGAGCGCGAAAACGCTCTGCAATCTTCGGCGCTGGCGCAGAAGGCGCAGCTGGAAATGCTGCGCTATCAGCTGAATCCGCATTTTCTTTTTAACGCTTTAAATTCGATTCGCGCGTCGGTCGACGAAGACTCGACTCGCGCCAAGCGGATGATCACGCAATTGTCCGAATTTCTGCGCTATTCGCTTTTTGGCGAGACTGCCAGAAAAATTTCTCTGCGCGAAGAGATGGAAGCCGTCAGAAACTATCTGGCGATCGAAAAAATTCGTTTTGAAGACAAATTAACGATTGAATTTGATGTCGAAACGCGCGCGGAAAATTTCAAAGTGCCGTGTTTTTTGCTTAATCCTTTGGTCGAAAATGCGATAAAACACGGTTTGCAAACCAGTCCGAAACCGCTGAAAATTAAAATCTCGGCGCGCGTCGAGGCAAACAAATTGTTTGTCGAAATCTCCAACACGGGCAATCTGCAAAACAATCCGAGCCGAAACGGCAAAGGCAACGGCATCGGTCTGAAAAACGTGCGCGAACGACTCGAAAACCTGCCTGACGAAAACGGCAAATTCGAGCTATTGCAGGAAGATGATTTTGTAAAAGCTCGGATTCAGATTGTAAGGCAGGAAAATTTACAGGGATAACCGGATAAATCAAAGCAGAATCAATTGTTTTAATTCCTGTAAATCCCGGTATCTCTGCGGATTAATTTTAATGAAATACAAAACCGTCATCATCGACGACGAGCGGCTGGCGCGAAAGGAAATGCGCGGGCTTTTGTCGGTATTTGATGAAATCAGCGTTGCCGGCGAAGCCGAGAATCTAACCGAGGCAATACATTTAATTGAAAAGGAAAAGCCGAACGTCGTGTTTCTCGACATCCAGCTTTCCGGCGAAAACGGCTTTGATTTGCTCGAAAAAATCGAGCGGAATTTCAAGCTGGTTTTCGTCACGGCGTTTGACGCGTATGCGATTCGCGCTTTCGAAGTCAACGCGCTCGATTATCTTTTAAAGCCGGTAAACCCTGAGCGGCTGGCAAAAGCGATTAAGCGTTTGAGCGAAGAAAGCGATTCAAAAAACGATTTTCGCCCGCTCGAATTCGACGACCGCATTTTTCTCGAACTCGGCGCGCGCTCCTTATTTTTGAAAGTCGCAGACATCTCGCACATCGACGCGGCGGGCGATTATTCCGAAATTTGGACGGTTGATAAAAAAAAGCTTTTAGCCGAAAAATCCCTGCGCGAATGGGAAGAGCGGCTGCCCGAAAAACATTTTCTGCGGATTCATCGTCAAACGATTATCAATCTCGAAGAAATCGAGCACATCGAGTCGTGGTTTAACCGGACGTTTCAGATTCGCCTGAAAAATTATCGCGAAAGCTTCCCGGTCAGCCGCCGCTATGCGGTTAAACTTAAAAACAGATTTAACTAAAAATGCTGAAAGCCGAACTCCGCAAAATTTATCTCGTCCGGCAGAAATCGCTTTCGGCTGAAGAAAGAGGCGAGAAAAGCCGCCGGATCGCGGCTAGGTTTTTTCACGATTTCGATTTGCGCAAAATTCGCTATCTGCATTGTTTTCTGCCGATTGAAAAATTCGCCGAGATTGACACAAAACCGATTTTCCGGCATCTATGGCGGGATTTTCCGCAAATTGAAACTCTCGCGCCGCGCGTCGATTTTCACGCCGGCGAAATGGAAAATTTGAAATTTGCGCCCGAAACCGAGCTTGTTCAAAACGCTTGGCAAATCGACGAACCGGCGCACGATGAATCGGTCGAAACCGAAAAAATCGATTTGGTTCTGGTTCCGCTTTTGTGTTTTGACCGGCGCGGGTTTCGCGTCGGCTACGGCAAAGGTTTTTACGACCGATTTCTGAGCCGCTGCCGCAAAGATTGTTTGAAAATCGGTCTCAGTTATTTTTCTCCGGTTGACGAAATCGGAGACGCGCACGACGGCGACGTCAAACTCGATTACTGCGTGACGCCGGAAAGAGTTTTTACGACGCGGAAACGCGCCGACGCTGGAATAAGATAAATTTTCCCGGCGTCTGCGCGTTTCCGCGTCGCCATTATTTAGCTTTCAAAATATCGCGGATTTCCGCCAGCAAAATTTCTTCGCCGGTCGGCGGCGACGCCGGTTTTTCAAATATTTTAAAAAGATTCAATGCCCACCGCGCTATTAAAAAAACGACACACGCCAGAATTAAAAATTGAATAATATCGGTAATCAGTTGACCGTACATAATTAACGGCGCGCCGCTTTTGATGGCTTCATCGAGCGCCTTCGGGTCTTGTAAATTATTGTGTTCGCCGCTCAAATCATAATACAGTTTTGAAAAGTCGAAACCCTTGGTTATCCAGCCGATGGGCGGCAGGATAATTTTTTCGACCAGCGTGTTGACGATTTTGCCGAAAGCGGCGCCCATAATCACGGCAATCGCCAAATCGAGAATATTTCCGCGCGCGATAAACGCCTTAAATTCTTTCCACATATTTATTCCTATTCTGTCATTTATTTTGTTTCGTTAGATTGAAAAAGCATAAAATATTTATCTTATCGCCCGTCGCGCGTCAAGGATTTTGGCGGAAGGAAAAGCCGTTTCGTAAAAAAATCTTGCCTTTTCGGTAAAAATCGCGTTACTATTAATTGCATTCCTTAAAGTAGTTTGAAAGTCTGAAAATAATTTTCGAGGCTCGGTTTCTGCAAGCGCCGGGTCTATGGTTATAAACCCAGCAGTACTTCGGAAGGCAAGAGCTTTCTCGAAAACGGAGGTGATTGATTGTGAAGGATTTGCTGTACGCAATTGTAGCACTGATTGCCGTCGGTATCGCTATCTGGCAGTTTGTTGTTTTTATCGGGCAACCGCCGCGAAGCGTCAGTTACACGCCGATAATTATTGCCGGTATTTGCGCATTGATTGCGCTGGTTTGCGGTGGTCTGTTTTTATCGGGCAGAGTCAATAAAACTGACGACATTCATATTACCGAATAATTTCGGCTAATTTGCGATGAGCGGTCAGACTGGAACTCGCGCCGCTCATCATTTCCGAAAACCTGTTTTTAACAGGATAATGGTTTACTGCGTTTAAAATCCGTCAGGCTGTTTTACTACTGCAACAACAACTACTAACTACTACTACTACTACTTCGCTAAACCTTCCTGCAAAATCTGCGAAAGCTGCCAGATTAATAAACTTCCCGGATTGTCCGTCGCGTAATGCACGACCTGCATATCGTCGACCGTAATCGCCATCGCGATGCGCCCGCGCCGCGTGTAGACGATGCCGACATCGGCGCGCAGCCGGTCGAGCGTGCCGGATTTCGAGGCGACCGGAACCGTGTCCAGAGCGTTGCGCCCGATGCCGTCCTTGTATTGCTGGCGTCTTAAAACGTCGAGCATACTTTTCGACGCCTCGCTGTTTACCAATTGTCCGAGTTCTAGCATTTCCAGTATTCCGACCATATCTTTCGGCGACGACATTCCAAGCCCGAAAGTTTTTATGATCGGGTCGCTTGCCACGCGGCTGTCTTTCTCGCTGCCGAAAATTCTGCGGATTGATTTGGTGTCGGCAAAACCCAAAGTTTCCATTCGCGCGTTGACCGCATCTGACGTCACTTTTTCCAGAACCAGATTGGTCGCCGTATTGTCGGAGACGACAATCATCAGATTGACCGCCGTCCGCAAATCTATTTTCGTATTGTCGGAAAACTCGCCCAAAACGCCCGAACCGCCGACTTTTTTCTCTTTGGTCAGAATGATTTCGTCCGTCCAGCGGAGCTTGCCTTCGTTAATTTGAAAATAAGCTTCGATCATTACCGGCAGCTTTATCGTGCTCGCCGTGCGGACGCGCTCGCTGCCGCGCAGGGAAAAGGTTTCTCGCGTATCGAGGTTTTTCGCGTAAATCCAGACTTTGCCTTTAAAATCCTTGATTGCCGCATTGATGCGCTCGTCGAGCGTCTGCGGCGCAGTAACTTCCTGAAGCGAAACCGGTTTCGGCTGCGACGGCGACGTTTTTTTCTGTGCGCAAACGAAAACTGAAAACAGCAGAATAAAAACCAGACAAAACGAAATTTGTTTCAGCATTAATTATCTCCGATTTTTTCTAATAAATTGTGACTCACGGACTGAACCTTTGTAATTTATCTCACAAACTTCGGCAAAACAAGACGGGAATTTTTCATCTAACGCTTTTAACGCTTCGCCGGAAATGCAAAAGACGCGCAGAAGCGCTATAATAAAGTTGACAAAAATGTAAAGATTTATAAAATTGAAGTTTTTACAGAGGTTAAACGAAAAAAGTAGTAATGCCAAAAATTGCAGACATCCAGGAAACACCGAATCCGAACGCGGTGAAATTTATTTTAAAAGAGCCGGTCAGCCACGGCACTTCGCATTCTTTCAAGACGGCGGAAGATGCGGCGGACAATGTGCTGGCGAAATCGATTTTCGACATCGGCAATGTCGTTTCGGTTTTCTATATGGACAAGATGATAACGGTCGAGAAAACCGACGAAGCCGATTGGGACGAGATTCTGCCGACATTAGCCGTGCCGATTCGCGCGGCGGAATCAGTCCAGGTGACAAACGGCAACGGCGCGGCAAAATCGGTCGGCGGAGCGATTGCCGCCGCCTTGGACGACGACCCGAAAGTTCGTGAAATCGAAGCGCTTCTGGACGAGCGCATTCGCCCTTACCTGGCAAGCGACGGCGGCTGGCTGGAAATCGTCGGGTTTGAAGACAAGACTTTGCAGATTCGCTATGAAGGCGCGTGCGGCAGCTGCCCGTCGAGCCTGACCGGAACGCTGATGGCGATTGAAAATATGATTAAAGAAGAAATCGACCCGGAAATTTCGGTCGTCACGGTTTAATTTTTTAAAGAAAAGAATGAACGGAGACAACCGGATAGATAGGGATGAGAGAGATTATCCCTGTCAATCCGGTTGTCCCTTTTCGTTCTTTCTTTCTGATCTGCAAAAGCGTCCCGTTATTTTTTGAGCGGGCGCTTTTCTGATTTATTTTGAAAAGTTTCTTGACATAAATGTTTATTTTTGTTCATAATGCCAAAGGTGACAATTTTTGTTAAAGTGTCACTCCATCTCTAGCGTTCAAATTGTCACCCAAATACGTGCCAGCCATTTCAATCCCTAAAATTGCTGTAGTTTGTCAAAACGGAGGAAATCAAAGTGAATAGTGAAGAACTCGAACTGAGTCTGAGAACTGAATTCGAGAGTTATCTCAAAACCATTCTCGCCGAAACGCGACAGGAAATGTCTCAGCTTCAGGAAAAAGTCGAAGCTGAAATAGAAAAACACAAAGCGCAGCTCGACCAAATTTTCCAGGATGCGTTTGCCCGCGTTAATGATGAAAGAGAAATCGACGCCGGTTTTAAGGATTCGGTCGTCGAGCATTTGCGTCTGGCGCGTGACGAAGGCGCGCGGATTACGGCGACGGCGATTGCCGAAGCCGAAGAAATGGAAAAACAGGCTGCCGCCGATGCCCCACAGAAAGCCGGTTTTGCCGAACTGCGCACAGCCATCAACGAAATCAGCAGCAAAAATTCTCAATCCGAAATCCTGAAATCGCTGGTCAACCACGCGGCAAACTTTGCGCCGCGCGGTGCATTTTTCGTCGTCAAAAACGAGCATTTTGTCGGCTGGCGCAAATTCGGCGCCGAGCGCGGCGAAAACGAAGACGCCGTCCGCGAAGTTTTTCTTCCCGTTTCGTCCGACAGCATTTTGAGCGAAGCCGCGCGGTCGCTGGCGACGGTCGAAAGCTCGGCGGAAACCTTTTCGGCGGATGCCGGCATTCTGGAAAAGCTGGAATTCGGCGCGCCCGAAAGAATGTTTGCGATTCCGCTCGTCGCGCGCGGTCGCGGCGTTGCCGTTCTCTATGCCGATTACGGCAGCCAAGGCGCGCATCTGGACACCGACGCGCTGGAAACATTAGTGAAAGTAGCAGGCTTGACGGTTGAGTTGCTGGCTTCGGCAAAACCCGTTTCGCGGAAAAAATCCGCCGCCGCGCCGGCAGTCGAAGAGTCTCAGGAGCCTTCATTCGAGCGGAAGGACAGCTACGAACAATCTCCGGCTGTTTCCGAATCTTCATACAGCGAACCGGCTTATCAGACTTCTCTGGAAAGCGAGCCGGCGTATCGAGTCGGAAGCGAATCGCACGGTTTCGTTTCCGAAGGCGCCGCCGCTTCGGAACAGCAATCTTATTTTCAGGAAGCGACGCCCGTCGTCGAATCGTATCAGCCGGTTCAATCTTTTGAAGAAGATTCCGCTAAGAAAGAAGAATCTTTTCCGACTTATGAAGACTCGTGGAATCAGCCGCAAGTAATCGAAAACGAATACGCGAGCGGTTACACGCCGGAAACCGGCGCGGGCGAATACACGCAGGATTATTCTTTTAAGCCGAGCGCAGAGCCGCACGTTTCGACCGGCGAATACCAGTTTGAAACCCCGCAACCGTTTGAAACTACGCCTTCTTTTGAATCGCCGCAGACGGAAACGTTTGACAGCTACGCGCAGCCGGTGGAAGCGGAAGCCTACGCGCCCGCTCAGGAAGAACCTTCCTACGGTTCTTTTGAAAGCGTCGCGGAAAAGCCGCAGAACGGATTCGGCGAAGCGGTCGAAACCGCTGCCGTCGTCCAGCCCGTGCAGGCGACCTCCTCGCCGGTGCGCACTCGTTTCAGCGAGCGCAACGTCGATTTGCCGATTGAGGTCACGGAAGACGAGCGACGACTGCACAACGACGCGCGGCGTTTTGCCCGCCTTTTGGTTTCGGAAATCAAGCTTTACAATGAGCAGAAAGTCAAAGAAGGACGCGAGGCAAACGACCTTTACGAGCGCCTGCGCGAAGCCATCGACCGCTCGCGCGAGATGTACGACAAACGCGTTCAGCCGTCGGTCGCCGCCAAGTTCGACTATTTCCATTACGAACTGGTCAACTCGCTCGGCGACGGCGACGAGAGCAGGCTCGGCGCAAGCTATCCGGGCGCGCTCGTTTAAGAGAAGCCGCAAGCCATAAAAAAGCCGTCTGATATTTACATCAGACGGCTTTTTTAAATGGAGCGATGAATGCGGAATGCAAAATTGCAGCTTTAATGCAATGCATTTTGTATTCGGCATTCGGCGCTCGGCATTATTCCACAATTTCAAACGGCAGATACTGCGTCGCGAGGCGGCGTTTTTCTTTCGCCAGGTTGTCGGTCACGACGATTTGCAGAACATAGTCGCCGGGCGACGTCTGATTACTAAAATTTAAAACGCCGGTCGCAAATAATCTTTGCAAATCGGTTTGTTTTGAAATATCGAGCGTTAACGGTTTTCCTTCAAAAACCACTTTGCCGTCGCGGAATACTTTCGCCTGCGTCGTGATCTGCGGCTTCTGCGTTTTGTCTAATTTGGCGTTATAAATTTCGTAACCGTAGCGCAGAATCGTGCCGCGCCGGAAGCGGCGCAGAGACGTGGCGGTCATCGTGTCGCTGCCTTTTTCCGCCGCCGTCGTCGATTGATTCAGTGCCTGTCGCTGGTCGCTGCCGGAATTATCCAGAGCAATGCCGGAAAGCGTCAGACGGTCTTTTTTCAAATTAGGCACTTCGATAAATTGATTTGCCGAGCCGACTTTGTTGGTCGCGCCGTCGTGCAGCACCACGCGAAACTGATAGGCGCCCGGCTTTTTGACCGGAAAGGTGAAATTGTAAACAAAACCGGTTTCCAGCACGCGGCGATAAGTTTCTTCCTTCATCCTCATCGTGTATTTTCGCGAAAGCTCGTCGACGATTATGCCGTTATCGCCGAAGCTCATCGCCACTAAATTAAAAACCGCCTGATGATTTCCGTCGGGCTGTTTTTCAAATTTCAAATCGTTAGCGTCGATATGCAGAAATGAATTGACGAACGAACCCGCCGCCGCGTCGTTGCCGAAGACTGCATTCAATCGCAAAGTAATATCATTGGCGGCGAAAGGCGACGTTAAAGCCGCCGTAATCAGCTGCGGAACGGTTTGATTTGCCGGGCGCGCCTGCTCGTCCGTAATCCCGAAAAATCCGCTGCGATAGCGAACCTTTAAATCATCGCGTTTGAGCTTGACTTCCAGCTTGTTATAACGCCGCGTCTTCGGGTCGAAAGTTTCCGAATCGGGCTGATAGCCGATTAAATAGTAGCCTTTCTGGTCTTCGAGCATCCGGCGAATTCCCTTATTCAAATCGCTTTGATTAATAATCGGCAGACCGCCCGTTTGCCGCGCCAGATAAATCAAGCCTTCCTGCGAATTGAATATTTGATTCCGGCGGTCGGAAAGTTTTTGCTCGACCTGCTCGGCGGAAACGCCGTAAGTATTGTCTTCCGCCGTCAAGCCGCCGACTTCCAAGCCCTTCGCGTCCATTGTATAAATCACGACCGACGCGCGATTAGCCAAATCGGTCAATCTTCTGAGCGAGTCCAGAATCCGCGTCGGTCGTCTCATACCGTTCGGTTCGGTGACGAGCAGCGGCAGACCGTCCGAGAAAAGCATCACGCTTTTGCGTCCGGGCAAATCGCGCATTCCGCGAATGACGTAATTCAGCGCGCCGAGCGTTCCGCTGGCGAAGATGCTTTCGCGAAACTCGTTCATATCGTCTTTCGATTCGTTGCCGTCCTGCATCGCCGTGAAAGTTCCGATGTTTCCCGTTCCGTACGGATTCCAGCGAATTTTTTCGATAGCCGCCCGCAGCTGGCGCCTGTCATATGAAAATTGCTGAAGCGCGCCGATGCCGCCGCCGGTGCGAATAATGGCGACCAGGTCGTCGTCCTGCATCTGCTCGTCGACAAATTTCTTGAGCGCCTCGCGGACGAAAAAAGTGCTTGAAAATGAAAGCGTTAAATCATCGACCACGAGCGCGATGGTGCGCTTGACCTGTTCGGGTCTGAGCGTTGACGGAGGCAAACCGGCAAGATTTTCCCGTTTTTTGTCGCGTGTCGAAGACGGTTCGGTTTGACGCTGATTGGTAAAAATAAAAGAAAAGTTGGTTATATCCTGCTTTTTGCCGTTTTCGTAAATTTCGAAATCTTCCGGCTTTAAATCGCTGACTATTTTTCCCGATTTATCAGTCACGGCGACATCTATCTGAATCAGCGTGGTGGAAATTTTAACCACGTCATCGTCGGTCGGCGTCGCGGTCGGTTTGGCGTCCTGAGAAAAACCGCTCATCGCTGAAAAGAGAAAAATCACTAAAAGCGCGGGAATAAATTTTTTCATTGCAACTCCTGAACTAATGGGTATTATGCGCTTATATATGAGAGATACGGCGCTTTTGAAAAATACATTTTAAGCAATCTTTAGAAAAACGCGAAGCCGCGCGAAGCTTTTAAAAGACATCTTTTATTTTTTCGATGCAAACGGTCGAAAGCCGGAAAGCGACGCCCAAGCCTGCCTTTTGATTGCCGCCGGTAGTTTGATTAAATCTTAATTTTTATTCGACAATCTCAAACTGCACGAACTGCGTTGTCGTCCGGTGTTTTTCTTTTGCCAGATTGTCCGTCACGATGATTTGCAGAACGTAATCGCCTGCCGACAGAACGTTTCCGAGACTTATCGCGCCGCCCGCCGCAATTTTCTGCATATTAATCTGTCCGGCGACGTCGAGCGCGGTCTGCTTGCCTTCGAGAAGCAGCTTGCCGTCGCGGAAAATTCTCATCTGCGTCTGCGCCCGCGGCTTTTGCGCGGCGTCGAGCCGGATATTATAAATTTCGTAGGCGTAACGCAAAATCGTCCCGCGCTTGAACCGGCGCAGAGAAGTGTCCGACTGCGGATTGGTAAAAACCGGTTCGGTCGTTGTCTCGGCGAGCTTCTGCCATTGCGCGGGCGTTAAATTTTCCAGAATGATTCCCGAAAGCGTCAGACGGTCTTTTTTCAGATTCGGCACTTCGATAAACTGGTTTGCCGAGCCGACTTTCTGCGAGTTCTGGTCGCGCAACGCGACGCGCATCTGGTACGCGCCCGGATTTTTGATCGGAAAAACAAAGCTGTAAACAAAGCCGTCGCGCATAATCTGCTCGTAGCCTTCGCCTTTCGCCACAATCGTGTAAGTTTTGCCTATCTGGTCGACCGCGATGCCGTTGTCGCCGAAGCTGACTCCCAAAACGTCGAAAGTCGCTTTATGACTGCCGTCGGCTTCGGCGGTAAATTTCAAATCTTTGGCGTTGATATGCAGGAAAGAGCGCACAAAAGAGCCGCTTTTCGCTTCGTTTCCGAAAAGCGCGTTGAGCCGCAGATTGATGCCGCCGGCGGCAAAAGGCGACAATAACGCGTTTAAAATCTGCTGGTGCGGCGTCTGCTTGATGTTGTCCGCCACTTCGTCGGTGACGCCGAAAAATCCGCTCCGGTAGCGAACTCGCAAATCGGGACGCTTGAGCTTGACGACGAGTTTATTAAAGCGACGTGTTTTCGGGTCGAAAGTTTCCGCGTCCGGCTGGTAGCCGAGCAGATAATAGCTCTGGTCATTGAGAACCCGGCGGACGCCGCCGACCAAATCATTGTTGTTGATAATCGCGAAGCCGCCCGTCTGCTGCGCGAGATAAACCAAGCCTTCCTGCGTGTCGATAAATTCGCTGCGGCGGTCGGAAAGACGCTGTTCCAGCGCTTCGGCGTTAAGCCCGCCGACGCTGTCTTCCGCCGTCAAACCGAGCGGCTGAAGCCCGCGCGGGTCCATCGTATAAATCACGACCGAGTTGCGGTTTGCCAAATCAACCAGACGGCGGAGCGAGTCTAAAATCTGCGAGGCGTCCGCCGTTTCCTGTTCGGCGCGCGTGAACAGCTTAAAGCCGTCCGAGAAAAGCATCACGCTTTTGCGTCCCGGCAGCTCGTTCATTCCGCGAATGATGTAATTGAGCGCGCCGAGCGTTCCGCGCGCGAACAGGTTTTGGCGAAAATTGTTAAAATCGGCGTCGGGATTATTGTTTGCCGCAGTCTCGTCTTCGTCCGTGCCGGTTTCGGTCGGCGAGGAGTCGGTCGAAGATTGAATCGGCGCGAAAGCTCCGATGTTGCCCGCGCCCATCGCGTTCCAGCGGACGCGCTCAATCGCGGCGTAAAGCTGTCGTTTATCGCCGGTAAACTGCTGCAATGCGCCGACGCCCGCGCCGGTGCGGATAATCGCCACCAAATCGCCGTCCTGCATCTGCTCGTCGACAAATTTTTTCAGCGACTGGCGGACGTAAGCCGTGCTTTGAAACGAAAGCGTCAAATCATCGACGACCAGCGCAATCGTGCGCCGGATTCTTTCCGGCTTCAGCTCGGTCGGCGGCAGCGGCGGCGTGTTTTTGCCGCCGGGCTTCGTGTCGTTTGTCGGCTTGGCTTGCGGCGCCGAGGAAATAAAAGAAAAATTCGTGATTTCCTGTTTTTCGCCGTTTTCGTAAATCTCAAAATCTTCGGGCTTCAAATCCGTCACGATTTTTCCCGATTTATCCGTCACGGTCACGTCGAGCTGAATGAGCGTCGTGGAGATTTTGACGACGTCTTCGTCGTCGGCGACCGGCTTCGGCGTCGGCGCGACAGTCGGTTTCGGCGTCTGCGCCAGGCTTGCCAGCGAAAAGAGAAAAACGAACAAAAGTGAAGCCAAAAGCCTTTTCATTACCAAACTCCTAGAAAAAATCCATTTGATGCGGTTATCATATATTAAAATTGCCCGGCGCAAAAGATTAATTCCGATATAAACCGCAAAATCACATTTCGCATCAAAGGCGTTTGAAGAAAGGAAACAAAACATTGACACACAAAGTTTTTCAGCTAAATTCGCACTCGTTTTTCAGTTTCATTTTAGTTTCGCTCCTGCTGCACGTCGTTTCGTTTAACGTCGGCTGCCAGCCGCCGGTTTCGCGTATGACGGAAGAGCAGGCATTGCAGGCGATTCGTCAATTGACGAAAGACGGCAAGCTGCCGCCCGAAGCGGTCATCGCCGATTTCGATTCGCGTTTCGCCAACACGCGCACCGGCGCGCTCGCCAAGCTTCTGCGCGGGCGGATTCGGCTGGAAAACGGCGATGCCAACGGCGCGGCGGAGATTTTAAACTCGAACGTCTTCAAGCAGAAAACGAATCTGGGCGATTATGCTTTGTGGCTGCGCGGCAAGGCTCTCGTGCAAGCGCAAAAACCGGCGGAAGCGATGAGCGTTTTTCAGCAGCTTGCCGTGGAGTTTCCGAATTCTCTGCGCATCAGAGAAGCAAAATTGCTCTGGACGGAAGCGGCTTTGCAATCGGGACTAGCCCAGAATGTTCCGAATTTTCTACAGGATTTAACCGGTAAAAACGACGCCGGCGCTTTTCTGGCGGTCGGCAGAGCTTACGAGCAGCAGCAAAACCAGGCGCAGGCAATCAGTTTTTATCGAAAAGCTTATTTCTACGGCGCGGGCTCGGAAGCGGGCAAACAAGCCGAATCGAAATTGACGGAACTGGCGCAAAGCCTGACGCCGCAAACGGCGGAAGAAGCGATTTCGCGCGCCGAAAAACTTTACGAGGCGAAAAACTACGCCGAAGCGTCAACGGCTTACGCGACCGCGCTGGCAGGCTTTCCAAATCTATCGACGCCGCAGACGAATCTGCGACGCTTAACGGCGCTGGCGATTTTGCGGCGCGGCGCGGAAGCGCAGGGCGCGTTTAATTTAATTCCGGCGTCGGCGAGAGAAAAAGAAGAAGCTTTTTACCAGCTCGCCCGTGCTTACGCCGGCGCGCGCCAGTGGCAGCAAGCGCGCCAAATTACGGATGAAATGCGCCAGAAATTTCCGTCCGGCAACTGGACGCCGAAAGCTTTGATTGCCGTCGGGATGGCGGCGCGCGATGCGAAAAATAAATTGGAAGAAACTTATTTTCTGCGCTCGGCGCTGACGTCTTACCCGAACGCGGTCGAGGTTGCTCCGGCGCAGTTTGAGCTGGCGTGGCTCGAACACGAAGGCGGTAATTTCGCGGCTTCGTCGCAGATGCTGACCGAGCATCTGGCGCGTTATGCCAACAAAGATACGACCAATCGCGGCAAAGCCGGTTACTGGTCGGCGCGCGACTCGGAACGCGCCGGAAAAACGAGCGAAGCGTGCGCGCTTTACGAAGCGGTCAATCATCGCTACAGCGCAAACTGGTACGGCTATATGGCGACGCAGAGAATCACGAATCTGCGCTCGCAGGGCAAGTGCAATTCGCCGCAGAATTTCGCGAAAGATTCGCTCGTCGGACGCGCCGTCGCCAATCTGAAAACCGTGACGGTCGCCGCCGAAACCGCGACGGAAAAAGAAAATGAACGACTCGTTCGCGCCGAACAACTCGGCATCGTCGGGCTTTTCGACTGGGCATTTCAGGAAGTCGGCGATGCCGGGCGAACTGCGCCGAACAGCCCGAAAGTCAATCTGACGCTGGCAAAGTATTATCGCCTGCGCGAAGATAACGTCAACGCTTTGTTAAGCTTAGCGCGAAGCTATCCGGATTACCCGCAGATGTTTCCCGAAGAAATGGGACGCGAGGAATGGGATATTTTTTATCCTTTGATGCACTGGCAGCAAATAAAGCTCTGGGCGCAGGCGCGGCAGCTCGACCCGTTTCAGGTCGCCGGTTTGATTCGCCAGGAATCGGTTTTTAATCCGCGCGCCAAATCCGGCGCGAACGCTTACGGCTTGATGCAATTGCTTATTCCGACCGCTCGCGCGACGGCGCGAAAATACGGAAACGCGACGACGATTACGGGCGAGACGCTTTTTCAGCCCGCGCTCAATATCGAACTCGGCACGGCTTATATGCGCGACCAGTTTGATAAATTCGGACGCATCGAATACGTCGCCATCGCCTACAATGCGGGACCCGGACGGGTCGCGCCGTGGCGCGCGAGTTTGCCGCTCGAGCTGGACGAATTTGTCGAACAAATTCCGTTTAAGGAAACAAAAGGCTACGTGCAGGGCGTGATTCGCAATTCGGCGCAGTATCGAAGGCTTTACGACGAAAACGGAAATTTCAAATCGAATGTCGGCACCAAGCCGATTAGAAACGTCCTCGATTCGCAAACCCGCGAACGAATCGCCGAAGAATTACCGGAAGTTAATGTTGATGAAAACAGGCAGGCGGAAGAGTAAGAAAAGTTAAACCTCAAACAAAATTTCGATTTCGACGCGGCGTTTCGCTTCTTCCAGAAATCTTTCGATATCTTCTTCGACCTTTCGCTCGGTCAGAATTTGATTGATGAGCGGGCGGGCTTCCGCCAGCCCGGGGACGAGAACGCCCGGATTGCGGCGGCGAAAATCCGGCGTAAACGTTTCGCGATAATATCGTTCTTCGTCCTGCGGCGTGATAATCACAAACGAGCGAAAGCGAAAAGTCAGGTATTTTTCGATGGCGACGCGCTGTTCCATCATCCGCCGGAAGTTTTCGTCCGCGACCGATTCAAACCCGACCGAGCGCAGACGTCTTTCAAATTCGGCGGTCGAAGGGAAAAGCGCCAGAACTCTTTTGATTTCCGTGTTTACTTCCGCTTCGGTCGGCGCGTTGCGCGGCAGGCGTTTGGCTTCGAGCGCGAAAAGCCGCTGGTCGATAAGCAGCTGCAAGACCTTGTTAAGGTCGTCGGAATTCGGCGGATTGAGCGGCGCGTTCGGGTCGAGCGCCAGCTGCCAGAGCAAATCGGAATAAGTTATCAATTCGGAACTGGAAACGCCGTCGCTGATGGTGGCGACGGTTTTATCGACTATTTGCTGCGCCTCGGTTTTTATCGCCGAAACGAAAACGAATAACCCGATGGCGACAACCGGCACAATTTTCCGTAAATGATTTAAACCCGCAATTTTCATAACCTGACATTAAGATTTTTGTTTAAATAAAAAAAAGAGTCAAATTATTGTTTCCATTTAAAATAAAAAACTTGACAAAGTGTTAAAAATCTTTTTCAATCGTTAAAGGGAGTTTTAAACTTCTCTTTCGTCCAATTTCCCTCAGATGCCAATTCAATAGATAAGTTTGTCGCCCAGAAAAAATGTTTTCTTCAAGATTAGCCAAAAAGAAGACGGATGCTTTTGCACCCGGTCAAGCCGGAACTGAATCTTCTCTGGAATTAAAATTCATCGCCGAGCTGGGTCGCAGTCTGCTGTTTACCTTTCATCCGAAAAAGGTCGCCAGCCGCGTGACCGAAGCCCTGAGCCGGGAAGTCGGGGCGGAAGTGTGCGCGCTGGTCGTCGAGCTGGAAAGCGTCGGTCTGGTCAGCTCGGCTTCCAACTCCGAAGACGGCGAGACAGGGAATTTTCTGCACAAGAGCCGGTTTAAAAAGTGGCTGGAATTTCTGCCGCCGCAGATTTCCGTCTGGGCGGAAGACGAAAAGGAATTTTTGCTGAGCGGAAAAAATCACAAATTCGAATACGTTTCGCCGCTGCACATCAACGGTCAGGTCAAGGGCGCGGTGATTGTCGGTTTTACGGAAAAACATTTTTGCGACGAGCGCGCGCAGCGTCTGATTGACGCGGCGACGCAGATGGCGGCGATGTCGGTCAATCTTTCGGCGCATTACGAGGCGACGATGGACGCCTCGATAAATCAGGCGAAGGAAGAACACCGGAAATTTACCGAAACCGTTTTGGACGCTTTGCCCGTTTCGCTTTACGTGATTGATAAGGATTACCGCATCGTGACGTGGAACAAGAACCGCGAAATCGGTTTGCAGGGCGTTCCGCGCGAGGAAGTCATCGGGCGCAACGTTTTTGAAGTTTTGACGAAATATCCGCAGAGCGAGCTCAGCCAGGAATTTGAAAGAGCGTTTCGCACGGGCAAAATCGAGCGCATCGAACAGCGGACGACCGACCCGAACGGCTTGAGCAAACACTGGCTCGTCAGCAAAATTCCGATGCGCGATTCCGACACCGGCGAAGTAACGCACGTCATCACGGTCGGCGAAGACGTCACCGTGCGCGTCGAAGCGATTCACGCCGTCGGTCGCGCCGAAAAGCTCGCGGCGGTCGGCAGACTCGCCTCCGGCGTCGTTCACGAAATCAACAATCCGCTCGCCACCATCAGCGCCTGCGCCGAAGCTCTGGAAACGCGCGTCACCGAAGGGATTTTCGACGTTTCGCCCGAAGTCGAAGATTTGCGCGAATATTTAAGCTTAATCCGCAGTGAAGCGTTTCGCTGCAAGACAATCACGAACGGCTTGCTCGATTTCAGCCGCGTGCGAACCGGAAACCGCGCGCCGATTGATATGGTGCTGACCATCAAATCTTCCGCCCGCCTTATCGCTCACCAGAAACGCGGCGACAACATCGAAATCAATCTCGTACTGGACGAAAATCTGCCGCCCATCAACGCCGACGAAGGACAGATGCAGCAAGCCGTCATCGCCCTTTCGACGAATGCGATTGACGCGATGCCGGGCGGCGGCAAGCTGACCTTGCGCGCTTCGTCACAAAACGGTCGCGTCGTCGTCGAAGTTCAGGACACCGGACACGGCATCGCGCCCGAAGATTTACCGAAAGTTTTCGAGCCGTTTTTTACCACCAAGGAAATCGGCAAAGGGACGGGTCTGGGTTTAGCGGTTTGTTACGGAATTGTCACCGAACACGGCGGTCGGCTCGCGGTTCGCTCGAATGTCGGCGTCGGCACGACGTTTACGATGTATCTTCCCATTCATAAAGAACAGTCCTGAGCCTGGAGAGTCCAGAGAGTCTAGCGTCAAAAGAAATTTTGCTCTGACTCAGGACTCTCCAGACTCTCCGGACTCTCCAGACTCATAAAAATCTATGGCAAAAATTTTAGTTATTGACGATGAAAGCAATCTGCGGCTGGTGGTGCAGAAGGAAATGAGCCGTCTCGGTCACGAAGTGGAAACCGCTGCGGACGGCGAAGCGGCGTGGTCGGTGCTCGAAGAAAGAGATTACGACGTTCTTCTGTGCGACATCAATATGCCACGGCTTGACGGCATCGGGCTTTTGCGCCGCTTAAAAGAAAAGCGGCAAAATCCGCCGGAAGTCATTATGCTGACCGGACACGCGACGGTCGAAACCGCCATCGAAGCGATGAAGCTCGGCGCGTATGATTATCTGACCAAACCGTATCGCATCACGGAGCTTGCCGTGCTGGTGACGCAAGCCGCCGAAAAACAGAAGCTGAAAATCGACAACCAGCGTCTGCGCGCGCAGCTCGAACGCCGCAACACGGAAATGCCGGAAATCGTCGCCGAATCGCCGCAGATGAAAGAAATTTTGCGGCTTGTCCAGCGCGTCGCCCGCTCGGAAACTTCCGTTTTGATCACGGGCGAATCCGGCACGGGAAAAGAGCTTATCGCGCAGGCTTTGCATCGCCTCAGCCCGCGCTCGACCTCGACTTTCGTTGACCTTAACTGCGCCGCTCTGCAGGATAATCTGCTCGAATCCGAGCTTTTCGGACACGAAGCCGGGGCGTTTTCCGGCGCGCGCGCGCGTAAAATGGGACTTTTCGAGATTGCCGACGGCGGCACTCTGTTTCTCGACGAAGTGATGGAAATGCCGATGGCTTTGCAATCGAAACTGCTTCGCGCGCTGGAGACAAAATCGTTTTTCCGCGTCGGCGGCGTGCGCAAAGTCGAAGTCAACGTGCGCCTGCTCGCGGCGACGAATCGCCGACCGGAACAGGCGCTCGCCGAAGGCGTTTTCCGCTCGGATTTGCTTTACCGCATCAACAGCTTCGAGATTTGTATTCCGCCTCTTCGCGAACGCCGCGAGGACATCGAGCCGCTGGCGCGTCATCTACTGCACAAAATCGCGGGCGCGCACGCGCCGGAACTGGCGCCGCAGGCAATCGAAGCGCTTTGCTCGTATCACTGGCTCGGCAACGTTCGTCAACTGCGAAACTGTCTGGAACGCGCCGTTTTGCTTGCCGACAACGGCAGAATCACGACTAAAGAGCTGCCGCCAGAGGTCGTCTATAAAACGCCTTCGACCGTTTCCGTCAGCTACAACGTCACGGAATCGTCGGCGACCAATTCTTTCCAGAACGCCAGCCCGACCGCCCTGCGCGACGTGGAAAAACAGCAAATCATCAGCGCGCTGGAAAAAACCGGCTGGCATCGCGGCAAAACGGCGGAGATTCTCGGCATCTCGCCCTCGACGCTTTACCGCCGCCTGCGCGAATACGATTTGGATGTCAGATAATTAAAATGAACCACCGAAACGCCGAGACACCGAGAAAGAAATTTCAAAGAGATAACCGGACGGACAGCGATAAGAAAATGATTTTATTTATCCCTGTTTATATTGTTATCTCTGTATTTTTCTTTAAAAATCTCCGTGCTTCTCTGCCTATGTCCCGGCGGTGAAAAATTTTTAGCCGAAGCTATCGTTGAAAAGGAAACGATTATGAAATATCCCAGATTAATTCTCTTAATTATTTTCACGCTTATTTTTAGCGTTTCCGCCTTTGCTCAGCGCAAATTCAGCGGAACCGTGATTGACGTTATCGACGGCAGAACGGTTGTGCTGGAGGTACTGGCGGGCGGCAAGTTAACCTTTGAGCTGCAATACATCGAAGTTCCCGAACCGGAACAGCAGCTTTACCAGACGGTCAGGGAACATTTACAGCAGATGGTTTACGGCAAACAGGTCGAATTTCTGCCGCGCGGCGTCACCGAAAGCAAAACCATCGGTCAGCTTTTCGTGGGCGGCGTCGATGTCAGCCAGCAGATGCTCCGCGACGGCGCGGCGTGGCACGTCTTGCCGGAAGTAAGCGGTCAGGAAGAATCTCAGCGAGATATTTATCAAAACAACGAAGCGCAGGCGAAAGCCGAAAAACGCGGCGTCTGGGCGATCGAAAAGCTGCAGCCGGCTTGGGAATTCCGCGCGCAGAAAGAAGGAATCCGGCAACAGCGGCAAAGCACCGAGCCGGAAAAAACCGTGGGTCAGAACCAGGCGGTTTCCAATTCCAGAAGAAGACGCTGGACGGTCGAAGAACAGATGAAGGCAAACGCCAACAACGTGCAGATGTGGAACGACGTCAGGAGCGCGAAAGCCACCGAGGCGAAAAATGTAGTCGGCGACGGCGACGGCGAGACGAGCGGCGGCGGATTGCTTTCCAATTATTTTACTTCGTCGAAAATAGGATACACCAGCACTCCCAGCACTTTTATCAACGCCAGCAACGGTAAATCGCGCGTGATGTTAGACCATCGAACGTTTTACGGTTACAGAGGCGACCAGTCGTCCGGCGTCGAGCGAGATATATTCATGCTCGGATTCGCCGTCGTCTCTCCGAGCGCAAAGTTTACGCAGTCAAACAGCCTGACCGTTATTGCCGACAAGCAAAAGTTTGTTTTCGCCAGGATAGTCCGATTCTCCAGGGAATTCCCGCAAGGCGTGGCGGAGCTTCTTTTTTATAAAACCACGCCCGGCGTTTTGAAAAAAATCGCCAATGCCCGCAACGTGCAGGTAAAAATCGGGCAATATTCGGGCACGATGGGAAATGACTCGCGGGCGGCGCTGAAAGATTTGCTGACGGCGACGAATTAATTTCGGCGATTTCAATCGTAATTTTAACGGCGGCTTTCGACGGCTGCCGTTTTATTTTTTCCGAGAAAATATTCGAAAAAGAAAACGACCGCGCCCGCCGCAAAAGAGACAAAGCCGATTATCGCCGGAAACAAAATAAAACTTATGACGTCTTCGGCGCGTTTGCCTTCGAAATTGTAGTAAAGAAAAAATGTGGTCGTGAAATGAGCCAGCGCCGCGACGTGAAACGTCCATTTCACGGTTTTGCGAAGATAAAAGAAAGCGAACAAACCCAGAGGCACGAGCGAGCCGAGATAAAATAAATTAAAGAGAAACCAAGCCATCAGGTCGCCCGCCGGAATGTAGCTCCGAATCCAATACGCGCCGCGCTCAAAAGCCAGCGGAATCCGCGAAAGATACGTCATAAAAGCCCCGATCACCAGCACTAGCCCGACAATAATTTTTCTGTTCATTTTTGTTTCCTTTTCATACTGAATTTTCTTTAGACGTAGAATCCTGTATGCTTTTGCTGCTTCGATTATGCGTTAAATCTTTCAGGGAGAATTTTCGGCAATGAAATTGTTCGCGCTTTTGTTAATCGCATTTTTTTGTCTGTCCGTTTATGCCCAAAATCAAACGAACGCCGCGCAAAAACTTTACGCGCTTTTCGACGGCGAATGGCAATGGACTATGGAAAACGCGCCGACTTTTGCGTCGTATCTCGGCGACAAACGCTACAACGCGCGCTGGAGCGATTTGAGCATCGCGTCGATAAATAAACGCAACGAGCATCGCGCGGAAGTTCTGGCAAAGCTCAAACAAATCAATCGCAGCGAGCTTTCAGATAAAGACAAGCTCAATTACGACCTTTTCCGCAAAGACCTCGAAGCCGAGCTGGAACGCTTCGAGACGCGCCTTTACCTGCTGCCGATAAACCAGCGAGGCGGCATCCAGACGGCGGACGAGCTGGCGGATTTTCTGCAATTTCAAAGCGTCAAAGATTACGAAGACTGGATTGCGCGTCTGAACGCTTTTCCCGCTTACATGGAGCAAACTCTGGCTTTGATGCGCGAAGGCAAAGCGAACGGCATTTTGTGGTCGCGGCAGGTTTTAAGCCGCGTGCCCGCGCAGATTGACAAACAAATCGTCCGCGAAGCCGAGCAGAGCGCTTTCTATTCGCCGTTCAAAAAATTTCCGGCGGGAATTTCCGATGCCGAGCAGACGCGTTTAAAAAATCTGGCGAAAGAAGCCGTCCGCGACAAAATCGTTCCGTCATACAAAAACCTGAAAACCTATTTCGAGACCGAATATCTGCCCGCTTCTTACCCGCAAGCCGGCATCTGGCAGATGAAAAACGGCGACAAGATTTACGAATTTTTAGCGCGCGATTATACGACGACCGCGATGACGCCGAAAGAAATTCACGAAAAAGGCTTACAGGAAGTCGCGCGCATCCGCGCCGAGATGGAAAAGATAAAAACGCAGGTCGGATTTCGGGGAACTTTACAGGAATTTTTCGGGCATCTGCGCACCGACCCGAAATTTTTCTACAAAACGCCCGACGAATTGTTAAACGCCTATCGCGCCATTTCCAAACGCATCGACCCGGAACTCGTCAAAGTCTTTCGCACCTTGCCGCGCACGCCTTACGGCGTCATCCCGATTCCCGACAAAATCGCGCCCGACACGACGACCGCTTATTACAATTCGCCCTCGGCGGACGGCACGCGTCCGGGCTATTATTTTGTGAATTTATACAAACCCGAAGCGCGTCCGAAATGGGAAATGATGGCTTTAAGTATGCACGAAGCCGTGCCCGGTCATCACCTGCAGCTCGCGCTGCAGCAGGAACTCGGTGAAGTGCCGAACTTTCGCAAATTCGGCGGCTACACGGCGTTTATCGAAGGCTGGGGCTTGTATTCCGAATCTTTGGGCGACGAGATGGGTTTATACGCCGACCCGTATGATAAATTCGGGCAGTTGACGTATGAAATGTGGCGCGCCGTGCGCCTGGTCGTCGATACCGGCTTGCATTACTACAAATGGGACCGGCAGCGAGCGATTGATTTTTTCAGGGACAATGCCGCGAAAACCGAGCAGGACATCGTCAACGAAATCGATCGCTACATCTCCGACCCCGGTCAGGCTTTAGCCTACAAAATTGGCGAGTTAAAAATTAAAGAGCTGCGCGCTCGCAGCAAAAACGAACTCGGCGACCGTTTCGACGTCAGGGAATTTCACGACGTCGTGCTTTTAAGCGGCGCAGTCCCGCTCGATATTCTGGAAAAAAATGTTGTTGAATGGACGGCGAAGAAAAAAACGGCGCAGTAAGGCGTTTTTCCGGTGAAAAAAAGTCGGGCTAACGGTTCCCGACGGTTATTTCTTAGCCGGAGATAGTTTTATCGAATCCGGAAAAACCGTCGCCGCTTTTTCAAAATCGTTTCGGACATAGCTTTGGCGGAAGCCATTAAAGTCTGATTTGCCGGAAAACAAAATTTCCCGACGCCCGTTTCGCAGGTAAATTCCTTCCGGCTTTCGGGAAAATATTCGGGCACAGTCGCAGGCAAGTTGATTTGAGCCGGAGAGAATGAAACTCCGCCTTTCGCCGCTACTTTTTAACAACGTATTTCAAAATATATTGCCGCAGCTGGTCGCGGTTTCGTTTCAGATACTCGACGTGGTCTTGCGCGATGCCTTCGTCCGGCATCGCCAGCAGAATAAACGGTTCGAGAAAGCCTTCGTCATTTAATTTCGACAAAAGAGAAAGCTGTTCGTTCGGATTTTTCGGTTTTTTCTCTTTGAAAGCCTTCAGCACGCCGCGCAGAGCGGCGGCTTCTTCCTGAAGGCTATGGCGATAAGTTTTTTGATTCGGAAAAGCTTTGGAAAATTTATCCTTGCGCCAGGCTTGGCGCGCCGGCGCGTAAGCGAGCCACGCCGTCGAACCGTCTTCGACGAGCGAATTTATATTCAGAGCGCTTTTGGAGTTGCCCTTTTCGTCGTATTTAATTTCGGGAACGTCGATTGTCGGGTGCAGCACGGCGGTATTTGTAATCTGCGCCCAGTGTATTAAACCGGCGACCGGCAACCGGCTGTAAGGCTCGACGATATACGCTTCGATGTAACGGTCGCGCGCCTGCTCGAATCGTTCCTGCTGCATTAAAGGCAGCGCCGAAAACCGGTACGCCGTTTCGCGGTTCGGGTTGATGGCGATTGCCTTTTGATACCAGATTTCCGCCTCGTCGTAATCGCCCGTCTGCACATAAGCGTCGCCGGAAAAAAGCGCGGCTTCATAGATGTTCGGGTCTAATTTTAAGGCTTTCCGGTAAGCTGTGAGCGCGGCTTCGAATTCGCCCTGCGAAAAATATGATTCGCCTTCGTACATCAAATTTTCGGCTTCCTGATTTTTGGAATACTTTCCGCCGTCTTCCGGCAGCGAGGCAAAAGCCGTGAACGAAGCAAACATCGTGACTACAACCAGAAGCAATACGGCTTTCGGATTTTTATGCGACTTCATATTTTTCACTGGAATTTATTCCTTGTTCGGGTGTTTAGTTATTGACGATACTCGCCGGTGATTTTGCGATGCGATATTTTGGATTTTTTGATTAAACGAACAAAGCGAAAACTTCATTCGAAAAAACGAAACCGCGGCGCGTCAGTTTTAAAAATTCGGCGTCGAATTCAATCAATCCCAAATCTTCGAGCCGCCGTAAATCTTCGGCGAATCTCGCGCGCAAGTCAATGCCGAAACGATTTTCGTATTCGTCGAGGCGTAAACCTTCGGTCAGGCGCAATCTGAGAAAGGCAAATTCGGCGGAAAGCTGTTTGGCGTCGAGCTCCGTTTTTTCCGCGATTGGCGTTTGATTGTTTTCAATCAGCGAAACATACCGGCTGGTGTCGCGCTCGTTTGCCCAGCGCCGGCGCGCGCCGTCGAATGAATGCGCCGAAACGCCGAAAGCGTAAACCGGCTCGCACAACCAGTATTTTGAATTATGCCGCGACGCCAAACCGGGCAGCGAAAAGTTGGAGATTTCGTACTGCGCGTAACCTACAGCCTCCGTTTTGTCGAGCATCAATTCATACATTTC
>DASVRL010000135.1:0-4523 GCA_036388635.1 Pyrinomonadaceae bacterium
GTTTTGCCGCAATTTCGGCATAAATAGCGTTGTGTGCCGCAGCGACTCTTTCCGTTTTTTATCTGCTTTTCTGAGTTTTCACAATTTGGACAAGCTGGCATTGAGAAAGTTTATCTTATCAACATTCATTTAGTCACTCCCCAAAAGCAAAAAATCTTTACAAAAAGTGATTGGCGTGATAGTTTGAAATAGAAGATTTTCTCTTCGCCGCCCAATCCTTCAAACTTCTTCTTAAGGAACAAAAATCGTGTCAAAAATTATTTTGTGGTTAGGATTTATACTTTCGATCGTCCTGTTGACTTACGGAATTTTCATTTCTCAGGGCACAAAAACATTTCCCGTCATTCTGTGGAGCGTTATCTTTTTAGGCAGCGGTTATAAACTGTTTTTCAGTCAGGCAAAAAGATAAACGCCAACTTTAACTCGTCAATCTCCGATAGATATTCGGCATTCTTTCCGGCAAACTCAACACATCGTCGATAATCGTATAACCGACGTCGCCGTATAAATCTCTCAATTCGGCTTCGGATTCGCGGTCGATCGTGATGCAGAAGGGCGTGATGCCGTTTAATTTGGCTTCGGTTAAAGCTTCGCGCACGTCCTCGCGGGCGTAGCGGGCGTCGCCGTAATCGTGGTCGTAAGGTCTGCCGTCGGTCAGGATTATCATTAATTTCGTGCGCGAATCCTGACGCAGTAATTTTGCCGCCGCGTGGCGAATCGCCGCGCCGAGACGCGTGTTATTTTGAAACGTGATGCCGCCGATGCGGCGTTCGATTTCGTCCGAATATTTTTCATCGAAATCTTTGACGACATAGAATTTCACGTTGCGGCGACCTTCCGATGTAAAGCCGTTTATCGAATAAACGTCGCCGACGGCTTCGAGCGCTTCGCTCATTAAAACCAAACCTTCCTTTTCGATTTCGATAATGCGCCTGCCCGGATGCGTGTAGGGCTGAAGCGGGTTTCTGGTAATTGTCCGCGCCGTCGAAGAAGACTGGTCGAGCAGAATCGAAACCGCCACGTCACGCTGCTTTCTAAGGCGTTTCGTATAAATTCTCTCCGATTGCTGACCGTCCGCCTTGCGGTCGACGACGTATTCGACGAGCGCGTTTAAATCGTAATCTTCGCCGTCGATTTCGCGGTTGATGCGCGTCAGATTTTCCGGTTTCATCAGCTGGAATTGATGACGCACGGAAGAAATCACGCCGCGATAGCGCGAGCGCGTCAGCTCGACGAAATTGCGGTCGCCCTGCCGGACTTTTTTCTCGATGACGCGGCTCCAGCCGATGCGGTAATCCGATAAATCTCTATCCCATTCGTCGTAGGAAAAAGCCGTGTCGCCCGCTTCCAGAGGCTGTTCGGGAATCTCGTTGTGCGTCCAGGTTTCCGCGCCCTGAAGGTCTTCGGGGTCGCCGTCGTCCTCGTCCAGATTGTTCCAGGCGCTGAACAAATCGCGCGCGTCCGGCGCTTTTTGCGGGCGTTCTTCGCGCTTGATTTGGTTTTCCGTGACGGCTTCGCCCGAGTTTTTATCCTCGTAAGCGTATTCGCTTTTTTCGTCTTCGTTTTCCGGCGATTCCTGCGCCTGGCTCTCGGTCGAAATATTCTGGAAAAGCGTGTAAACGCGGCTCGTCGCCATCAACGTATCGGCGACGGTCGCGGTTTTATTGTGCAGGTAAGAATCGATGACGCTTTCGATTTCCGAGACGATTTGCGCGTAAAATTTGCGCGAATCGTCAGTCGCGCCGCCGCACAGAGTGATTTGAAACAAAAGTTCAAACGGCACTTGATGAACCGGCAAATCGAAAATAAACGGGCGTTTTTCGCGCAAGTGAGCCTGCATTAAATCCAAATCACGCACCAGCCCGCGATAAGTTTTTCTTAAACGCCGGTCAACTCGCGCGTTTTCCAGCGTTCCGAAAATCTTTTTCGCTAGATTCGGTTCGGGAAAAACCTGCAAAACGGCGCGATAATCGGAATTTTTCGGAAGTTTTTTGGTGCGTTTTTTCAATTCCGCACGGATTTCATCATCGCTCAAAGCCTTTTCGCCTTGCTGCACGTCTTCGATGTAACCGGCGAGCGAAAAAGCGTCCCGTTGCTCGGCGCTCGCTTCGTATAAATCGTTTAGCTCGGCGAAAGCGGCTTTCAAGCCGTTTGAGTCTCGCTCGTAAGTGCCGAATTCGATTTGCCCGGCGGCGTGCGCCGAAAGCACTTTGTAAAGGCGAAAATCCAGTTCGTCGTCTTTAAATTCGGCGACCGTCGCGGGCAGATAAATCGTTTTGCCGTCGCCGAAACGCGATTCCTGCGGCATCGCCGAAAGCGGCGCGACTTCGACTTCTTTGCCCGTCAAGCCTTCGACGTAAATCCGCAAAACGGTCTGCACTTTTTCGAGCGGCAAGCCTTCCTGACCTTCGTGCAGAAAATCGTGACTCTGCCGCGTTTCGAGCGCGAAATAACTGCGGCGGGCGCGCGCATTGGCGGAATTATTCTGCAAGCCCGACAAAACCCAATCTTCAAACTGGAGGAGCGAAACTTTTCGCAGCGCCGACGCGCTCGAACGAAACGCGGCGAGCGCCGATTCGGCGTCCGATACGGCGATTTCTTTGACCAGCTGCAAAACGCGGCGCGAAATCGAAACGATTTCCGCTTCGTTTCTCACGCTTGAAATCTGCGCGAAAAAGCCGGGCGAAGAACGCAGAAAGGCGACCAGAACGGCGTTTCCGTGTTTCGCAACTCGCTGCAAAACTTCGCACCAATCGCCGAAAACCGCTTCGACTCGCCGCAAGCTTTCGCCGCCCGCCGAAATGAAATGAAGCGTGACGCTGCCGCCGTATTCGAGAAACTCAGCCGCTTTTTTCGTCAGCTTAACGGCTTGTTCGGCTGAAAGCTGTTGCAGCGCGTCGGGCAAAATCTGCCATAAATCGGCGGTCATTCCGCCGGTTCGCGAGGCGAAACTGGTCGCCAGGGATACGACCGCTTTGGAAACTTTGCGCTTTTCCGCGTCGAAAAATTTTAGAGACTGCGCCAGCTTCGGCGTCGCTTTCAGAAAATCCGCGCTGTGTTTGGCGCTGCGCTGCGCGACTTCGTTGGCGACTTTTAAAATATCGGTAAACAATTCGTCATCGCCGACTTCTTTTGCCAGGCGCGGAATTTCGTGAAAGGTTTCGACGGCAATCGAGCTGGAAAGCACGAGCTGGCGCATACAAATCTGAAAAACAAACGGGCGCGCTTTCGCCGGAACGTCGCGGAAATTTTCGATGCCGTCAGCGAAAAACTTAACGCCGGCATCGACGTTCGCCATCGCTAATTTTCGTCCCATTTCCGCCCACGCGCGCAGAGTTTCGGCGTTCAAAATTTTCGCGGCGTCCGGCGTCGCTTCGACAAACGCGCGGCTGACGCGCAGCGAAACTGCGGCAAGCGAAGCGCTCATTTCCAGCGCCGCGCGTTTCTGGTCGGTCGGTAGATTTCTGAGTTCGCGGGCTAATCCGGTGAGGCTTTTCGGCTCGTTTTCCATATTTCAAGTTTAGCAAAATTAACCGCAGAGAACACCGACAGAGACAGCACGGAGAAAGAAAATCTAATTACTGATGAAGGTGGATTTGAACAAGACGGATAGGACAGGCAGGATAAAAATAAATCTGTGCTAATCGCCGTTAGCCGTTTGTTTCAAATCTTTTTATCCGCGTTCATCTGCGAAAACGCGCGGTTTTTCTTTTTCTTCTGTCTTCTTTGCGGCTGGAAAATCTCACATTTTCGGCGGTTTACCGTCCGGGTAAATAAAGACGTGCCAGCAGGCGTTGACGTTATATTCGATCAGCGCGTCGAGCACGCCGCGATTTTCCATTTCGGCGAGCTTTTTCATTACGAAATTCTGCTCCTTGACCGTCATATAGGCGCGTCCGAGGTCAAAGGCGCAGCCCGAAGTGTGCGGCGGCAGGCTGCCCGGACCGCGCACGATAAACGAATTGGCGTTCGTTTTGTTCAGGCTGATTTGATAATCCATCGAGCGCGTCAGGCTGGTGACGCGCAAAGGGCGTTTGAATTCCTGAAAATAAGCGTCGGCAAGCTCTTTTAAGATGGGTCGGGCGCGCGGGTGAAACATTCTCAGCAGCCGAATCCTGATTTGCTTGCGGTCGCGCCCGTTGCTTAAATCGTATTTCTGCCCGTCAAAATTATTGGCGAGTTCCTGTAATGGTTGAAATTTCGGCGAGCCGGGCGCGAGCGGCGTGTTGCCGGTTTGAAAGCTGAAGGCGGTAAAATCGCCTTCGCCCGCGCTGCCGCCGACCTCTATCAGAAAGCTTTCGGTCGCCATCGGCAACTCGACTAATTCCTTACTTAAACGCTTTTGTGCCAGCTCGGCAAAATCCATCGGCTGTTGATAGCCGCCGCGCATCATTTCCGCCAGCTTCGCTTTCTGTTTGACGACGCCGTCGCCGCGCAGTTCCGGCGGCACTTCCATTCCGGGCGGCGAAATGCCGGTGACGCCGACGCGCGGCGCAAAAACCGCGTCTTTCTGCTTTTGCCAG
>DASVRL010000136.1:0-10810 GCA_036388635.1 Pyrinomonadaceae bacterium
AGCGATTTTCTGCGCATGACTCTGAAAAATTCCGAAACGCAGAGCGTCTCGCTCGACAAGGAATTGGAGTTTCTGAACACCTATCTGGAAATTGAAAAAATTCGTTTTCACGACCGGCTGGAAGTCGAAATGCGGATTGCGCCGGAAGCTCTTTCGGCGCAGGTGCCGAATTTGATTTTGCAGCCGCTGGTCGAAAACGCGGTGCGTCACGGATTGGCAAACGTCGCTTCGGTCGGGCGTTTAAGAATCAGCGCCGGGCGGCACGACGGTCGGATTTTCATTGAAATCGAAGACAACGGTCCGGGTTTAAACGGCAAACGGAAAAGAAAATCCGGCGACGGCGACGGCAGCAGCGGCAGCGGCGGCGTCGGGCTGGCAAACACCCGCGCGCGGCTCGAACAATTTTACGGCGCGGATTTCAGTTTTGAAATCGCGGACAAAACCGAATCGCGCGGCACGCTGGTTTCGCTCAAAGTGCCGTTTAAAAGCGTGTAAACTAGAGGTCGGCAGAGAAGAAGAAGAGAGCTATGAAAATATTAATAAAGAGTTATGAAAATATTAATAGTCGATGACGAGCCGCTGGCGCGAGAGCTTATTCGCGAGATGCTCAAGGCGGAAAAAGACTGTGAATTTATCAACGAAGCGAAAAACGGTCGCGAAGCCGTCGAGCTTATTCGCGCCGCTGCGCCCGACGTGGTTTTTCTCGACATTCAGATGCCCGATATGGACGGCTTTGAAGTGCTGGAAGCCTTGAGCATCAAAGAGCTTTTGCGCATTCCCGCGATTATCTTCGTCACCGCCTACGACCAGTACGCGCTTCAGGCGTTTCAATACCACGCGCTCGATTACCTGTTAAAACCGTTCGACCGCGAGCGCTTTACCGCGACGCTCAACCGCGCCAAAGAAATCATTCGTCACCGCGACGGCGGCGAGCAGCAGCAGCAAATTTTGAAAATGATGGAGCAGATGAAAGCCGCGCCGGAATATCTGGAATGGCTGACCGTCAAAAAGAACGAGCGAATTTTAATGCTGCGCGTCGAAGACGTTCAATGGATCGAGGCGCAGGGCAATTACGTGCGGCTGAAATTTGAAGACGCTTCGCATCTGCTGCGCGAAAAAATGGACAATCTGGAATCGCAGCTGAACCCGAAAACGTTTGTCCGCATTCACCGCTCGACGATTGTCAACGCCAACCGCATCAAGGAATTGCAAGTCTGGACGCCGGGCGAATACCGCGTTGTGATGCAGGGCGGAAAAACCTTCACGCTCAGCCGCGGTTATCGAAACCGCTTCGACAGTTTTCTGAAAAAAAGCCTGGTGTGAAATGCGGCGCGCTGGTCGCCCGTAAAAAATCGTTATTTTTTCACTTCCCAAAAACTGACGGTTTTCGAACTGAAAATGCCTGACGAGTCAAACGCGTAGACGTATTTTCCGTTACTGGTCCAGACCCAGCCCGCTTTGCCGAGACCGCTTTTTTTGATTCTGTTTTGTTTGTCGTATTTTACTTTTTCGGGATTGAAAATCGTCTGTAATTGTTTGCCCGTTTCCGTCTCGAAAACCGCCGTCACGTCGCCGTCGTAACGCAGAATGTAACGGTAATCGGGACTGAACGCAACGTATTCCGTGTTGCGCGGGCTGTCTGCCAGATAATTGGGATTATTCGCGTCATAGGTATAGCTCGGCGTGTAAGTTTCCAAGCCGAGCGCATAAAATCTTCGGGCGGCGACATTCCAGACGGAGAATGAGCCTAATTCGGTTTCGTACAGATATTTGCCGTCGCGCGTAAATTTCAAATCATAACCCGCTTCAAACGCCGCGTCGAAAACCAGCTTTCCGGACGCTATGTCGTAAAATTCCGTTTTCGGCTCTTTTTTCTCCGCCCGGTTAACGCGTGTGACCATAAGCAGATTTTTTTCATTCAAAAATTTCACCGCCGGAAAACGCTCCTTTTCGCTCTGGCGGATGATTTCGTAAACCGGCTTTTCGCCGCCCGAGACTTCAAAAACCGAGACTTTCCGGTCATCGCGGACGACTATGTATTTTCCGTCTTCCGTCACGCCCTGAAACTCGACGGTGTCCTTCGGATTATCCGAGGCGATTTCAAGCAGCGGCATATTATTGGCTCGCATATCGTAAAGGCGAAGCTTGCTGTCAACCTCAACGACGGCGAATCTATCGCCGAAGATTTGAACAAAATCTATATCTTCCTTAGGATTCTGCTGTAAAACTTCCAGCCGCGGCGCGCCGTTTCCCCGGATGTCGTAAATGCGCAGCTGCTCGTCGATTTTGACGATGATGTATTTGCGGTCGATAATTTCCTTAAAACTAAAACTTCCCTTCGGATTCGGATTGGAGATTTCAAATTTGGGCTGTCCGCCGCTGCCGTCGATTTCCCAGACGAAAACCCGGTCGTCGCGTTTTGAAATAAGAAATTTTTCGTCCGCGCTGATGGTCGTTTCCTGATAAGCGGTTTCGGGCTTCAGATTTTTGGCGGTGTATTCTCTTTCGGTCGCGCCGGTTTTCGCGTCGCGCAGCGTTAAAACATCGCCTTGTTTGCCGTTTAAACCCAAAGCCGACCAGGTGACTTTCGTGTCGCCCGAACCGACAATCATTTTTTCGTCGTTGCGAATTTTCTGATGCCATTTGTATTCCCTGATTGAAACGGCTTCTTTAGCCGTAAATTTGTCTTTGTCCCAACTGGCGAAAGCGCCCGTTTTATCCGTGACGCCGAAAGTGAGAATTTCGTTTTTGTTTTCGTCAAAAGAAACGTATTCGGTGGAAACGCTCGGCAAATCCAGAACCGCGATTTGTTTTAAATTCTGCAAATCGCGCACGACGGCGGAACGCAGCGGATTGGTGCCGATTTTTTCGACGGTAATCAACCATCTTCCGCCTTCGTCAACTAAAAACGGGCGCCAATCCAAAAGTCGCGGCACGCCCAAAAGCAGAAATGTACTGACAAAACCGCGCGGCGCGAACTGCGGAATCTGATGCGCCGCGGAATTGAGCAGCTTGGCGTTTTCGACGTCCCAAATCTGCAAATTTTTCTCGCCGATAATCAGGAGTTTTTTCCCGTTTTCGAGAAACTTATGCTCGACAATCTTATCTTCGCCGCCGGTAAAACCGATTTTCGATTTAAATTCCAGAACTTCGCCGTCCGTTTGCGCAAAAACAAAATTGACCGCACAAATTATAATAATAATAATAATTGAAAATTTTCTCATCTTTACTCCCGGGTTTGCAGACTTTTAGCTGTAATCGATAGACACCGAATCCGGCGCGAAAGTTTCACGAACCGAGCTTAAAAATAGTTTTTTAAAAAATCCTCGTCAAATATCAAAATTTTTTGAGCGTTTTTTTTCAAACCCGTCGCGTTAATAATTGCAAGTCCAAAATTTAAACAAGGAAAAATAACGAGGTTTCTTTCGAGGTAATTATGAAATCGCGCGCCGAGCGCAGACGGGTCTTTCCGTGCCCGGCAGCTTAAAAGGAGAATTTTTATGAAACACAAATCTTTAATTTTAGCGTTAATCTGTTTTGCAATCGTGCCGGGCATCTGGTTCGGCGGGATTTTTGACAAATCCGCGACCGTTTCGGCGCAGGAAACGCCGCCGCCGGAAATCGAAAGCCTGCCGACGCAGTCGATTGTGATGAACGTCACCGTTTCGGGCGCCAACGTCGGCGCGCAGGGCGGATATACCGTCCCGCGCGTGACGCTTTTGCCCGGCGATATGGTAACGATCGACCCGACGGGCGGAATCGTCGATTTCAACACGAGCGGCATTTGCACGGGCAGCGCTTACGACGCTTCGCCGGGCGGCAAACCGCGTTCGGAAATTTATCAGGGTTCGTGCTGGGACGAGGATTTAAACTATTGTCAGATCAACCAGAACGACCCGCTGCCCGGTCAAAATCACGCCGGACTTTTCCGACCGTTTCAACCGGGCATCGGCTCGATAAAATGGCTCGGAAATAATAATGATAGTTTTACCTACACGGGCACGACGGCGCGCGATTTGCGGCTCGGCGTCAATGACGCGGCTTGCCCGTCATCGCCGAACGGCGGCGCTTTCAATGTCAAAGTCACGATTAAGCGCCCGCAGGTGCAGGTCGTCAACGTCGTCGTGCGCGGCATAAACACGGCGAGCGCCGAAGTCGTCGGCGCGCCGCTCGTCCCCGGCGACCAGGTCGTGATTGACAACATTTCCGGCACGGTCGATTTTTTGACTGACGGAATTGCTGTCGGCTGCCCGCACGTAGTCAACGCCAATGGTTTGGCGAGAGAGCTGTTTGAAAATCCGCAAAATCAATTGCTTTGCGATTACCAGCTCGATAATCCGGCTGACCCGATGACCGGACCAACACACGGACACGCCGGATTGTATATGAAGCGCAATAACACGCGGACGTTTATCGGGCGCAACGGAGCGAACTTTACGGCGATCGGCGCCGAGACTCTGCGCTTCGGCGTCAACGACGTGAGAGGCAATAACAACAGCGGACAATTCAACGCCCGCGTGACGATTACGCATCCTTCTTCGACGCAGAACGTCGTCGTCGAAGCCAATTCAATCGCGGGCAATGAAGAATTCGTCGCCAATCTGCAACCGGGCGACGACGTGCTTATCACCAACATCACCGGCACCGTGACGTTTGAAACTCCGCTTCAAACCTGCGTTAATTCCGGCTTGATTTACACCGTCAACGCCAACGGCTTGAATCGCGGCGTTTATGAAACTCCCGGCAATCTGCTGTGTTACGGCAACGACCGCACAGTCGGCGCTGACCCTCTGACCGCCGTCAGCCACGGTCACGCGGGCTTATTTATGAAACGCGGCAGCTCGCGCTTTTTCATCGGCACGAACAGCACGAGCTTTACGGCGACCGCCGCGCAAAGCCTCTGGCTCGGCGTCAACGACAGCTACGCCGCCAACAACACGGGACGCTTTCGCGCCGACGTGATTATCACCAGAGGCGGCGCTTTTCGTTTTTCCGCCGCGACTTATTCGGTCGATGAATCCGGCGCGGCAGCCGTCATCAATGTCACGCGGACAATTTCGACGGGCGCCGCCAGCGTTAATTATGCAACGTCAAACGGCACCGCCCTTGCCGGACAGGATTATACGGCGAGAAGCGGCGTCCTGAATTTTGCCGACGGCGAGACGACGAAGAGTTTTTCGATTCCGATCACCAACGACGCGGCGGACGAGGCGGACGAAACCGTGAATCTGACTTTATCGAATCCGACCGGCGGCTTGATTTTGGTAAAACCGTACACCGCCGTTTTGACGATTCAAGACAACGACGTAGCGGGAAATAATGCGGCGTTCGTTTCGCAGATGATTCCCTCGCAGATGTATGCCGGACAATCCTATATGGGTTCGGTGACGATGCGCAACACGGGCGGCACGACCTGGATGCCCGGTGTTTACAAGTTAGGCTCGCAAAATCCGCGCGACAACTGGACCTGGGGAACAAACCGCGTTCAATTGGAGAATCCGGTCGCGCCGAACGAAACGGTAACTTTTGAAATTAATATCACCGCGCCCGCCGCGCCCGGAGCCTATAATTTTCAATGGCGAATGGTGCAGGAAGGCGTGCAGTGGTTCGGCGCGACGAGTCCGAACCTTATCGTCAACGTTCGTTAATCGCTTTTAAGTTTCGACCGAAAGCGCTTTAGCCGGGTATTTCCGCAGGAAAATGCCCGGCTAATTTTGTTATCTTTGTATATAATAGTTTTTCTTCAGGTCAATTTGAAGCAGCCCCGCGCATAAAGCCTGCCCGGTTTCGAGAATCCCGATATAAATGCAGTCAGCCGACGTCAAAAGCGCAAAGGCTCCGCCGCCCGATTTCCTGATGTCGAATCGAACCTCCGGCTTCAAAGACCGCCGCCCGGGTATTAATATTTCCCCGGCTTGCCTGATAACTTATACTAATCATAAACCTTTTTTCCGCGTCGATTTTGCTCGAAATTATTGGTAAAATAACTATCGGAAATCAGGATTGTTCGATGGAATTTGCATTATCAGATAAAAAGTTCGAGGGAGTTTTATTCAAAAAGCGCGAGGTTGCCAGCTTCTCGCTTTTAGAGCTTTCCTATTCTCCCGGCATCGAGATTCCGATGCATGCCCACGAACAGGCAAATTTTTGTATGCCCATCGAGGGCGGCTGCGCCGAAATTTACGGAAGAAAGGTGCGTGAATTTACGCCTTTCTCGTTAAATTTTCTTCCGCCGCAGCAGGCGCATTCATTCAAAGCTTCGAACGGCGGAATGCGCGCCTTTAGTATCGACATTGCGCCGCCGTGGCTCGAGCGGATGCGCGAGTATTCGCTGAAGGTGGAAGATTCCGTGTATTGTTCGAGCGGTATCCTCGTCCAGCTTCAGATGAGGCTTTATCACGAATTCCAAAATATGGACGACGCTTCGCCGCTGGCGGTTGAAGGAATCGCGCTGGAAATGTTAGCTGAAGCTTCGCGGCATCAGGTGATAAATAAAGACGGCGGCGGCAAAGTTCCCTACTGGCTAAAACAGGCGAGAGCCATCGTGCATGAAGAATTTTCGCTGCATTTATCTCTTGACGCGATAGCGCAGGCGGTGGAAGTTCATCCGGTTCACCTGGCGCGTATGTTTCGCAAATATTACCGCTGCACAATCGGCGAATATGTTCGGCGCGTCAGGATTGAAAATGCCTGCCGCCAATTGATGACGACCGAAACGCCGCTCACCGAAATCGCTCTGGCGTGCGGATTCTCCGACCAGAGCCATTTCAACAGAATCTTCAAACACCAGAAAGGTATGACGCCTTCCGAGTATCGAGCCGAGTTCGCCTCACGCTAAATACATTCTAAACTTGTTTCAATCGTTCAATACGGCTCGCGCCCGCCTCTGATAATATTGTCTCCGAGCGGCGGAAATTCGCGCCGCCGGGCTAGAGATACCGGCGCGAATTCCTGCCGCGAGATCAGCGAAAACGTTGTTTGATGATTAAACCGAGGAGGTCAGGATAATGGAAAATCAACACTTGCAATTACAATCTTTGGAAAAACGCACCCGAAAACTGGAGCGCCTGCTGCGCCTGTCGGTCGGCGGCTGGCTGCTGACCTGCGGTTTGCTGGTCGCGTCTTCGTCGATGTGGAAATCACAAGCCCAGCAAACGCCGGCTCCGGCGCCGGCTTCGCTGCGCGTTTCCGAGCTGGTCGTCGTCGATTCAAAAGGAGTCGAGCGCGTCCGCATCGGCGGCGACCTGCCCGATGCCATAATCGGCGGCAAACGCGTGCCGCGCGGGCAACAGGCGGCGGGCGTCGTGCTTTATGACGCCTCGGGCGGAGAGCGCAGCGGCTACGTCACATTTGAGCCTTCGGGAAACGTCGGTCTGACGCTTGACTCGCGAAAGGAGCAGATTGTCTCTTTCATCGCCGCCCCGGACGACGAAGCCGCCTCGATGCTCCAGCTGAGAAGCGGAAAGGACTTGATAGAGCTTCGCTCCGACGATGAAGGCTCGCGACTGACGGCGGTTAAAGCCGGACAGGTCATCTCGCAGCAGCCTCTCATTAAAAGAATGTCAGCGGATATGTGTGAAGTGTATCGAGGCGCGCGTTCGCGGGTTTCGAGCGAACAGGTGATGCGCGACTGCCGGCAGCGTTTTACCGAAATCGCCTGTCAAGCCTGTCTGAGCAGGCGCTGACGGACGGGCGAGCGCGCTTTTTATTTCAGGGTTTGACCGGCAATCGATTCAAAAATGAAAAGACCCGGAATATCATATTCCGGGTCTTTTCGGTAATTTATTGTTGCTCTTTCTTATCTGACAAATGCATTGGGCGTGGGAATGTCTCCGTTCGTTCCGAACTGTAATCCGGTAAAACCTGCCGTCGAGCGCAGCAGATACCAGGTTCCGGTCGAAGGTCGGAAAACAGCTAAATCGGCACGCCCGTCGCCGTCGTAATCGGCAGGCGAAGGCTTGTCTTCGGCGACGCCGAACTGCGCCGCCGTCAACGAATTGTTGCTGCTGTTGACGATATACCAGCTGCCTGTCGACGGTCGATAAACCGCTAAATCCGTTCTGGTGTCGCCGTCATAATCAGCCGCCACAGTTTTATCTTCCGCAATTCCGAATTGATTTGCCGAGAATGAATTGTTGCTGCTGTTGATGCGATACCAGGTTCCGTTCGATGGTCTGAACACAACCAGATCGGATTTGCCGTCGCCGTCGAAATCTCCGACCAGCGGTTTGTCTTCCGCTATTCCAAATTGAGCGGCGATGAACTGATTCGTCGAGCTGTTAATTCTGTACCAGCTTCCGGCTGACGGTCGATAAACCGAAATATCGGCTTTCGCGTCGCCGTCAAAATCGCCGGGAACAGGCAAATCACCGCTGCTGCCGAATTGCAATGCCGTGAAAGTGTTGTTGGAACTGTTCAATCGATACCAACCGCCGTCCGAAGGACGAAACACGCTGACATCGGTTTTTCCGTCGCCGTCAAAATCAGCCGGAGCGATCAAATCTCCTGCCGCGCCAAACTGGACGGCGATAAAAGCATTGTTTGAACTTTGCGAAATATACCAGGTTCCGTTTGACGGGCGGAACACGGAAACGTCCGCCTTGAAGTCGCCGTCATAATCGAACAAAGGTCTTTGCGTCTGAATTCTCTGGACTTCGATTTTTGCGACAAATCCGTCTAAAACGGAATTTCCCGCGCCGGGATTCGGCTGAATCGGGTTCATCGTCGGCAGATTCGCTAAACCCTGATAGGTTATGCCCGTCGCGTAAATGCTGCCCGTGTTGTCAGCCGCGATTTCCGCGCCTTCGCCCTGTCCGAAGAAGGTGGAAAAAACGAGCGCCGCGCCTGCCGGATTCAGCGAAGCCATAAAAACACAGTCGCCGTTTTGCGGACAAATTGATTGAATTGGGCTGATCAACGGGAAATCTGTCGAGCGGGTTTGCCCGATGACGTGGGCGGTGCCCGACGGGTCGACGGCGATGCCGAACGCCTCGTCTCTGACATTACCGCCCAGGTATGTCGAGTAAATAAAAGCGGTTCCGGTCGGGTTAACTTTAGTCACGAACGCGTCGGGAGTGCCCTGACTCGTCGTTTGAAATGCTCCCGGCGTGGTCGGAAACGGAACGCTGACGCCGCTCGAAGATTCGGTGCGACCGGTCACATAGGCGTTGCCTCTGGCGTCGACAGAGATGCCTCTGCCGACCTCGCCGAGGCTGCCGCCCAGATAAGTCGAATAAAGAAGCGACGTGCCGTTCGGATTGAGCTTCGTGACGAACGCATCGGAGCGCCCCAGATTGCAGCCCGTGCAGGTCGTCTGCGGCGCGCCGGGCGTTACGGGAAAGGCGCCGGAAGTCGTCGAGCCGGTAATGTAAGCGTTGCCGAGCGCGTCGATCGCCAAATCGTTTGCCGGTCCCGAGCCGATGTAGGTCGAGTAAACAAGCGCCGAGCCGGCAGCGTTGAATTTAGTGACAAACGAGGCGCTAAGACAAGAGGCGCATTCGGTTCGGAAGGCTCCGGGCGTGGTGGGCAAATTTGCTCCGGCGTTTCCCGCAATAAAAGCCTCGCCGGTCGTCTTATCGACTTTCACTTCAAAACCGATGTGAGCGCCCGTGTAGGTCGAATAAATCAGCGTGTTGCCGGCGGCGTTTAATTTAAACAAAAACGATTCGTCCGGCGCGTTAAAAGTCCTGTCAAACGCGCCCGCCGTCGTCGGAAAATTGTTAGCGCCGTTCGTGGCGCCGGTCACGCCCGTAACGTAAATATTGCCGGCGGCATCGACGTCGATGCCGTAACCGACGTCGGCGACGCTGCCGCCCAGATAAGTCGAATACAGAATCTGATTGCCCGCCGCGTTGATTTTCGTGACGAAAACGTCGCCGAAGCTCGGACTGGCGTTGTTCGGCTGCAAAGGATTGACGGTCGGGAAATTAGTCGAATTCGTTCCGCCCGTGACGTAAACATTGCGCTCGGCGTCGATGGCGATGCTTCTGCCGTCGTCCGCTCCGTTGCCGCCCAGATAAGTCGAATAAACTAAAATCGGGTCGATCACGAGCGGCTGCGAACGGTCGTAATCGCCGATTTCAAAACCGATTGTATTTTTATCTTTAAAAATATAATTTCCGGCGACGTATTTTCTATCGCCGTCAATTTCCTGGTAAATAACGGGCGGCTTCTGCACGATTTCCGCCTCGCCGACCGACAAAACAAGCTCGCCCGATTTATCGATTTCCAGTTTTTCCGCGCCTTTAAAAGCCAGCGCGATTTGCCGGAAATCGGCTTCCGGCGCCACGATAAAATCGTATTCCAGCTCTCGCCCGTTGCCGTAGAAAATCTGGTCGATGCCCGGATAAACTTCTCTGTATCGAACGCGGGAAAAATTCGGAACGTCGCGTTTCCATTTCTCCGGATTACTGCCGACAAAATAGTGGCTTCTGCCCGTCAGCTCGTTTTCTCCCGCGACTTCCGGCGTTTGACTGCCGCCGTCCAGCCGCATTCGCAAAACGGCGGGCGGCGTTTGAAGGTCGTTTTTCCGAAGCGACAAAACGGTTTCGCGTTCGGTCAGAAACAGCGCAAAGCCCTGCCCGCGCGAAATAAATTTGACCTGTTCGTCGGTTTGTCCGGCGTTCGCCTCAAAATTAAGCGGCAGCTCGCCGAAATCCGTCTTTACCGAAGGTGAAACCGCTTCCGGTTTTGCCGGAATCCGGTAATTGAGTTCATTCGAAGTTTGCCGCGACGCGACACTATAAAAAATAAAAAAGCCGGCTATTCCCAAAAACGCCTGCGCCCAAACAAACTTTGCAAAGTTTGTTTG
>DASVRL010000137.1:0-3573 GCA_036388635.1 Pyrinomonadaceae bacterium
ATGTTTTTCGTGTTAGATGCCGAAGGCATTGTTCTGTCGGTCAATCAAAGCGGCGTCGAGCGGCTCGGTTACACCGAAGACGAGCTAATCGGCAGCTCGATTTTCAACCTTTTTTACGCTGAAGACCGCCCGAAACTAAAACAGCAAATCGAGCTTTTGCCCTCAAGCAGCAGCAAAATGGCGCAATGCGAGTTGCGTAAAATTCATAAAAACGGCGACATTATTTATGTTTCTGAAAACGTGCGGATGATCGCGGAAGAAACGGGCGAAAGCTTGTTTCTGGTTGTTTGCGAAGACGTGACAGAACGCCGGTCGGCGCTCGACGCGCTAGCCGAAAGCCAAATGCGTTACCAGTCGGTGATTGAAAAATCGCCGGTGGCTGTTTTTGCGTTAGACCGTTTCGGCAAATTTACCTTATCGGAAGGCGCGGCTCTGGAAAAATTGGGACGCAAAAATGGCGAATCTGTCGGCAAGTCGGTTTTTGACGTTTACTGCGGCAATCCGCAAGTTTTGCAGCAAGTTCGGCGCGCTTTAAACGGCGAGAGCTTTACAGCTCAACTGGAAGCCAATAAAGCCGTTTTTGAAGTTCACTTCAATCCTTTGCACGACGGCGAAGGAAGATTTGCGGGGGTCAGCGGCGTAGCGACTGATATTACCGAGCGTAAATTAGCCGAAAAAGCCCTGCAGGAAAGCGAGCAGCGTTATCGAGCCTTTATTGATCAGAGCGGCGAAGGCATCTGGCGCATTGAATTTACCAAACCGGTTTCCGTATCTTTGCCAGCCGAAAAACAAATCGAGCTTTTCTACAAACACGGCTACTTCGCCGAATGCAACGACGGGATGGCGCGAATGTACGGGCGGGAAAAAGCGTCCGATTTAATCGGCTCGACCATCGAACAGCTTCTCGTGCGCTCCGATCCGGCAAATTATGAATTTCTAAAAAACTTTATCGAATCGGAATACCGCCTTGTCGAAGCCGTTTCCCACGAGCGCGACGCAAACGGCGATGAAAAATATTTCTTAAACAATTTCATCGGAATCGTCGAAAACTGCAAATTGGTTCGCGCCTGGGGAACGCAGCGCGATGTTACAGAGCGCGTTTTGACCGAGCGAAAACTGGTCGAAGCCGTCCGACAGCTTGAAACCTTCGTCGAGCGCGAAGCTCTCGTGACGCGCATCAGCAACAAAGTGCGGCAATCGCTTCGTCTCGAAGAAGTTTTTCAAACGATTGTTGACGAGCTGGGCGAGCATCTCGCGGTTGACCGCTGTATTTTGTATTTGTTCGATCACGATCAAAATCTCGCCCGCACCGCAGCCGGTTTTGCCGCAACGCGGAACCCAATTTCGCCCGACGAGTTTCACGTTCCTTTGCCGCTGACCAGAACTACGGTCGAAGCGCTTTTCAATAATGATTATGCTGCGTTCGACGATGTCTCGAACGAGCCGTTAATTAAGGATTTATATGAAGGCGTTCTGCATGAGCGCGGCGTGAAATCGTTGATGTGCGTGGCAATTCGCGTGGCTAGCACAATTACGGGCGTTATTTCTTTTACGACGACCGAAGAAATCAGGCGTTGGAGCGAAACCGACACGGCGCTTGCCCGCGCAGTCGCAGACAAAGCTGCAATCGCCATTCGTCAAGCCGAGCTTTATCAGCGAGCCGAAGCGACGAGCCGGCGAGAAAAATTGATCAATCATCTCAGCACGGCGATTCGCGCATCGCTGCAATTGCCCGAAGTTCTTTACGCCGCCACGCACGAGCTGGGCAAAACGCTCGCCGCCTCGCGCGCCTTTCTATGTTTCTATGACGCGGCAAATCCGGCTCAGGAAGTTTCGGCGGAGTATGAATTTGTCTCGCCGAATATAATTTTAAATCCGCTTCCGCCGATTTCTTACGAGAATATTCTGGGAAAAAAACTGCTCGAAGAGCGGCAGACAATCGTCGTTCACGACGTTGAAAAATTCGTTTCGCCGAATTCGGAATTGAGCGATTACATTCATAGTCTGGCGCGACAGAGCGAAGTCAAATCAGTAATTTACTGCCCGCTCGTCGTCAACGAAAGTTTTCGCGGAACTCTCTGCATTCAGCAAACCGATTACGCTCGGCGCTGGACGGAAGACGAAATCGCGCTGATCGAAAATGTCGCCGTTCAGCTCTCGCTCGGAATCACGCAAGCCGAATCGTTTGAAATCACGCGACGCGCTAAACGCGAATGGGAATCTACGTTCGACGCGATGAGCGACGGCGTGTTTATTTTTAACAGCGAACGGCGGCTGATTCGCGTCAACCGCGCCGGCGCGGCAATCGAAGACGCAGCCCCGCGCCAGCTTCTCGGAAAAACCTGCTGCGAGATGCTGACCGGCAAAAAGCACGATAATCATTGCGTCGTGCAGCAAGTTTTGTCGGAAAAACGCCGGATGACGGTCGAAAGAGTTTCAAAAGCGACGCGCCGTCCGCTGCTAATCACAGCCGAGCCGCTTGTTGGCGAAACCGGCGAGCTAATCGGCGTCGTCAGCACGGTGCGCGATCTGCACGAATTGCGTCAAGCCGAATCGGTTGCGCGTCAACGGGAAAGATTGTTGACGCAGGTTTTGGAAGGAATTGTCGAGCCGATTTTCTCGGTTGACACCGAAGGACGCCTTTTGCGCTGTAATCAAGCGACAACGGCGGCTTACGGCTGTCCGGCTGAAAAACTGGTGGTGCGGCATTTTCTCGAAATGGTGCATCCGGCGGATTTTGAAACGGCAAAGAACGCCCTGCGCGCGGCGCTCGAAAATGGCGCGGCGCAAAATTTTGAAGCGCGTTTTCTAACCGAAGCAGGCGAAATCCGCGACGCGGTTTTCAACAGCGTCCCGCTCGTCGAAGCCGAAAAAACGATTGGCGCATTGTGGTTCGTCCGCGACGTGACCGACCAGAAACACGCCTTTGAGCGAGCGGCGCAAGCCGACAAATTGCGCGCTCTGGGTAAGCTGGCGTCGGGCGTCGCGCACGATTTTAACAACGGATTAGCGGCGATTTTAGGTCGCGTTCAGCTTTTACGCAAGCGGGTCGGCGACGAGGCGGTCAGTCGCGATTTGCGAGTTATTCAAACCGCCGCCGAAGACGCCGCGGCGACCGTCCGGCGAATTCAAACTTTTGCCCGCCAAACGCCGACCAATAACTTAGAGCCGGTTGACGCCGCTTTGCTCGTCAGAGATGCGGTGGAAATTATGCGAACGCGGTGGGAAAACGAAGCGCAGGCGCGCGGCGTGAAATACGATCTGGAAATTGATTGTTCGACGGAGCTTTACGTTCTTTGCAATCCGTCCGAATTGCGCGAGGTTTTCGTCAATCTCATCGTCAACGCGCTCGACGCAATGCCCGACGGCGGTCGTCTGAAAATCAACTGCAAACGCGAGGGCGGCAGCGCAACGATTTATTTTGCGGATTCGGGCGCGGGAATGAGCGAAGAAACCAGAAAGCGCGTGTTTGAACCGTTTTTTACGACCAAAGGAGTCAACGGAACCGGACTCGGATTATCGGTCAGCTACAGCATCATCGAAGCGCACAACGGCAAAATCTGCGTTAAATCG
>DASVRL010000138.1:0-10189 GCA_036388635.1 Pyrinomonadaceae bacterium
TCGCGCCGCTCGGATTGATGCCGAGACGCCGGAAACCGTTTCTGCCCGTGTCTTGAAACGTAGTTAAAATGCCGCTTTTGAGAATTGAAATGCTCATACCAAGTCCGCGTCTAAACCGAATAGAATTTCACCAAATCGCCCGGCTGCAAAACGGTCGGATTTTCCGCGCGCGGCGTAAAAAGCTCGATTCCGGTGTGACCGATAATCTGCCAGCCGCCGGGCGATTCAAACGGGTAAATGCCGGTTTGGCGCCCGGCGATTCCGACGCTTCCGCGCGGCACTTTCAGTCGCGGCGCGGATTTTCGCGGCGTCGCGATGCGCTCGTCCGTCTCGCCCAGATAAGCAAATCCGGGCAGAAATCCGAGCATAAAAACCCGGTAAGTCGGCGCCAGAAAAATCCGGACGACTTCGGCGCGCGTCAAATTGTTTTCCGCTGCGACAAACTCCAAATCGAGCGCGAAATTTTCGGCAAAGCAAACCGGAATTTCTACAAGGCGCGGCGCGTCAAATTCGATTTCGCCCGCATTTTCCAGAGCGTTTTCCGAAAAAGCTTTGACCGCATCGAAAGCCGTCTTAAAAGCGGGGAAATTTTTTCTGACCGCGACGACGTCGTAAAAAATCGTGAGCGAGCTGTAGGCGGGAACCAGCTCGGTAAAACCCGTAAAATTATTTCGCGCGAGAGAAGCGGCGAGCCGCAAAACGCGTTTGTTGAGTTCGAGCGAAATTTCATTGCCGAAATCAATCGTCAAAGCGTTTTCGCCGAGCGGAAAAATCTTCATAGAAACTAATTTTCTTTTTTTTTTATTCGTAACTTTCCAAAACGTCCAAAAGCGTCGGTTTTTCGGTTTCCACATCCAGAATCCGCGCGCCCTTTCCGTTCAAAAAAGAAATCGTTTCGCCCAAAAGCCGGTCGTCGGCGTTTCTCTCGAAGGAAATTCGCAAAAAATCGGAACGATTTTCAATTTCCAACTTCGCCGGCGTCGCGGGAAAATTCAAATCGCTTTCGCGCAGATTCTGCAAAGTAATTTTCACGCGCTGCGTTTGTTTGTGCTTGCGCCGCAGATTTTCGGTCGTGTCGATGTCGCGGATTTCGCCTTTGGAAATAACGGCGACGCGGCGGCAAAGCTCTTCGATTTCCGACAGATTGTGCGAGGTCAGCAGCACCGAAACGTTTTCGAGCGACGCAATCAAATGACGCATTTCGGCGGCGGCGAGCGGGTCGAGCGAACGCGTCGGCTCGTCAAGCAGCAAGATCGGCGGCGCGGGAAGCAAGGCGCGGGCGACGGCGAGCCGCTGCTTGTTGCCGGTCGAGAGCGTGGAAAAACGACGCTTTGCCAGTTCGTTTAAATTCAGCGTTTCAAACAGTTCCGCTATTTTCCGGCGCGCCTGCCCATCGCTCATTCCGTAAAGCCGCGCGAAAAACATCATATTCTGCTCGCACGAAAGCCGCCAGTAAAAACTCCTTTCTTCGGCGGTCGCCAGTCCGATTAAAGCGCGCACTTTTACTTCGTCTCCGACCGAATCGAAACCCTTTACGGAAACTTTTCCGGCAGTCGGCTGAACCAGGGTCGCGATGATTTTCGTGAGCGTCGTTTTGCCCGCGCCGTTTCTGCCGATAAGCCCGAAAATCTCGCCCGTCTCTATTTCAAACGAGACATTTTTCAAAGCTTCGACCGCCGGCTTAACCGAAATTCGCAGAAGTTTTTTCAGACGCGGAAACGACGGCGGGTAGGTTTTGGAAAGATTTTCGATGCGGACGGCGGTCATTGGGTTTCATATTTCATATTTCAGATTTCAGATTGAAAGCGGAAAATAAAATTAAAAAATTCTTATCCGATGATCGCCAATCTGAAATCTGAAATTAGCTTATCTTTTACGCTGTTTCGGGTCTAAATATTCGCGCAAGCCGTCGCCGATAAAGTTAAAAGCCAGCACCGTCAGAGCAATGGCGATGCCCGGAAAAAACAAAACGTGCGGCGCGTTGTAGAGCGTGTCAAGCCCGCGCGCTTCTTCAATCATCGTGCCCCACGAAGGCGCGGGCGGCGGAATTCCCAGACCGAGAAACGATAAAGACGCTTCGGACAAAACCGCGCCCGCCATTCCCAAACTCGCCTGCACGATTAAAGGCTGAATCGCATTCGGCAGAATATGCGTAAATAAAATTCGCCCGTCGCTGGCGCCCAAAGCGCGCGCCGCCTGCACAAAATCGTATTCGCGGACCTTTAAAACCTGTCCGCGCATCACGCGCGCGTAGCCGACCCAGCCGATAATGCAGAGCGCGAGAATAACTTTTTCGAGTCCCGCGCCGAGAAATGCGACCAGCGCGATTGCCAGCAACAAGCCGGGAAACGCGAGAAAAACGTTGAAAATATAACCGGCTAAAATTTTGTCGATGAAGCCGCCGTAAAATCCGGCAATCGCGCCGATAAACATTCCGATGAGCGTGGAAACGACAGTGACGATGATGCCGACTTCCAGCGAAATCCGCGCGCCGTAAACCAGACGCGAAAAAACATCGCGCCCGATGGCGTCCGTGCCGAACCAGTGCTCAGCCGACGGCGCGGCGTAGCGCATCGCCAGATTCTGCGTAAGCGGGTCGTGCGTGGCGATTAAATCCGCCAAAATCGCCGCGATTATCAAGACGGCGGCGATGAAGATTCCGATGTAAGTTAAACGATTCATTTTTAATTTCGATTTGCGATTGGAAACGGAATTCGGCGCGCGCCGAATAAATTTCCTTACGAAATCGCCAATCGCCAATCGCCGATTACGACAGTCTGATGCGCGGGTCGAGCCAGCGATAAACCATATCGGTCAGGCTGTTTGCCAGAATATAAGTGACGCTGATAACCAGCACGCAGCCCTGAATCAGGCGATAATCGAGCTTGGCGATGCCGTCGTCGAGCAGCAAGGTTCCGAGCCCGTTCCAGCCGAAAATTTTCTCGGTGATGATGGCGCCGGCGAGAAGCACGCCGAGCTGCAAACCTAAAATCGTGACGACCGGAATCAAGCCGTTTTTCAAAACGTGCTTGTAAATAACGATTTTCTCGCTCAAGCCTTTCGCCCGCGCCGTGCGGACGTAGTCTTCGCCGAGTTCTTCGATGACCGACGAGCGAATCATCCGCGTCAGAATCGCCGAAAGCGCCGCGCCGAGCGTAAAGGCGGGCAGAATGATGTCTTCGGGATTTGAGCTGCCCGTCGGCGCAAACCAGTTTAATTTGACGGCAAACAAATAAACTAAAAACGGTCCGGTCACGAAACTCGGCAGACTGATTCCGAGCAGCGCGAAAATGGACGAGAAATTATCAATCAGCGAGCCTTTATTCGTGCCCGCCAGCACGCCGAGCGGAACCGCAATCGTCACCGCCACGAGCATCGCCGCCAGCGCCAGCTTTATCGTGTTCGGATAACGCTCCAGAATCATATCCGCGACCGGTCGGTCGGTGCGGAAAGATTTCCCCATATCGCCGCGCAGAAGTCCGGCGAAATAATTCACGTATTGATTGTCAAACCCGTGCCATTTGATTTCCGAAGCAAAGGGATTATTCAGAATGATGCTGCCGCTGAAGAAAAACGGGGGCTTGTCGAGTCCGTGCTTGCGCTCGAACTGCTCGATTTGCGGTCCGGTCGCGTTTTCGCCCAGAATGGCTATCGAAGGTTTGCCCGGAATCAGGATGATGAGTAGTGTCACGAGCGACACCACCGTCCACACGACCAGCAGAAGCAAGCCGAGACGACGCGCAAAGTTCAAAAATTTATATTTCATCGGAAAGAAGAAGCGAAAAGCCTTTGAAGATAGTTATAACTTTTTCGCGCCCGAATGCAAAGCGGCAATTCCGCCCGTCAGGTTTTGGTATTCGACGCCGTCGAAGCCGACCTCGCCCATCATCCGCGCCAGATTTTTCTGGTCGGGAAAGCGCGAAACCGAGTTTGGGAGATATTCGTACGCGCCGCGCGAGCCGCTGACCGCCCCGCCGATGCGCGGCAGAATCTGCGTGAAATAAAGATTGAAAATCTGCTTGAAGCCGGGAACGACGGGCGTGGAGAATTCTAAAATGGCGAGTTTTCCTTTCGGTTTCAAAACGCGGTGAAGCTCTTTTAAGCCGTCGAGCCAGTTCGAAAAATTTCGCAAGCCGAAAGCGACGGTCACGGCGTCGAAAGTGTCGTCGGCAAACGAAAGATTCATCCCGTCGCCTTCGACGTATGGAATCCGGGTGTGATTTTTTTGATTTTTTTCTTTGGCGACCGTGAGCATCGGGCGGCAAAAATCCGTGCCGATGATTTTCGCCTTGCCGGATTTTTGCAGCTCCAGCGACAAGTCGCCCGTGCCGCAGGCGACGTCCAGAACAACGGCTTCGGGATTGTCCAAAACGTCCTGTAATTTTTTGGCGACCAGCCTGCGCCAGCGTTTATCGGTGTTGACGGATAGGAAATGATTCAGAAAATCGTATTTTCCGGCGATGCCCGAAAACATCTCGCGCACGGCGCGGGCGTGTTTTAATTCGTCGGCGGTTCTTTCGCTGTTCGGCATATTTTAGGATTGCTTTGTCTGCGTAGCCAGCAAAACGGTCGCCACCGGCTCTTTTTTCCAGCGTTCCACGACTCTCTGAACGTCGCCGATGGTTAAATTTTTTACGCTTTGCAGTTCGGCGCTCGCCGACGTCAGTTTGAACGTATCGACGTCGAGCCACACATCGGCTGAATTCTGACGCGCTCGCTCGACGGCGATCTCCGCCTGCGCTCTGCTAAATTCTTCGGCTTTGATTTCGGTTTTCAGAAGGTTTCCGACCGTTTCGAAAAAATCGCCCGGCAGCGGAATATTATTTCCCTGCGCCTGAACCGTTTCGACGTGCCATTCGGAAACTCTCAGCACGACGTAGCCGCGCAACAGGTGCGCGGGCTGCGAAACGGAAACTTTACCGCCTTCTCGCGCCTGAAGGCGGTTTTGCAAAATTCGCGTCAAAACTTCCGAAGCGGCAAAATCCTTGTCGTTACGCGCCAATCCGCGAAAAGCGAAACGAAGCTCGCTGGTTTTTTCCAGTTCGGTCGGCGTGAAAAATGATTTCGTGTCCGGGTCGTCCGGCTGGCGAAAAGTCGCCGGAACCAATTTGTCCGCTTTTTTCCAGGCGCCGAACAATCTTCGCGCCGCCATGTACGCAAAATCCGGTTTGACGTTGCCGGTAATCGCCAGCGTCGCGTTGTCGGCGGTAAAAAATTTGTCTTTCGCCGTCAGCAAATCGGCGCGCTCGATTAATTTCAGGCTTTCCGGCGTTCCGGCTGCCGATCTGCCGTACGGGAAATCGCCGAGCAGACGTTTAGCAATCGCCCGGTCGGCGACGTAAGCCGGATTTTTCTGCATTTCCTCGATTGCTTTCTGTCGCGCATCGCGCACTCTGACAAAATTTTCCTGCGTGATCGGCGGATTGGCGACGACCGTGGCGATGGTTTCCAGAATCGTCAGAAACTCCGCCGATTTCGCCGTCGCGTTGATTTGAATGTAATCGTAATCGGTCGTCACTTCGAGGCTGCCTTCCAGATCTTCCTCGAAAAAGTTTTTCGTCTGCTCGGTCGGAAATAAAATGTCGGCGAGCAGCGCCATAACGCCCATTTTATCTTTCGGGTCAAACGCCGAGCCGCTGTGAATGCGCAGCCGCAGCGAGACTTTTTCGGCTTTCGGTTCGTTCCAAATCAAAACTCTCAAGCCGTTCAGAAGTTTTTCCTGGCGCGGCTGCGCCAAGGTCTGGGCGAAAGAAAAATTTGCCGCGAGAAGCGTTAAAACTAGCAAAAACGCGGTTCTTTTGAAATAATTCATATTATTTATCGTTTATCATTTCAGCGAAGATGCAAAAAGATAGATGTCGAATGATAAATCTTAGATGCCCGCTGGCATCCCGTCAAACAAACCGAGCATCTATTGAAACTAGTAGCGCATCTATAAATTTGTTAAGCTCGTTCAAGCAGCTTAACATTCCAGAAAATCGTATTATAATAAACATAACCCTTTGGCGTTCATTCCAAGATTTTGAGAGGCATTGAGTGAAGAAGATGGGAAAGATAGTTAAATATTGTGCCGCATGTGAAGAAGGCTTTGCCGAGAAGTTTGCGTTTTGTCCAAACTGCGGCGGGGCTTTAACCGCTTACGAATTGAATCCGGTGATGGAAAAAGCCGCGAGTATCAATCAATCGGAACCCGTAAATTTAAAAGCGGAAACCCCGGCGCCGGCTCCGGTCGTGGCAGCGCAAGCTGCTCCGGCGGAAAACGTTCCGGTCGAGCCGGAAACCGTCGCTTTTTCAACTGATAAAGAAGAAAAAATTCTGGACGACGAGTATCTGCCGGAAGAAACGGCTGCCTTTACAAAGGCGGCTTCAAACGGCAACGGATTTCACGCCGACGATTTAAATTCCAACGGCAACGGGCTGCACGCCGCCGACGATTTGAACGAAGATCAATACCGGACGAATTTCCAATCCGGCGACGGTCGGCAGACCGACGACGCGAGCGGTTATCACATCACGGTTATCGAAGAAAAAAATTCGAACGTCCGCAACGCGCTTCTTTTAGGCGCGTGCGTGTTCGTCATCACCTTGACTCTCGCGGGCGTCGTCTATTCGCTTTTTACCAAGGAATTATACGCCGCCGGATTGAGCAACACCGATCTGGTGAACGCGATGGTGGTGGAAGATTTGCCTGAAGAAGTCAAAGAAGAGCCGAAAAAGAATAAAGAGAAAGGCGGCGGCGGCGGCGGCGGCGGTAAAGAAGAAGACGAAGACGTTTCGAAAGGCACGCCTCCCAGACAGACGCAGGTGCAGTTAAATCCGCCGACATCAAAAGTTCCCCAGTTTAATGCTGAGCTGAAATATGATATGTCAACGGTCGGCAACCGTGACATCAAGCGGACGGAGCAGCCCATCGGCAGCGAGCTCGGACAGTCGGCGAAATTGTCCGACGGTCGCGGCAGCGGCGGCGGTATGGGCAGCGGCACCGGCACCGGATTCGGCGGCGGACGCGGAACGGGTAACGGAAACGGCATCGGTTCCGGAAACGGAAACGGCAATGGTAACGGCGACGGTGATGGCGACGGCGACGGCAGCGGCGGTTATACGCCGCCGGCTTTCAAAAAGCCTGAACCGAAACCGGTCGGACCGACCGAAGGCGTAAAAATTATCTCGAAACCGCGCGCCAATTACACGGACGCGGCGCGGACAAATAATATTCAAGGCGTCGTCCGCGTCAAAGTCACGTTTCTGGCGAACGGAACCATCGGCGGCATCTCGCCGGTCAGCAATCTGGGCTACGGTTTGACCGAACAGGCGCTGGCAGCGGCGCGCGGCATTCGCTTTGAACCGGCGAAAAAAGGCGGCGTTCCTTATTCGGTGACAAAGGTCGTCGAATACACCTTTACGCTGTATTAAAAAAATCAGTAAATAAAAAACAAAAGGGCTGGCGGTTTTTCGAGACTGCCAGCCCTTTTTCAATGAAAATAAATTTTATTGCACATCTCACCTGTTCGAAGCGTTCGGCGGAAAGCCAAAAAAGATGAGCCGCGAGATTTCACGAAAAGACACGAGAATTATCTATTTTTTCGCGTTCCTGCGTGCAGTTTCGCGGCTGATTTCTTTCGCTTTATTCGCTGCACTCATTGGGCAAGCACTGCGGGGCGACTCGGCGCGGCATTACTAGCTCAAACCGAAAAAGCTCTTAATCGAATTAAAAATACCTTTGGATTCTTCTTCGGTCGCCTGATCATTTTCCGTATTTTTTTGCGCCAGCAGGGCGCGGCGTTCGGCGATTGTTTTGCTCAGGGCTTCGACCAGCTCGGGATTGGCGTCGAAAAGCGGTTTGAGGGCTGCCTGTTTGATTTCCAGCACTTCGGTTTCTTCGGCGGCGACGACGTTTGCCGAGCGCGGTTCGCCCGTAAAAAGTCCCATCTCGCCGAAAAATTCGCCTTCGCTCAGGGTGTTAATGGTTTTCGGAAAACCGTTTTCTGTAATCTGAACCTTGACCTCGCCGCGATGAATCACGAACATCGAGCCGCCCGCCTGACCTTTGCGGACAATCGGCTCGTTCGGCGAAAAAATTTTCGCCTCGCTCGCTTTGGCAAGTTTTTCGGTTTCCTCGTCCGTCAAGGGCGCGAAAAGCGGAACTTCGCTCAAACGCTCGAAAATCTCGCCGGTCGATTCCTCGAAATTCGGTTCCAGCGATTGATTTTCGATATAAAGCGTGCGCGTCGGGAAAGCGAAATGAATATCTTCGCGCTGGAAGGCATACCAGACGCGCAGGCGGATAAGCGCGTCCGTGTCGTTATATTTCGAATAATCTTCGAGCCAGTATTTGATTTCCCAGTCAATCCCGTTATCGCCCAGATTGCGGATGCGGACAATCGGACGAATTTTCGGCGAAACGTTTTCCACTTGTCTGACGACTTCGCGAATCAGATGAATCGTCCGCGCGGGCGAAGCCGAGTAAAGCGTGTTGAAAAAAACCAGGCGCGCGTTCAGATTATCGCGCGGCGCAACTTCGATCGCTTCCTTGCCGAGCACGGCGTTGCTGATAAGCACGATTTTATTTTGAAACGTGCGGATTTTCACGCCGCGCCACGTCACGTTTTCGACCATGCCCGTGCCTTTACTCGGAATATTGACGACGTCGCCGACCTGAAACGGCTGGTCAGCCTGCATCGCGATGCCGGCGAAAAGATTGCCGAGCGTATCCTGCAAGGCGAGACCGATAACGACCGCCAGAATCGTCGAACCGGCAAAAAACGTCGTCAAATCGGTATCGAACTGCGATTTGACGATAATCGTAAAAGCGACGACGAAAATAACGATGGAAATGACGTTGCGGATAAGCGTCGTCAGCTCGGAGCTGCCCGTGTTGCGCAGAATTGTGCCCGTTATCAGCGAGTTGAAAAAGCGGACGACGGCGAAAATCAAGCCCATCCAGACGAAAATCTTGACGACTTTCAGCAGAGTATCAAACAAATTGCCCGCCGTTTCGCCCATTCGCGCGTCCGTCGTGCCGAAAAAAACGACCACGTATTGCCTGAGAATCGGCTCGATAAACGGCAGCGTCACCAGCACAAACGAGACGACCGCCGCAAAAATCGTAAAAATGAAAAAATGTTTTCGCAGTTCGTTGGATTTCATATTCGGAAAACTTCAGCCACAAATTAACACAAAACCGTGAAGAAGTGGTAAACGGCAAGCGGCGAGTTGCCATAACGAACTTACCATTGACCGCTTATCGCTTACCGTTTGCCATTTTTCCCCGTTGTTTTTGTATTAAAAACGTCCATTTTCGGGCTGGAAACAATCCGCTTTGGTTTATACCCAACTTAATTGATGAATGAAAACAGCGTCGAGCCGATCAGCGCGAGCGACAGGCACGAAACGACAATCGTGATCAGCCACGCGGCGATTTTAAACCAGCCGCGATTGGCGTATTCGCCCATAATCTCGCGGTTTGACGAGAGCGAAACGATGGCGATGAGAATAACGGGAAGCAGCAGACCGTTGATCGTCTGGGTGAAAAGCAAAAGCTGAATCTGCGGAATGTGCGGAATCAGCGCGACAATCACGCCGACCGCGATAAGCGACGTAAAAATGCCGAGAAAAATCGGTGCCTCGCGGAAACTGTGCGACAAGCCTTTTTCAAAACCCAGGGCTTCGGTCAAAGAATAAGCCGTCGCCAGCGGCAGAACGCCCATCGCCAGCATCGCCGCGCCGAAAAGCCCGATGCCGAAAAGATATTTCGCGTATTGCCCGGCGACCGGCACGAGCGCTTCGGCGGCGGTCGCGGCGGAATCCAGCTCGGTGATGCCTTGTTTATTTAAGGTCGCGGCGGTCGAAATCACGATAAAGGCGGCAATCAGACAGGCGAAAAGCGTGCCCGTAATCACGTCGGCGCGGGCGAGCGGCAAATCATCCTTGTCCATCCCTTTTTCGACCACGGTCGATTGTACGAAAACCTGCATAAACGGCGTAATCGTCGTGCCGATTAAAGCCATCACCGTGAAAAGATAAAGACTGTCGAATTGAATGGAAGGCTGGACGAACTCGCGCCCGACTTCCGACCAATCCGGTTTGGCGAGAAAAGCCGAAATGATATAGCCGAAAAAAACCAGCGACATCGCCAGAAAAACCTGCTCGACGCGTTTCTGCGTGCCTTTGACGACGAGCCACCAAATTA
>DASVRL010000139.1:0-2258 GCA_036388635.1 Pyrinomonadaceae bacterium
ACCATAGCGCTCGGCAGAAGCAACGGTTCTGATACGGTTTTCGTTCCGGGAACTTTAAACGCCGCGACTATCAACTTCAATTTGCTGAATGGAAATTCCTTAACCGTAAATTCACTCAGCGGAAATTCGATAACCGGAAACACCATCAACGCCGTCAATCAATATGACCTCGGCGGCAGCCGGATTTTAGCCGTCGCGCCCGGCTCTAATCTTTTTGTCGGCTGGGAATCGGGCGCGGCTCAGACGACCGGATTTAATAATTCGTTTTTCGGCAGATATTCCGGCACGGCGACCACGACCGGATTCAACAATTCCTTTTTCGGACTGAAAGCCGGTCAGGTAAACACGGAAGGAAATTCCAATGCGTTTTTCGGAGATTTGGCTGGCGGTCTCAATACGACCGGCGCAAACAATGCGTTTTTCGGCTCGCGCGCCGGAGGTCGTAATGTAACCGGCTCGAACAACACTTTTGTCGGCGCGTCCACCGGCGGATTAAATGCAAACGGCGATAACAACACGCTCATCGGCGCCAACGCGAAATTCGCTTCCGGCGACTTCAGCTTTGCCACCGCCATCGGCGCCGGCGCTGTTGTCGATTCGAGTAATTCAATCGTTCTCGGCAGAAATAACGGAGCCGACGAAGTCGTCGTCGAAGGCACTTTACGTTTGAAAGTTCTGACCGGAACGGGCACGACGCCGCTGTGCCGCACCAGCGCCCTGAAAATCGGTTCCTGCGCCTCGTCCTTGAGCGGTCCGAAAACGGACGTGCAGAATTTTACTTCCGGTCTCGACGTGATTCGTCGGCTGCGCCCGGTTTCTTTCACGTGGCAGGAAAGCGGAACGCGCGACCTCGGATTTATCGGCGAGGAAGTCGCTCGCGTAGAGCCGCTGATGACGACGAAAAACGAGAAAGGCGAAACCGAAACCGTCAAATACGACCGCGTCTCGGTGGCGCTCGTCAACGCCGTCAACGAACAGCAAAAGCAAATCGAGCAGCTCAAAGAACAGGTCGAGACTTTGAAAAAATTAGTCTGCGCTCACAATCCGCAAGCCGGAATCTGCGCTGAAGAAGGAGTAAAAAAATGATAATTCAAACCAAAACCTGTGTCTTGCTATTCGCCATTATTTTCGCGTTGCTTCTTTCAGGTTCGCGCGACATTCTCGCGCAGACGAGCGGAACAACCTACAACTTATCGCACTCGGTCATCGCGGGCGGCGGCGAGAAAAGCACCGGCGCCGCTTACCAGGTCGAAGGCACAATCGGACAGGCGGTGGCGGGAACAATTTCAACCGGAACGAATCCGGCGACCAACGCTCCATATTCTCTGCGCGGCGGATTCTGGGCTTTCGTGCAATTGGCGCCGACTGCCGCGACGGTCAGCTTGAGCGGACGAGTCTTTTCCGGCAGGGGCGCGGGCATTATCCGCCGCGTGCGAATTGTCCTGATTGACGACACCGGAATCGAGCACACGGCGCAGACGAACGGTTTCGGTTATTACCGCTTTGATGATTTGGAAATCGGAAAATTTTACATTGTCAGAGCCGAAAGTCTTAACTTCGTATTTACGCCCGCAAGCTATGGCTTTGTCCTGATGGAAGAGCGCGGCGACGTGAATTTCACAGGCTTAAGACTTCAGTAAAGACAAGGAATGGAATTCTAAGGAATTCAAGGGAGATTAAAATGAGAAAAAATATTTGGTTATTAATAATTGTTTTGATATTCGGTTTTTCTTCGGCGGCAAACGCGCAGGACGACGGCGGCGAATCCGAAGCGATTTGCGGCGGCGTCGAGCGTTTTAATCAAACCGGTCGCTGGCAGGATTTGCCCGGCTGCACGGGCGAGCGCGATTACGACAACCCAACCAGCGACGCAACGCTTTTGGGACGCGCCAAAGACGCTTTCAAAGCTTTTTTTGAGGTGTGGGAAAGCGGCGAAGTCGAGCAAGCCGATTCGCACGCGGGCGGCTGTCTCGAATATATGAACGGTGCTGACGCAGAATGGAATTCCAATCCCGCGCTCGTCAAAGCCAAACTCGCTTACGAGCGCATGAAAAAGACGGTCGAGCAATATCTGAAATGGAAGCCGCTGGTCGGAGATCTATTTCAGGATTACGTCAAGACGATGACGTGGATTGATGAATCGTCGAAATCCGGCGATTTGGACGACGCCAAAACCGCCGTTATGTTTGCCAAAGATTTACAGAAAACCATCGCCAAAGCGCAGCAGCAAAGCGTGCCCGACGGTTTTCTGATTCCCG
>DASVRL010000140.1:0-4705 GCA_036388635.1 Pyrinomonadaceae bacterium
AAAAGAAAGTCGGATAACGCGACGATTTCCAATAATTAAATGCCCGGCACAAAGTTAAAGGATTTATCATTCATCGCCGCTCGCCGGCATTTTACCATTGATTGTTTCGAACTTTTTCAAAAAAACCTTTCTAATCCGCCAGCCTTTTGCTAAAATTAAGCCGCACCTCAAAATTTATTTTTTTTCAGACAGCTTGCGGTTTATAAGCTTGCCTTAATCTTTTGGAGGCTACGAATGAACATCAGAGTCGGTCAGAAAGTCGCGTATCCGAATCACGGAGTTTGCAAGGTCGAAGCAATTAAAAACAAACAAAACGGCGCGCAAACCGAAGAGTTCTACTGGCTGCGCGTTTTATCCAACAACTCTTCGATTTTAGTTCCAAAACACAAAGCCGAGAGCGTCGGCATCCGCCCGGTTATCAAACCGATGGAATGCCGGGTTTTAATAAAATTTCTGGCGGAGGATTTCGACCATCCGGCGGGCGACTGGAAAGCCCGCTCGCGCGAATTTGCCGCCAAATTTCAAACCGGCGATATTTTTGCCGTCGCCGACGTTTTGAAAAAACTCACCTTTTTGATGCAGACCAAAGCGCTTTCCTTCCGCGAGCAGCGAATGATTGAAAAAGCAAAATTCCTCGTCGTTTCCGAGCTTGCCATCGTCTGCTCGCAGCCGGAATGCACCATCGAAGAAAAAGTCGACGAATCGCTCGCCTGCGCCTGCGCGCAGCATAATCTGGGCGAAATCAAAACCGCTTTTGCGACAATTCACTAAGTGAAGAAACGCGTGAACGCGGAACGCCGCAGCGATGAATTAAAAACAAAAACGCAGAAACTGCAATTCATCGTTCACGCGTTCCGCATTCCGCGTTTTCTTTATTCTGCGGCTACTTCAATCAATTTGATGGAATCCCGGTTTTTCTTATCGCGTTTTTTGTCTTTCCGGCGTTTGTATTTGGCGCGCACAATCGTTTTGACGTTGCCGCGCACGTGAAAATCTCCTTCGATTTTGACTTTCAAAGGGTCGCAAGCCTTAACGAAATCTTCCATAATCACGTTGACGACGTGCTCGTGAAAAATCTTCACGTCGCGGAAAGAATTGATATACAGCTTTAAGCTTTTCAGCTCGATACAGCGCTCGTTCGGGATGTATTCGAGGCGAATAACGGCGAAGTCGGGAAAATCCGAAAACGGGCAAATCGCCGTAAATTCCGGCATTTCAAAATTGATTTTGATTTTGCGCCCCGCGTATTCGTAAGGAAAAGTGTCGAGCGCGTAAAGATTCATTTCGCCGCGCGGTGTCGGGCGAATGTCCAAACCCTGCTGGTTGACGGGTTCTAATTTTTTCTTGTTTGCCATAGTCATCTTTCTCGTTAAAATCCGAAACGATAATTTTACAACAGCCGGAGAAATTCGCCAAAGCCGCCCGGCGCGCCCGAAAGATGTCTCGCGCAACTGAAAATTGATACGCGCAGCGGTGAAATCTCGTTTGCGCAATTGAAAACCGATTTGCGCGGTTAAAAATCGACTGACGCACGCAAAATACGTGTCTTTTCGGCTTTAAAACCCGAGCGAAACCGGTAGGAATCAGGCATCGACGGCTTTTGTTTTGACTGTCAAAAGCAGCAGGACAGCCGCGCAGATTGATAAAAACGCGCTGAAAAGAAACGCCGCCGGCGCGCCGAAATAACTCCAGATTCCGCCGATGAGCAACGACGCCGGAAAAACCGTGACGCCGAAAGCCAGCGCGTAAAGCCCGTAAGCGGTGCCGCGTTTTTCGTCCGTCACCATATCCGCCACGAGCGCTTTTTCGGCGCCTTCCGTCAAGCCGAAATAAACGCCGTAAACGATAAACAAAATCCACGCCTGCCACGCCTCTGTAACAAAAGCGAATCCGGCGTAAACCAGCGCGTACAAAATCCAGCCCGAAAAAATCAGGGTTTTTCTGCCGATTCTATCCGACAAATCGCCGCCGACCAGCGAAAAGAAAACTTTGCTCAAATGCAAAACCATCCACAAAAGCGGCAAAACGGCGGGCGCAATTCCCGCTTCCGTAGCGCGCAGCAGCAGAAACGCGTCCGACGAATTCGACAGCGTGAAAAGCGCGATGGTCGCGAGAAATCGCTTGAAATTGGAATCAAACGCCGCGAGCGAAAACTTTATCTTCGACTTTTCGACCGATTCGTGCAGCTCTTTTTTCCCGTCTTCCTTGACAAAAAAAACGATGACGAACAATCCCAGAACGACCGGAACGGAAGCGACGAGAAAAACCTGCTGGTATTCCTGAACGGTCGGAATTTCGGGATTAAGAGCAAAATACGAAAGCAAAACAAAAGCGACGACCGGACCGATAACCGCGCCCAGATGGTCAGCCGCGCGGTTGAAGCCGAAAGCCAGCCCGCGCTTTTCCGCCGGAACTTCCGCCGCCAGCAGCGCATCGCGCGGCGCGCCGCGAACTCCCTTGCCGACTCTGTCCGCCAGCCGAACAAACAAAACGTGATGCCAGGCGGTGACAAACGCCAGCAGCGGGCGAACGATGCTCGACAGCGCGTAACCGAGAAAAACCGGCAGTTTTCGCCGCCCGAATTTGTCGCTCAGATAACCGGAAAAAAGTTTTAAAAGCGAGGCGGTCGATTCCGCCAAGCCTTCGATAGCGCCGATGGCAAACGGCGACGCGCCGAGAGTCAAAGCCAGAAACGTCGGAAGGAGCGGGTAGATTATCTCGCTCGACGTGTCGTTGAGCAGGCTGACCAGGCTCAGCGCAAAGACATTTCGCGGAAGATTTTTATAGCGTTTGAAGGACGGAAACCACTCGCGTTTTGAGTTTTTCATTGGAAGACGCACCGCAGAGCCGCAGAAGAGCCGCGGAGAAGATTTAAACTGAGCAGAGCGGCGGGCTTGGCGGCTTGATTTATAGAATAAATCCTTTTCTTATCTGTGTGCATCCGTGTTTATCTGTGGACTATTTTTTCTTTCTCTGCCGCTGTGGCGTGAAATTTATCTTGATGAATTGGCGGGCGGGCGATTTGGTCTGGGGCGCGGCGACGGCGTGCTGCTGCTGCCGATGCCGTACCACAAGGCGATGCTGCCGATGACGGCAATCAGGAAAATCAAAGCGACGACGACCATCCGAATCGCCATTTTGACCGTTTTGCGAATCATAAAAAAGGCGATAGCGGCAAAAGCGGCGAAAGCCAGAAAAAATACGGCGGCAAGCCCGACTCCGACCGCCGAAGTGCCGGTATCGGAAAGGGCGACATCAAATAAAAACATAAATTAATCCTTATCCATCTTATCGTTAAGCTCGCGCTCGATTGTAACCAAATCTTCTTCCGAAAGCGTCTCGGTTTCGGCGGGCAGCGCAAATTCCTCGTCAGCCCACGCGCCGAAATCGATTAATTTACAACGCTCGGAACAAAACGGGCGAAACTCGTTGCCCATATATTCGGCTTCGCGCCCACAGGTCGGGCATTTTACTAAAGGCATAACAAACAAATTTAAAACTCAAAATGGTAAATGCAAAATTGAATAGTAGCTTTCTTCAGAGGCGGTTTCAAGGGAAAATAATGGATAATCTGCGGCGGAAAAGGTAAAATGAACCGAAGAGACGGAAAAATCGTATTTAAGAACAACTAAATACAAAGGACAAAAGAAAATGGCTGATTACAAAGAACGTTTTGAAAAATGGCAGAGCGCGGCAAAGGAAAAATTTGAGGAAATCGACAAAGAGCTCGGTCTGAAGGAAAAAATTCAGGAAGGCGCGAAAGCCGTGCGTGATACGGCGCAGAAAGGCGCGGAAACTTTAAAGGAAGGCGCGCAAAAAATCAAAACCGAAGCCGAAAAATCCGAAGTCGGCAAACAAGCCGCGAAAGTCGCCGGAGAAACCATCAAGACAGCCGAGGAAACGGCGAAAAAAGCCTGGGATGCGAGCGAACCTTTGCGCGACGCCGCCGGCGACGCGGGCAAAAACGCGGGCGACGTGCTGAAAACCGCCGGCGCGAAAGCCGGAGAAGTTTTCAACGTCGCGGCGGAAAAAGCGGGCGAAGTTTTTGAGGAAACGCGCAGCTCGTTCGAAACCTCGGCGCAGCGTTTTGCCAAAGCCGTCGGTCTCGGCGTGAGCTGGACGCGGACGATTGATTCAGCCTTTAAAACCGTCCAGAAAACGTCCGATTGGGTTCAGGAAAATCCGCTGCAAGCCGCCACGACGGGCGTTTCGGTCGTCGTCGGCGCAGGCTTGGGCGCGGGCTTTACGCTTTTAAGCTCGCACTGGTTTTTCAATTCCGCTCTGCCCTTCTGGTCGGTGAAAAAGGTCAGCGAGCAATTTACGAATTATCTGGAAAATCAGGAAAATTTGATAAAAGAAGGCGAACTGTCGAAAGCCGAAGCCGAGCGCATCCAGTTTGAGCGCGACATCGTCAAATACGTCGGCGCGCCGCTTCTCGGAGCGTTTTCGTGCGGCGCGGGCGCGATGATGTGGGCGAATATTTTCAGCCCGAAAACGATTACCGGCGCTCCCGTCAGCTGGATTTTAAACGGCAACCCGATTCTGGAAGGCGTCTGGCTGTTCGGCAACGGTTTGGTCTGCTTTAAAACCGGCTACGAATTTTTTATGATTTCGCTCGAAGACCACGAAGACGTGCAGCGAATGGTGAAAGAGCTGAAGGGTTTATTGCCCGCCGCGCAGAACGCGAATTAACGTGAGTGCCGAA
>DASVRL010000141.1:0-18705 GCA_036388635.1 Pyrinomonadaceae bacterium
GCGCCAGCCAGATTCGGGCGTCGTCAAAGCGCGGGTAAACGTTCAGGACGGTTCGCGCGCTTTTCTCCGCCGCCGCAAAATCCTGTTTATCGAAGGCGCGCTTCATAACTAAAAGCGCGTCGCTTTCGGTAAATTCGCGCGGCGCAATATCGTCGGAAAAATCCACCTGCGGGAAAATTTTTTCCGGGTCGATTTCCGCGCGGACTATTTTTGAAGGCGTTTTAAAAATTGCTTCGCCGAAGCTTTGCGGCGCAATCGTTACCTGCGACGTTAGTCTTTCGCCTTTATCCGTTAAGCCGACAACCGTCACATTTGCGCCGATGGCGCCTAAGTTTCTCAGCGCGACTTTCGTATCCGCGCCGACAGTTTGCGGCAGACCGACTAAAAGATTCATATCGGTCGGCTGGTCAAACCAGTAATCGAGCGATTCTTTCTGCGGCGCTAAAGCCGCGCGCACGCTCGTCAAAGTCAAATTCCCTTCTTTCAGCTGTGGGCGAATCGCATTAAAAAATTCCGCCTGACCGAGATTGCGCGCGACCAGCCGCCAAATCATCGCGCCTTTGTTTGCGGTCGAAGCGTAAAAATAATCGTCGAGCGGCGTCACCTGAATTAAAGGCGAGTCACGGCGGGCGACCGCCGCGTAAGCCGTGCGCTGGCGCAATCTCTCAATATCGGCGACATCCTTGCCGAATTGTTTTTCGATAAACTGCGTCGCGATAAATCTGGATAAGCCTTCGCGCACCGCGCCGTAGCCTTCGCCGCGCACCAAAGAGGCGTTACCGAGCCACGTTTTAGCGATGGCTTCGGCGATGGTCATTGCCGTCAGCGAATCAATTTTCTGACGCCTTAAAGAGCCGTAATCGAGCAGAATCGTGCCCGCATCGGCAAAGCCCGCGCCGCGCCGGACGGTGACGATGCGCGTCGGAGTCTCGGTTGCGCCGCCCAAAAGCGAGGCGATAAAAGTTTTTGCTTCGACGGCGAGATTTGCCAGTTCATTAGCGCGTTGTTTTTCGGTTTCGCCCGCGCCTTTCGGCAAATAAACCGTCACGCCTTTCGCCTCGACTGTGTCCCAGCTTCCCGCCACAAAAAACGGCTGAGCGTTTAGTTTCTGCTCAAAAGCGTTGGCGCTCGCCGTGCCCGAAGACACAATCGTTTCGCCGCCGGGCGCATTAACCGTCAAGCGAAACGGCGCGAAATCCGCTCCGCGCGGCGCGTAATGACTGTTCGGCGTCGGATACCAGAACGCCAGCGGCAGAAATTGCGAGCCGGCTGGCGAAATCGTATTCAAACCGGAATTTTCGTCGACTTTAAATTTGTAATCGACCGCGACGGTCGTCGTTCCGTTCGGCGCCACTGACGGCAGAGAGACGATAATTCGCTGCAAAGTGCGCGAGGCGCCGAGCTTTTCTTCGCCTTTCGTAAAAACCGCCGTCGAATTATTGACCGTCACGGCGGAAACTTCGGCATTCGGGCTGACGCGCAAAGTCAGGCGCGAGCCTGCCGCGCCGCCGACGTTTTGCAGATTCAAAACGGCTTTCGCCGTCAAATAACGGTCAGCCGCCGGCAAAGTCGCGGTGAGGTCGTATTTTTTGACCTGCCACGCCGCCGAAGCGCGCACGTTTTCGTCCTGCGCCGAAACCTGTAAGGCAAAAATGAAAAATAAAAAGGCAAAGGTTACAGATGATTTGATAAATTTCATGTTTCTACGCGTTTTATCTCGATTATATTAACTGATTTTAGTTTTAAATCCGATTCAAAGACGGTGCTCGGAGCATTCCCCGCAAAGCTCGCAGTATTCTACGAGCTTCTCGTGGAATCGCACGAGCGCTTCATACAGTTCCCCGCATTGCGCGTATAATTGTATGCGCATCTCGTAGAACTCCCCGCATTGCTCATACAACTCCACGCATTGCTCATACAATTATACGAGCGCCTCATACAATTGTATTTGAAGCGGCGACGGTCGGATTTATTCCTCAGCGCCGACCAATTCGTGAATCTTTTTCAATTTGGAAAGCAGTTTTTCCAATCTCGCCAGCGGCAGTTGATTCGGTCCGTCTGACGGCGCATTCGCCGGATTGTCGTGGACTTCCATAAAAACCGCATCGACGCCGCAAGCCACGCCCGCGCGCGCAAAATGTTCGATGTATTCGGCTTGTCCGCCCGTTGCCTTGCCCAGTCCGCCGGGAAGCTGCAAGCTGTGCGTCACGTCGAAAACGACCGGCACATTGAACGAGCGCATAACGGGAAAGCTTCTCAAATCGACGACCAGATTATTGTAACCGAAGCTCGCGCCGCGCTCGGTCAGTAAAATTTTCTCGCCGCCCGCGCCTTGCAGCTTCTCGACGATATTTTTCGCGTCCCAGGGCGAGAGAAACTGTCCTTTTTTCACGTTGACGGCTTTTCCCGATTTCGCCGATTCGATTAATAAATCCGTCTGGCGACAGAGAAACGCCGGAATCTGGATAACGTCGGCGACCGCTGAAACTTTTTCGACCTGCCACGTTTCGTGAACGTCCGTGATAACCGGAACGCCGATTTCTTCTTTCACCTGCGCGAGCACTTCCAAGCCGAACTGCATTCCGCCGCCGCGAAAGCTTTCAATCGAGCTGCGATTCGCTTTGTCAAAAGAAGATTTATAAACAAAATCCACGCCGACGTGTCGGCAGATATCGTTGATTTCCTGCGCCATAAAAAGCGCGTGCTGTGCGCTTTCGACCACGCACGGACCGAGAATAAAAGCTAAACGCCCGTCGCCGAACGTGACATTTTCTACTTTGAAAGAATTTATATTGCTCATTTAAGTTTCGATTGACGGTTAAAATACTCGACAATCTCGCCGGTCGTCAGATACCACCAGTTTGCGCCGAATGCCCAGACGGTTTTTCCGGCGGCAATTAAAATATAGATGTTCGATTTGCTTTCCAGCCCTTCATTTAATATCAGCACCGAAAGATTACCGACCAGCCAGAGAACGTTTAACGTAATAAAAAATAATAAAGCGTATCTGCCGCTATTATCGCCCAGAAAAGCCCAAACCGCCGCTGCCGCCGTAAAGATAGATAGAAACAGCGCGATAAAAATCGTCGGAAAGGAGGTTTCTTCTGCGGCGTTTCGAGCGTCCGCGATAGTTTTAAAGAACTGCAAAACGCCGAATGCGGCAAAATCGACTAAGGTCACGACGTAAAGACCGAAAGGCTTTTCTATTCTTCGCATCCGTCTATTCTTCGCCCATCACCGCGACTCTTTCCGGCGAATCGAATCTTTCTCTGTGTACCTGTTTATCGCTGGTCACGTCGTCTTTCAAATTTTCGCTGCTGAGACGATTCTGCAGAGCGGCTTTGACGAATGAAACGAAAAGCGGATGCGCGGCGACCGGTTTCGACTTGTATTCGGGATGAAACTGGCAGCCGACGAAAAACGGATGTTTCTCGCGCGGCAGCTCAATCATCTCGACAAATTTCCCGTCAGGCGAAACGCCGCTGAAAACGAAACCGTTTTGCTCTAAAATCTGCCTGAATTCGGGATTAAACTCGTAGCGGTGACGATGGCGCTCGAAAATTTCATCAGCGCCGCCGTAAATATCGCGCACCAGCGAATTTTCCTTTAATTTGCAAGCCCACGCGCCGAGACGCATCGTGCCGCCGAGTTCTTCGACGTTCACCAAATCGCGCAATTTAAAAATTATCGGGAAAGGCGTTTCGGGATTAAATTCCGTCGAATCGGCGTCGCGCAAGCCGCAGACATTACGTGCAAACTCGATGCTCGCCGTCTGCATTCCCAGACAAATACCGAAATACGGCGTGCCGGACTTGCGGGCGTAGGTAATGGCGCGAATCATTCCCGAAATGCCGCGTTTGCCGAAACCGCCGGGCACTAAAATCGCGTCGTAATCCTGCAATCGCGTGTGATAATTTTCGTCGTCGATCAGGCTTTCCGATTCAATCCAGTTGACGTTGACGCGCAGATTATTCGACACGCCCGCGTGCGTCAGCGCCTCGCGCAAGGATTTATAGGAATCTTCCAGCTCGACGTATTTTCCGACAATCGCAATTTTCACCTCTCCTTCCGAAGGTTCTTTGATGGTCGAAACCAGCTCGCGCCAGCGTTTCAAATCGGCGTTCGGAAATTTTTCTTCGAGATGCAGTTCTTTGACAATCAAATCGTCCAAGCCCTGTTCGTGAAACGCGAGCGGCACTTCGTAAATCGTTTTCACGTCCAGCGCGGCGATGACGGCGTTTTCCTGCACGTTGCAGAACAAGGCGATTTTTCGTCTTAAATCGACGGACAGAGGCTTTTCGGAACGACACAAAAGAATGTCTGCGGAAATACCGATTTCGCGCAGCTCGCGGACGGAATGCTGCGTCGGTTTTGTTTTCAATTCTCCGGCAGCGGCGATATACGGCACCAGCGTGACGTGAACGTAAAGCGCGTTGTTGCGCCCTTCTTCGTTTCCGAGCTGGCGAATCGCTTCCATAAACGGCAACGATTCGATGTCGCCGACCGTGCCGCCGATTTCGACAATCAACACATCGGGATTGTCTTTTTCGCTGACGGCGCGTACCGCTTTTTTAATCTCGTCGGTGATGTGCGGAATGACCTGAATCGTTTTGCCGAGATAATCGCCGCGCCGCTCTTTTTCGATAACCGAAAGATAAATGCGCCCGCTCGTCCAGTTGTTCGCCTGCGAGAGCTGCGCGTTGGTAAATCTTTCGTAATGTCCCAAATCGAGATCGGTTTCCGCGCCGTCGTCGGTCACGTAACATTCGCCGTGCTGAAACGGCGACATCGTGCCCGGGTCAACGTTAATATACGGGTCGAGCTTCATCATCTGCACGCGCGCGCCGCGCGATTCCAGAAGACAGCCGATTGAGCTTGCCGCCAAGCCTTTTCCAAGACTTGAAACCACGCCGCCGGTTACGAATAAGTATTTTGTTTTATTCTGAGTCATCATTATTTTCCTCACTTAAATTCCTTACGGCTCCAATCTTTCAAAAATCCATCTAATTCCAAACCCTTCGGATTTGGGAAAGAAAATTATTAAAATGAAATTAATTACAATCCATAAAAGTAAAATCGTTAAAATTCCGCTGATGCCGATTCCGGTATAAAAGAGCAGATTACTGTTAAAACGGCAGCTAAGAGCGGTAAAAATTATTAAAGCTACGGGAATCGCACCGAGTATAAAAAACGCCAGATTCCTGAAAAACAATAATATTCCCAATAGATCGCCCGGCTTCATTTACTCTTCGCTCGAATCCTCGCCGTTTGCTTTTCCCTCGCGTTTCTTTTTATTGTAGCGCCCTTCTTTCATCTCCATTTTAACTTCTTTCGCTTTGGCGGCTGAAGGTTCGAGAATTCCCTGCAAAGCGCTTAGACTTGCGCCGAGCATCGTCGAGTTTTCCGCCGCGTTGCGTTCAAATTCAGCTTCGGTTCGCTTCTGCGGTTTCGATAAAAGCTTCAGACCGAGCAGAATTCCGCCGATCAGTAAAATAAAAAATAATAGTCCGAGCCAGTCAGCCATATATTTCCCTCAAATTTTTCCAGCCGTAGGTAATCGTCTGATATTCTTCGAGCAGCAGAAAATGATTTCCTCGCGCGACGATTTCCCCGCCCATTTTCTCATAAAAAGATTTATAAGGGCTGACGTCGAGAGCGATTAGATACATCGAGTTTATTTTGTCGGCAATCATCGCCTGCTGGCAAAGCCGGAAAAGACGCGCGCCGACGCCTTTGCCCTGAAACTCCGGCAAAAGATAAATCGCGTACAGCTCGGCTTCAAAACCGAAATCCGATTTTCTGGCTTTACCGAAATCCGCAAATCCGATGATTCCGTCGCGCTGCGTTTCGGCGACAAACATTTTATAATTCGCCTCGCCGAATCTTTCGCTAAATGCCCGCTCGCGCTTTTCGACGCTCAAACTGTCCAAAAATTCCGGCGGCACGATTCCCGTAAAAGATTTTTGCCACGACCGGACGTGAACCCGCGCAACGGCGCGCGCGTCTTCGACCGTCGCTTCTCGATAAACGATTTTCTGCGCTTCCAGAATTTGCCGCGCTCGCTCGAAATCCACCGCCGTATCGACGCCAATTGAGCTTTCCGCCGCTTCGACGACTTTGATTCGCGCGCCGTTTTCCAAAGCCCGGAGCTGTTCGAGCATTTCGAGCTTTTCCAGATTCGTTTGTTCAAACTTCGTAAATTTTAACAGATATTCGCGCCGGTAAACGTAAAGTCCGGTGTGTTTGCGAAAATGCGAAAGCAAATTCGCGTCGTTTAACAAAGCGTTTTCCAGACTGCCGTGTTTTTTCGCCTCATCGCGCAAAAACGGAATCGGCGAGCGCGAAAAATAAAGCGCGTAACCGTTTTCATCGACGACGACTTTGACGACGTCCGCGCTCAAAACGTCTTTTATCTCGTGAATCGGCTCGCAGGTCGTTGCGATATCAATCGTTTCATCCGCCAGAATCGCCTCGACGGCTTTTTCAATCGTGACCGGCGAAATCAGCGGCTCGTCGCCCTGAACGTTAACAATAATCGAATTTTCCGGCAGATTTGCGGCGACTTCGGCGATTCTGTCCGAGCCGCTTTGATGATTCGCCGAAGTTAAAACGGCTTCATTTCCGCTCGCTTCGACAATTTTCAGAATTTCCGGGCTGTCGGTGGCGACAATCACGCGCGCAACGTTTTTTGCTTTTTCGGCTTGTTCCAGAGTCCGCAAAAGCAGCGGTTTTCCGGCTAAATCGAGCAGAAGTTTATTCGCCAGACGCGTTGATTCCAGACGCGCCGGGATGATTGCAATGACATTTTTTCGGGGATTATTTCCGTGTTGCTCCACGGAATTACAAGGTATCATCAAAAGTTCAAAGTTCAAAGTTCAAGGCTCGAAGTTTTAATTAATTCCGCTGCAACCTGAAACATTGAACTTTGAACTTTGAACTAAATTAGATACACTTTTTTCGTGCAAAACCTCGAACCGACTGAAAATTTCGCCGCGCCGCTGCCGAAAGAAAATGTTATTTCAATCGACGCTCACCCGACCCCGAATAATCCGCCCTGGAACGGCTGGACGGCGCTCGGCGTCTGGCTGCTGAGTATAATCTTCATCGCCGTTTTACCGCAGATTGTTTTAGCTCCGTATCTGGTCTGGAAAAAAGTCGATTTTTCAGACTCCGCCGCACTAATCGAATTTATAAAAACGGATTCGACGGCGATCATTTTGCAGTTATCGGCGATAATTCCCGCACACCTTTTTACTTTAATAATCGCCTGGCTGGTCGTCACCAAAGTCAATACGTTTTCTTTTCGCGAAACTCTGGGATGGAATTCCGATAAGTTCAAAATATGGCACGGATTGGTTTTATTCGTTCTTTTCTACCTGATTGCGATTGCCTTGAACCTGTCCTTCGGCGACGTGGAAAACGAGTTTGATAGGCTACTGAAAAGCTCGCGTACGGTGGTTTATCTGGTCGCGTTTTTTGCCACTTTTACCGCGCCGCTGGTCGAAGAAGTCATCTACAGAGGTTTATTGTATTCGGCATTTCAAAGAAGATTCGGCATTACGGTCGCGGTTATACTCGTGACGGTTTTATTTACGGCGGTTCACGTTCCGCAATACAGTAATCAGAATATTCCCGATTACGCCTCGGTCATTACGCTTTTGTTGCTGAGTTTAACGCTGACTTTGATTCGCGTTTACACTAATAACCTGCTGCCTTGCATCATTTTTCATACGATTGTCAACGGCATTCAATCAATTCTCCTGATAATCGAGCCGTATGCTCGACAAATGGGAGAACAACCGCAGCCGCCAGCCGCTTTTTTCTTCGATTTCTTTAAATAAATTCTTTAAATAAAAAAGCGAGAGCATTTTTACGCTCTCGCTTTTTTATAAATTACACGGTTTTCCCGTTTAATTATCTCTGCTGCCGTTTCTCGCGCCCGTGTTTACCGGTGCCGGTATGACAACGACCGGAGGCGGCGAAGGCGGCGAAAAAACCGTCGGGTTATCGTTCGAGGCAGGCGACGGTCGGTCGATGCCGATGTCACGCTGAACTCTGGTAAATGGCGGCACGATGCCGCGCGGATTGCGGTCGATACTGCTCGGCGTCCGGTCGGTTTGATTCGGATTAATGCGCCGCGTCCGGTCGGTCTGGTTCGCCGTCGGATTCTGCGTCACCGGCGGATTTTGCGGCATCGGCGGATAATAATATATCCACGGCAGCTGCATATCCCAGATGTCTCGTCCGAACCAGTAACCGTAAGGCGAACTCCAGCCGTAGCCGAACGGCAGAAAACAAAAACCGCGCGAGCGCGGGTCCATCACCCACAAACCGTAAGAATTATAAATATTCCAGCGATTGCTCGAAGACAGAAGCGAATTTCTAAGGTCCGCTCGATTCAATTTTGAATTGATTTTCGCCAAATCCTTGGCGCGCTCCTTACTCCACATTTCCAGCGCGTCTTTTTCGTCGCGGTCAAATTTAGCAATCGCCGTCTGATCGCCCTTGACCGTTGCGGTTTGTCCTTTCTTCAAAGGCGCGCTTTTGCCGTCGCCGACTTCCGCCAAGCCTTTCCAGACTTCAATTTTTCCCGCACCGTCGCTCAACACGTCAATGCGATAAACTCCCGATTTGACAACATAAAAATCGGCGTTCGGCGTGACGACCGAAACCCGAAACTCGTTGTCGGCGATGACTTCGAAAATCGCGCTGCCGCGATTGATTTTAACTTTTAAGTTTTCGAGCGCGGTCGTCACAAATTCAAAATCGGTGTTTTCTCCGAGTCTGACGTAGGAACCCGGATTGAGCAGAATTTCGGCTTTGCCGTCCGCCGTGGTCGAAACCCGGTCGCCGATTTCCAGCTCGTCGCCTTTGATTAGATAACCGCTTTTCGCGGCATTCCGCGCGACGGCGACCTTACCCTCGACAAAATTAACTCCGCCTGCCTTGGCGGAGATAACGTAAATGCTGCTGGCGGCGTTAACGGCGCGTTTCTCGCGCTCGGTCTGCTGAGCAGACGCATTGGCGGCGATGAACAGCAAGCCGATTGCGCTTAATACGAAAATCCTTAAAAAGCCTTGTTTCATCAGTTTTACTCCTTATAATGCGGACGCTGCGAGTTTGATTTTTATAATAGCCTGTTTTCATTAATTATTCCAGCAATTTTGCGGCAAAAAAGTTATTCGCGGCGGGCTAAAAATTGGAACAACCTTTGGATGTCTTCCGTAATCAAAGAAAGTGCCTTAAGAAATTTAAGGCAAGTTGATATTAAGGAAATAGAAAATGGCTACCTTCAAAGACCCGATAAAATGTTTTGCGCCGCTCGAAGTCGTCGAGAGACTGCTGGAAATGCGCGCGGAACTCGGCTATCCGGAAGCCATCTATTTGAACAGCTCGCTTGAGCTGGCAGATTTTCTGGACGCCTTCGGCTTTGACGTCTACGCCTTTTCGACCAAAGACGAAAAAATCAATTACGGCGATTATCGCTCGGCGCTCGTTCCGGGCGGCGATGCTTTGCATTTATCGCTGACGGCGCATTAAATAAGAATCCCAAATGACAACTGAATAGGTAGGCAGGAAAAAGCGAAAGGAGAAACAAAATTCTCCTTTCGCTTTTTTATTTGAAGATTAGAAAAAATCAACGTCCGAAACCGCAAAATCGAAGAAAAATTGTATGGACACGCACGGCGGAATGCCTATATATTTTTTTCTGTCCTTCGGGTTTGATTTTGAAATCTGAAAATATCGACTGAAACTAATCGAGATTCGATTTTATCTGGCTAATAACAGCTTTCAGGTTATCAATTTTTCGTTCAATCGCCGTCAGATTATCTTTTGAAGCATTGCCCACAAAAATTTCCAGCAATAAGGCGAGTTCTTTGGCTTCCGCTATTGCCTTGTTCGCGTCGCTTTTCAGATTGTTGTCCGATTGATTTGCCGCTGCGGGAGATTTTTTAACTTCCGAAACGCCCCAGTGCGTGATGCGGACGAAATCCGCTTTCTTGTCTTCGGCAATCCAGCCCGCGCCGCTCAGACGTTCAAAAATGTCGGGGTAATTTCCCAGAAAGCCGAGACTTTTGACCAAATCCTTAAAATCAACGGTTTTTGTGTCCTTTCCGTCGGTTATTTCATAAAGTCTCGCTAAAACTCGATGATATACGTCCATAATTTTCAGCCTAAATTTAATCCGGCGCGGTAAAGGTAAGAAACCACAGATTAACACAGATTTGACGGATTTTTGTTTTTTTATCTGCGCTCTGCTGCGGAAACGCTTTCTTCAATTACGAACTACAGATGATACGAGTTATAGATGAAAGATTGTCTCTTCTAATTTGTAATTCGTGATTGATAAAAGTCACACACGCATTTCCGCCCTGGTCACCGATTCAAACGCCAGTTGCGCCGCGCCGAGTATTCCCGCATCGTCGCCGAGTTCGGCTTTCACAAGCTTTGCGCGGTCGGCAGGCTCGCGGTAAGCGCGCTGGCGAATCTGCTCGCGCGTATGCGGAATAAATAAATCCCAGCCCGCGCTGGCGCCGCCGCCGATGACTATAACCTCAGGATTTAGAACATTTATCAAGCCCGCCAGAGCGATTCCGAGATAAAATCCCATCTGCCGGAAGACTTCGAGCGCGAGGTCGTCGCCCGCTTTTCCCGCTTCGTAAATATCGGCTGAGGTCAGAGGCGAGCGGCTGCGCAAAATGGATTTCGGATATTGATTTTCCAGTTCCAGCGCTAAACGCACGATTGCCGTCGCCGACGAATATTGCTCGACGCAGCCGCGACTGCCGCAACCGCACGGCACGCCGAAAGGCTCGACGCAGATATGTCCGATTTCTCCGGCTGTCCCGTCGGCGCCGCGCAAGATTTTATTGTCGATGATAATGCCGCCGCCGACGCCCGTTCCGAGCGTGACGGCGATTGCCGAGCGGAAATTTTTCGCCGCGCCGAAAGCGTGCTCGCCGATAACGGCGGCGTTCGCGTCGTTTTCCAGAACGCACGGAATATTCAGTTCATTGGAAAGCACGGCGGCAAAACGACAGCCGTCGAGCGCCGGCACATTCGGGGCTTTTAAAATCAAGCCTTTTTCGACATTTAATATTGCCGGAACCGCCGCCGCCAGAGCTTTTACTTCTCCGATTTTTTCGACTTCTGCGGCGCATTTATTGGCGGCATCGACCGTCGCGCGGACGATTTCGCCGGCGCGTTCGGTCTTCGGCGTTTCGACTTTCAGGCGGTGATGAATGTTTCCGGCGTTATCGACCGCCGCCATTCGCAGGTTAGTTCCGCCCAAATCACATGCTAAGACAATTTCCATAATTTCTTGCTAAATAAACAGATTAACCTAACCGTCATATTTGCGACAAAAGCAGGCGAACTTTTGCGGTGACGCCGAACTGCGGGTTATTTTCGGTTGAAATCAATCAATAACCCGCCGCCGGGCATATCTTTCGGGATGCCGGTAAAAAAGGATCGTTGCCGTCAGTTAAGCGCTGGCGGTTGATAATTTTTTCCAGCATTGAAGATTTGGCGTTGTTCGCTTTCATCCGTTTTTGACAATCTCGGAGTTGGGACTTTAGACTTTGGGCTTACATAGTTTAACCATGTCACGCGAATCTTCCAAACAGAATCTTTCCGCACGGCTTTTTCCGATTGGACAGGATTTGACGCCGTCCGGTTCTTCGACCGTTCGGAAGCAGATTGAAACGACCGGTTTTCATCCCGGTTACGGCAACAGCGGCGAGCGCGTTTAACGAGCTGTTTTTCAGCGATAAAACAGCCCGCGCTCTTATAAAAAGTTTTTAAGTTTCTTAGCAACCTGAGGAGATGAAAATGGCTACACCGGCACGCGATTCGGGTAATTTATACGAGGACAGCGTCAGCAACAGCAAAATCTGGCAGGTCATCGGCGCATCGTCGGTCGGAACGATGATCGAATGGTATGACTTTTATATTTTCGGCAGTCTGGCGGTGGTCATCTCGCCGCTGTTTTATCCGCCGGGTGATAACACATTTGCTTATATCGCTTATCTGGCAACGTTTGCGGTCGGCTTTGTCGTGCGCCCGTTCGGAGCCTTATTTTTCGGGCGCATAGGCGACATTATAGGAAGAAAATACGCTTTTCTCGTCACGCTCTTGATTATGGGCGGCGCGACGGCGGTTATCGGTTTTCTGCCGACTTATGCGCAAATCGGTTATGCCGCGCCGATTATTCTGTTGCTGATTCGCATTCTGCAAGGTCTCGCGCTCGGCGGCGAATACGGCGGCGCGGCGGTTTATGTCGCCGAACACGTGCCGGACAACAAGCGCGGTTTTTACACATCGTTTATTCAAATCACCGCCACATTGGGGCTTTTCCTGTCGCTGGCGGTTATCCTGATTGTTCAGAATACGATGAGCGCCGACCAGTTCAGCGGTAAAACCGAAGGCTTCGCCGGCTGGCGGATTCCGTTTCTGATTTCGATTTTTCTCGTCGCTATTTCCCTTTATATTCGCCTGCGAATGAAAGAATCGCCGATTTTCCAGCACGTTAAAAGCGCCGGATTGACTTCGGCAAATCCCTTAATCGAAGCCTTTACGAAATGGGACAATCTGAAGCGCGTTTTGATTTCGCTGTTCGGCGCGACCGCCGGGCAAGGCGTCGTCTGGTATACCGGACAGTTCTACGCCTTGTTTTATTTACAGACGATTTTGAATGTGGATACGACTTCCGCCAACTACATCATCGCCATCGCGCTGCTTTTCGGAATGCCGTTTTTCGTGATTTTCGGGGCTTTGAGCGACCGCATCGGACGCAAGTGGATAATTATGGCGGGCTTGCTGCTCGCGGTAATCACTTACATTCCGATTTATAAAGCGATGCAGTCGGCAGCCGGCTCGAACATCGTGACGGCAAGCTCGCAAACCAATCCGGTCACGGGCGCCATCAGCCTGACGCCGCAATCGCGCGACGAAAGCGGCAATCTGGTGACAGCGCCGAAAGTTTTGCCTTACACGAGTATCGGCAATTTGCTCGCCGAGCGAAGCGCCTGGATGTTGATTCTGCTGATTTTTATACAGGTCATCTGGGTGACGATGGTTTACGGTCCGATTGCCGCCTATCTGGTCGAAGCGTTTCCCGCCAAGATTCGATACACCGCGCTCTCGCTGCCGTATCACATCGGCAACGGCGTGTTCGGCGGGCTTTTGCCGCTCATCGGCTTATCGGTCATTGCCAATACCGGCGACATCTACGCCGGACTTTATTACCCGATGATTGTCGCGTCAATCACATTCGTCGTCGGCTCGATTTTCCTGCGCGAAACGCACGGGCATCGCATCTGGGAAGAAGTTCAGACAAATGCCGAAAAAGACGCGCCGCCGCGTCAAGCGGGCGAAAGCGCGGACGATATTAAAAAAACCAAAAAAAACGAAATCGGATAAAATCAGGCGCGGGCGGCAGCGCCTAAAAATGAGCTTTGACACGAGCCGGGTTTTTATAATCAAATGATTCTCAGGTGAAAATTTATGTCTGAATCAACAGGAATCGAATCGATTTTACACGAAGAGCGCGTTTTTCAGCCGCCGGTCGAATTTGCCGTCAATGCCCACATCAAAAGCTTTGAAGAATACGAGCAGATTTATAACAAGGCAGCCGAAAATCCCGAAGCATTCTGGGCTGGCGTGGCGGAAAATCTGCACTGGTTTAAAAAATGGGAGCGTATTCTGGAATGGGACGAGCCGCACGCCAAATGGTTTGTCGGCGGGCGCATTAATGCTTCCTATAATTGCCTCGACCGTCATCTGGAAAGCTGGCGCAAAAACAAAGCCGCGATTATCTGGGAAGGCGAGCCAGGCGAAATCCGCACGCTGACTTACCAGCAGCTTCACCGGCAGGTTTCCAAATTTGCCAATGTCCTGAAAAAAGTCGGCGTCAAAACCGGCGACCGCGTGGCGCTCTATATGCCGCTCGTACCCGAGCTGGCGATTGCGATGCTCGCCTGCGCCCGCATCGGCGCACCGCACACGGTAATTTTCGGCGGCTTTTCGGCGGACGCTATTCGCGACCGCGTCAACGACGGCGAATGTAAATTAATCGTCACGGCTGACGGCGGTTACCGGCGCGGCAGCGAAATCCGTTTAAAGGAAACGGTCGATGCAGCGGTCACGCAAACGCCTTCGGTCGAAAACGTGATTGTTTTTCAGCGAACCGGCTCGAAAATTCAGATGCAACACGGACGCGACCACTGGTGGCACGAATTAATGGAAACCGTCACGGACGATTGCCCCGCCGAAGAACTCGACAGCGAGCATCCGCTTTATATTCTTTACACTTCCGGCACGACCGGAAAGCCGAAAGGAATTCTGCACACGACCGGCGGCTATCTGACCGGAACGTATATTACCAGCAAATGGATTTTCGATTTAAAAGACGAAGACACATACTGGTGTACGGCGGACATCGGCTGGGTGACCGGACACAGTTACGTCGTCTACGGACCTTTAGCCAACGGCGCCACGGTTTTTATGTATGAAGGCGCGCCGAATTATCCCGAACCCGACCGCTTCTGGAGCATCATCGAGCGCCACAAAATCAATATTTTCTACACCGCGCCGACCGCGATTCGCGCTTTCATCAAATGGGGCGAGCGGCATCCTTTAAAGCACGATTTATCTTCTTTACGCCTGCTCGGAACGGTCGGCGAGCCGATAAATCCGGAAGCGTGGATGTGGTATCACACGATTATCGGCAAGACGAAATGCCCGATTGTCGATACCTGGTGGCAGACGGAAACCGGCGCGATTATGATTTCGCCGTTTCCGGGCGCAACGCCGACCGTTCCCGGCACGGCGACGCGTCCGTTTCCCGGTATTTTGATTGATATTCAAACCAGAGACGGAAAATCGGTCGGCACGAACGAAGGCGGTTATCTGGTCGTAAAATATCCGTTTCCTTCGATGCTGCGCACGATTTGGGGCGACGACGAAAGATTTAAAAAGCAATACTGGTCGGAGATTCCGGGCGTTTATTTCGCGGGCGACGGCGCGCGGCGCGACCAGCGCGGTTACTACTGGATTATGGGTCGCGTGGACGACGTGATAAACGTTTCCGGTCATCGCCTGGGAACGGCGGAAATCGAGAGCGCGCTGGTTTCGCATCCGGCAGTGGCGGAAGCGGCGGTCGTCGGCAAACCCGACGAAATCAAAGGTCAGGCAATCGCCGCGTTTGTCACGCTCGAAGGCGGGCGGCAAGGAAACGAAGCCTTGAAACAGGAGCTTCGCGCGCACGTCGCCAAAGAAATCGGCTCGCTCGCCAAACCCGACGATTTGCGTTTTACCGACACTTTACCGAAAACCCGCAGCGGAAAAATTATGCGCCGCTTATTGCGCGAATTGGCTTCAAGCGGAACGGTGGTCGGCGACGTCACGACGCTGGAAGATTTTTCCGTTTTGGAAAAACTCCGGCAGGACGAAGAATAAACTAAACGCGGAACGAGAAACGCGGAACGATGAGCGGTGATGCGGAATTGGTAATTCATCGTTGCGCGTTCCGCGTTTCTCATTTCAAAGACCTGTATTTCCGGGCGGCGGAACAAGCGTTTTGCCGGAAATTCCGCCGAACACGAAAAAAAGAAACTTTACTACCCAAATAGGGGGTGAAACGGGCGGCGATAATCAATTATCTTAATTGCGGCACGGAATTTTTTTTTCCGAAAAGGAGATTTTGATTATATGATGCAATCATTTGCCGACTCTTCGGCGACGACCGTTTGCGACGCTCCGGCGTTATTGAATTTTTCTAAGCAGGCGACAGCGGCAAAACCTTTGTCGCTGCATTATCATATTGTTTTTCATCTCGATAAAGACTGCGCGATTGACGAAGAATGGCGCAGGTCTTTTTATAAATATATCGCCGGTTGCCTGCGCGCTTTAAAGTGTGATTTGGAAGCGATTGGCGGTGCGGGCGACCACGTTCATCTGCTGGTCAGCCTGAATTCGACGGACGTTTTGGCTGACGTCGTGCGACGTCTGAAGCTGCTTTCGCAAAGCTGGGTGCGGCGTCATATTTCGCAGCGGAATTTTTCGTGGCAGGAAGATTATCAGGCGTTTACCGTCAGCCAGTCGCAGAGCGGGCGCGTCAAGCGTTATATTCTCAATCAAAAGCAGCATCATCAGCAATTTGGCGCAATTGAAAATTACCCGGCGTCGTGGGGCTGCGTGCCGCATCACGACGTCGGCGTTTAATAAAAGCTTTATATGAAAAACGGGTATAAAGTTATCAAAGCGGTAATTGTCGAAGACCGGCGAGGTTCGCGTTTAATATATATCCGCCTTTTTTAATTTTTCCGGGCAATTCAGGTCACTACCTATTTAGGTAGTGATTTTATTTTCTTTCAGACGATAAACGCAAAACAATCGACTCTTAATAGTCTAGAAGAGGATTAACTATTATTTTTTATCTGGAGAGGAAAATCAATGGCAATGTTTAAAGTAGCACCTAATGTCAAACCGCTCAGACAGGTGAAATCGACGACCTGCTGGCTGACGTGTCTGGAAATGCTGTTTCAATGGAAAAGCGACCAGGGCGATACGAGCAAAAAGAAATCGCAGATTTGCAGCAAGATCGATTCGGACACGGATTACTGGGCGGACGACCTTGTCAAAGAAGGAATCGCGCCCTTCGAGTGCTATCAGGTAGCGCGGGCGATGGGAATGCAGCCGACCGGCGCGGGCGATTACACAAAGGAAATTCTGCACGATTTGGTTTCCAAAAAAGGTCCGCTGTGGGTCGGCGGCTACTGGTATGGAGAAAGCGCGCACGTCATCGTCGTCACGGGCGTCGACCCGGTAAACGGCAAGATAAAAATCGTCGACCCTTACAATAACTGGGATCTTTCCGAAGGCGACCGCGACGTCGGGTGGCTCAACGCCCGCAGCAAACACTGGAAAAGCTACGAAGGCACGGTAATGTATTGGAAATGATTTTTATCTGTTCTCATATTTTTATTTTTTGTTAATTTATAAAACAGAGTTGGCTCGATATAAAAGTGTCAACTCTTTTTTAATTTTATCCGAACCTGCCAGCCGGATAGCGCGGAAAATTATAATTTGCGCGAAAATTCTGAAACAAAGATGAAGGGATATTTTTAAAGAGAGTTATGATACTTTGTAGCTCGTCGCAGACATCAATTTAGCAAAGGAGTTAAAGATGGAAAACAGATTTGAGATGTTTAGGGAATTGATTGAATTGAGCCAGAACGAAAAACGCGGGTTGACGATTTTTATCAAAGGTCAGACGATTGCCGGCGGCGTCACCAAAATCATAGGCACGGAAGCGATTGAAGTCCGCAGCCAGATGTATAGCCGCTCGATTATTCGCATCGAATCCATCGACGCTATAGCCGTCGTATAAAACAGAGCATTTTTCGCTACCAAAACACAAAGAACACAAGGAAGAATTAACCGAGGATAAAGGAGATACAAGGTAAAACAAAAGCCTTATGATTTTGCTTTATCTTCTTCATCCCTTTTAATTTATTTCTTAATATCCTCGTGTTTTTGTGCCTTTGCGGTGAAAATCTCCCGGAATTAAGTGTGGCGTCTGCCGACCATATCCAATCCGACCGCCGCCACCAGAATTGCGCCTTTGATCAATTCCTGCACGAAATCCCGGATATTCAACAGCGACATCCCGTTATCCAGACTCGCCATAATCAACGCCCCGACGCACGCTCCGAAAATCGTTCCGCGACCGCCCATCAAACTTGCTCCGCCGATGACGCAGGCGGCAATCGCTTCGAGTTCCTTCAAGGTTCCGGCATCGGGAGCGGCGCTGCCTTGCCGCGCCGTAAAAATCACCGCCGCTATTCCGGTCAAAACGCCCAGCAGCGCGTAAACTTTTAAAATATTCCGCCGCGTATCGATGCCCGACAATCGCGCCGCGTCCGCGTTGCCGCCAATGGCGTACAGATAACGCCCGAAAGTCGTCGAATTGGTCACAAACACGCCGAACAAAGCCACGCCCGAAAAAATCAAGACCGGAATCGGCACGCCGTCCGACGCGTTCATCACATAGATAAAGCCGACAATGACCGCAATCGGCAAAACCGTCTTCACCAACAAATCGCCCGCACCATAGGCTTCGCCAGCCAAACCGTATTCTTTCTGCGCCCGGGCGCGGCGGTACGCCAGCCACAAGATCAGCCCGATGCCGGCGGCGGCTAAAATCCAGCCGGAATCGGCGGTCAGATTACCCTGCCCGATCAATTTGAAAGTCGGGTCGGCAATCGGCACGGTTTCGCTGCGCGAGATGCCTTTTATCGCGCCGCGCCACGCCAGAAGTCCGCCCAAAGTGACGATAAACGCCGGAATATTGAAATAAGCCGTCAAAGTGCCGTGAATCAAACCGATGGCGACGCCGACCGCTATCGCCAGCAGAATCGAAACCGCCAAGCCGTAATCCCAATGCGTCAGCGCGATTGCCGCCACGCCGCCCGCCAGTCCCAAAACCGAACCGACCGACAAATCGATCTGTCCGGCGAGAATCACCATCAGCATCCCGACCGCTAAAATCCCGGTCACCGAAGTTTGCAGCATCAGATTCGACAAATTGCGCGCCGACAGAAAAGTGCCGCCCGTCTGCCAGTAAAACAAAAGCCAAATCAAAATCAAGGCGCCCAGCATCGTGTAAGCGCGCAAGCTCGCCGCCTCTATTTTCAGACCGCT
>DASVRL010000142.1:0-6191 GCA_036388635.1 Pyrinomonadaceae bacterium
GAAATTTTCCGGTTTCGACTTTCGCGATTTGTTTGCGCGCTTCCGTCGCGAAAAATTCATACAGGCGATTAGCCTCAGCGGGCGCGGCGGCTTCGATAAAAGAAGGTCGCCTGCCGCGTCGCGCGTCGCCGTAAAGCGTGAACTGCGAAACGACGAGAAGCGCGCCCGAAATATCCAGCAGCGAAAGATTCATTTTGCCCGCCTCGTCTTCGAAGATGCGCAGATTCAACGTTTTTTCCAACAGATAAAGCGCTTCTTTTTCCGTGTCGCCGCGCGAAACGCCGAGGAAAACTAAAATTCCTTTGCCGATTTCGCCGACGGTTTCGCCGCCGACCGAGACTCCGGCGCGCGAAACTCTTTGCAAAACTGCTCTCATAAAGCGGAAATGTGAACGAGTGAAAAGTGAAAAAGCTTTGACTGAGATAACGGCAAAGCTTTTTCACTTTTCTGCTTTTTCACTTTTTAACTTTGCTCTTCAATCGTGACTTTGTTCATCACGACCGGTTCGAGCGGTTTGTCGTTCGCGTTGGTCTGAACATTGGCAATCGCGTCGATCACGTCCTGTCCTTCCGTGACGCGCCCGAATTTCGTGTAGCTCGGCGGCAGCGGGTAATCGATGTGCATAATGAAAAACTGCGAGCCGTTGGTATTCGGTCCCGAATTCGCCATCGCCACCGTTCCTTTGTGATACGCGCCCGCGTAGAGCGGCGAAGTGCGGCTGATTTCGTCGTCAAACTTGCCGCCCCAGGCTGATTCGCCGCCGTAACCCATTCCCAAAGGGTCGCCGCCCTGAATCATAAAATTTTTGATAACGCGGTGAAAAATCACGCCGTCGTAATAACCCTTTTCCGCCAGAAGACGAAAATTTTCGGTCGTTTTCGGCGCGTCCTCTTCTAATAATTCGAATTTGATAGTGCCTTTATTGGTTTCGATAACCGCAATTCTGTTTGCCATTAATAAAATCTCCTTGAAATATAAAATCAAAGATTATCAAAAAATGAGCCGAGATAGAAATTAAGCTAATCGACGCTCAAAATAAATCTTTCGATTGCCGCCGCGACGCCGTTTTCGTCGTTTGAAAGGGTTTGCCGAAAGTTTCCGTTTTCCAGCAGTTCCGGCGCGGCGTTGCCCATGACGACGGGCGTTCCGGCAAATTCGAGCATCTGCAAATCGTTAAAATTATCGCCGACGACCATCACGTTTTCCGGCGTCAGATTTTCGATGACGGCTAATTTTTCCAGCCCGATGCCTTTCGAGGCGTCCGGCGGTAAGATGTCGATCAGCGTGAAATCCAGACGCGGGTAACGGGTCGTCAGAATCGTCGCCGTCTCGCTCAATTCGTTTTGCAGAATCATTTCCAGCTCGCCCATCGGCGCGCATTTTCCCGAAAAGGAAACGTGGACGGTTTCGGTCTCGCCGAGAACGTTTTCCAGACGCGGAACGTGCAAAACGGCTTCTTCGGCTTCGTCGCCGTGCAGGTGTTTCGACCAGACGATGTATTTTTGCAGCGGAACGTTTTCGGCGGAAACGCGCTCGTAAAGCAAAGTGCCTTTGCCGTGCGGGTCGCAGCTCAAAAGCGCGTCGGCGCCGAACTCGCGCCCGACGCGCAGAATTTCCCGGACGGTTTCGCCGGATAAAAGCGAAACGGCGACCGTTTCCAGCGTCTGCGCGTATTTCAAAAGCGCGCCGTTATGCGTAATCAGCGGCGCGTTCAGTTCGAGCTGCAAACCGACGGGTCGCGCGTCGCGAAAACGCCTGCCGGTGGCGATTGTCACCAGAACGCCTTTTTCTTCGGCGGCGCGAATGGCTTCGAGGTTGGCGGCGGGAATTTTGCCTTTCGAATCGAGCAAAGTTCCGTCGAGGTCGAGCGCGAGAAGTTTTATCATCTAAGATAAATTCTAGCTTGAAATTTCTCGATGACAAAACGCGTCAGAACGCAGATTTGCAGAACGAGCAAAACGGCGAAAATCAAAAACAGGATAAACTCCGGAAAAGTCGAATTATAAAGCAGATAATCGTTGAAACTCGTATCCGCGCGATAAAACGATTCGTCGGATTTTCTTGCCCGGTAAGTGTAAATTATCCAACCGACGTAGCCGGAAAAAGTAAAAGCCGCCAGCAAACCGGCACAGATAAATCTTCCCGCCTTGCGCTTCAAAAACAGCAGAAGCAAAAGCGGATTGGTGAAAAACTGAAGCGCCAGAATTACTTCATAAAGCGGCGTTGAATTCAGACAATATATACCAAAACTGATTTTCGGCTTGCTGTTTGCCGCGTATCTTTTTTCAATCTGCGCATTTTCAATCGCTTCGTTGTAACTATTAATAGTTTTATTTGTAAGATTTACAAAAAACAGGCAGCAAATCAAAAAGGCGATTCCGAAGAAAAGCTTGTGTTCGGAAGGCGAAAGTAATTTATCCGGCGTCATAACTTTAAAATCTCTCCCGTTTTGTTAGACACCGGATTTTTGCGAAAGTTCCGACCGAATTATTGATTGCTTTCCTGCTCGCGTTTTTTCGCTCGCTGCTGTTCGAGCCAGACCTGATACGCCGCTTTGCCGCGCTCGAATTCAGATGCCGACGCGTAGAAATGATGCGAGCCGTCGTTTTTCTCGACGTTCAGAACATAATAAATATAATCGGTCTGCGCCGGATTCAGCGCCGCATTCAGCGCGCTTTCCGAAACCGAGGAAATCGGCGCGGGCGGCAGTCCGGCGTATTTGCGCGTGTTGTAGGGCGAATCGACTTCCAGATCGCTTTTGTTAATCGTGCCGTCCCAGCGGTTCTGCATTTTCGCGATGTAAACCGCCGTCTGGTCGATGCCGAGAGCGATTCCCTTGTTCAGGCGATTGTAAATAACCGAGGCGACGATTGAGCGTTCGTCGTCAAATTTCGATTCGGTTTCAATCAGGCTGGCAATCGTCACAATCTCGTGCGGCGTTCTGCCCAGGGCGCGCGCCCGCTCGTTCCATTCCGGCTTCCAGGTTTTTTTAAACTGCTCGACCATCGTCCTGATGGCTTGCTGCGGCGTCGAGCCTTTCGGCAGGCTGTAAGTGCTCGGATACATATAGCCTTCGAGATTTTTCGCGTTCGGGTCGAAATCTTTGATCAGCGAAACGTCGTCCATCAGATACAAAACGGCTTTTTCGTCCATCGGCGGATTGACGGGAAATTTTTCGGCGACGCGCTTGGCGATGTCAAAACGCGTCCAGCCTTCGGGAATCGTGAGTTTTACGGTGCGTTCCTCGCCTTTTTCCAGCTCCTGCAAAACCTGGAGCGGCGTAATCGGCGATTCAAATTGATATTCGCCCGCCTTTAATTTGCCGGCGTCGCCAAACGAGCGCAGGTAAATCTGCGTCGAAAGCGGGTTGGCGAGAATGCCTTCGGTGGCGAGCTTGTCGATGATTTCGTTCGGCGTCGAGCCTTTCGGAATGACGATAAATTGATTTGTTTTGTTGTGCGCGTGGGCAGCATTCAGCGATTTGTAAAGCCAGAAAGCTGCGCCGCCGCCCGCTAAAACCGCTAAAATAAAGAGTAAAACAAGAATTTTTAAGAATTTCATTGCGGGAAAAGTTTAACAAAAAGAAAGGGAAGGCAAAAGGCAAAAGTTAAAAGGCAAAAAATAAATCAAATTTTTACTTTTGTCTTTTTCTTTTGCCTTTCGCCTTTTGCCGCGAGCTATCTGTGGTAAATTTTCTTTTATGAAACGGATTTTTGTGGCGATTGATATTTCCGAAAGGGCGCGCCGGAAAGCTTCCGAATACATCGAAAGTTTGCGGCGGCGATTTCCCGAATTGCGCGTCGGCTGGGACAAATACGAAAAGCTGCACCTGACTTTGAAATTTCTGGGCGATACGAGCGATGAGCAGCTTGAGAAATTGACGAAAGCGGTCGAAAAAGCGGCGCGCGAAATTTCCGGTTTCAAATTGCGGATTGCCGACACCGGCGTTTTTCCGAATCAGCGCAAGGCGCGCGTTTTGTGGCTCGGCGTGCAGGACGAAAAGGGAAGTTTGCGAAAATTAAGCGAAGCTCTGGAAAACGAATGCGAGCGGCAGGGTTTCGTGCGCGAAAAGCGGGATTTTAAAGCGCATCTGACGATCGCGCGATTGCGCGAGCCGGAAAAATCAAAAAATTTGGTTGAGGCGCATTTGCAGGAAAAATTTGAAGCCGTCGAGTTTGAAGTTTCCGAAGTCGTGATTTATCAAAGCGAGCTTTTGCCGCAAGGCTCGCGCTACACGATTGTTTCAAAACACGCTCTCGATTCGAGCGGCGAACTTTAAACCGGACGGACAAAACGCCGAATGCGAAATGCAAAACGCGGAATAACGAAATCTATCATTCGTCATTCTGCGTTTATCTTTGCGCTGCGCGCGCCGCGTGTGTGTTTGAAATTCCCGTTCAAAAATTCTTGCCTTCGGCTTCGGAAATCGCGTTTTGCAGAAAAACTTCGATGCCTTCGATTTCAAAGCCGTGCTCGCGCTCGATGCGTTTGATAATCGGCGCGGAATCGGAATCGAGAAAATACAAATCCGCCAAATCAATCGTCAGATTTCGGTCCATCTGCGAGCGCAAATCGAGCGCGATTTTTTCCAGCAAAACGGCGTCGTCGTAAGTCATCGAGCCTTCGACGCGCAAAATCGTCTTTCCGCGTTCCGTGTCTTCGAGCTGGGTTAAAGTAGTCGGCATTTGTCTGCTAGGATTTAACGAAAAAAAAGCGATAAAATCAACTGCCAATTATTTCCGTTATTAGTAAAGACAGCAAAATGAAGAAAAAGGTTTCATTTTTTTATTTCATTCGAGAAATAGTTGCGCGGTTAAATCAAATCCGGCGCCGGATTTGATTTAAAAAGAACCGCCCGCGCCCGCTCGCCAAAGGCGCGAACGAAAAAGAAAGGTAAACTTTTCGCGCCGGACAATTTACAATTCTTGACAAACTCGGCTAGGCTTTCAGCGTAAGATACTTTCTAAGTACTGAGTACTGAGCGCCGAGTATTGAGTTTTTATTTTTTACTCGGTACTCGGCATTCAGTACTAATTAATTTATGTTTCGAATTTTATTGATCGACGACGATGAAGAGCTTTGCGAGCTGGTTTCGGAATATTTAACGGTCGAAGGATTTACCGTCGAAGCCGTTCACGACGGCGAGACCGGTTTGCGGAAAGCGAGGGCGGGCGAGCACGATTTGATTATTCTGGACGTGATGCTGCCGCGAAAAAACGGTTTTGACGTTTTGCGCGAGCTTCGACTGGGAAATCAGATTCCGGTTTTGATGCTGACGGCGCGCGGCGACGATATGGAGCGCATCGTCGGGCTGGAAATCGGCGCGGACGATTACCTGGCAAAGCCTTTCAACCCGCGCGAGCTGGTGGCGCGGCTGCGCGCGATTTTAAGAAGAACGCAGAATTTGCCGGAAGACTCTTCGGCGCCGCCGACGGAAAAAATTCAGATTGACGACATCGAGATTTCGCTTTCGGCGCGCGCGGCACGGCGCGAAGGCGAAGATTTGAATTTGACTTCCGTCGAATTCGATTTGCTCGCCGAGCTTTTGAAAAACGCGGGTAAAGTCATCAAAAAAGAAGATTTGAATCAAAAAGTTCTGGGTCGCCGCCTGTCGCCTTTCGACCGCAGCCTCGATATGCACATCTCGAATCTGCGAAAAAAACTCGGCGCGCGCGATGATGGCGGCGATGAACGCATCAAGACGATTCGCTCGGTCGGATACATCTATACATTGAACATTTAACATTTATCATTTATCAAAGAAGATTTATCAGCCGCGGCGCGAAATGATAAACGGGAAATGATAAATGTTAAATGTTCAATGACAAATGAAAATGGGTTTGTTTCTGAAAATTTTCCTGTGGTTCTGGCTGGCGACGGCGCTGGTCGTCGGCGTTTTGACTTTTATTACGTGGTCAACGCAGTCCGAGCCGTTTTTGAATCGCTGGCAGCACGCCGTCGGCAATACAATGAGGGTTTACGCGGAAACCGCCCGGCAGATTTACGAAAACGAGGGCGCGGCGGGAATCGAGAGTTTTTTTCGGAATCTCAAAGTTTCCAGCGAGATTAAAAATGCGTGTCTGTCGAGCGAGAAAGACCGGTGGTGTTACGGTTTCGGCGAAATGTCGAGCAAACACGCGATGCCGGTGATTGACCGAGCCTTTGCCAGCGGCTCGGTCGAATTCCATATT
>DASVRL010000143.1:0-5793 GCA_036388635.1 Pyrinomonadaceae bacterium
GCGGCAGGCTAGTGACGGCGACGGGCACGGGCGTGCCGAATGCGTTTGTGACGCTGATCGACCAGAACAGCGGAGCTTCATTCACGACGCGCACCAACGGTTTCGGCTATTTCACTTTGACGAACGTGGTCGCGGGCGGAACTTACACCGTGACGGTCGCTTCCAAACTATATTCGTTCGCGCCACAGACCGTGACTATCATTGACGCTTACAATAACCTGAATCTGACGGCTTTACCGTAGAGTTCAATTACGAATTACGAATTACGAATTACGAATGAAAAGAAATAATCTTTCATTCGTAATTCGTAATTCGTAATTCGTAATTAAGATTCAGGCGTTGAATTTATAACCGAAGCCGTGAACGGTTTGGATAAACTGCGGGTATTTCGGATTTTCTTCGAGTTTCTGGCGCAGCCACGCGACGTGAACGTCGACGGTGCGCGTCGAGGGCATCGCGTCGTAGCCCCAGACTTCGTCGAGCAGCTTGTCGCGCGAATGAACCGCGCCGCGATTTTCTATCAAAAATTGCAGAAGTTTAAATTCCATCGCCGACAATTCGACCGGCGCGTTTTCTTTTCGCACCTCGGCGCGCTTAAAATCGACCGAAACCGCGCCGAAGCGGAAAGCGTCCGGCGAAGCGCCCTGCGTTTTCGGCGCGCGCCTGAGCAGCGCTTCGACGCGCGCCAGCAGCTCGATGACTTCGAAAGGTTTGGTCAGGTAATCGTCCGCGCCGAGCTTTAAGCCCAAAACCTTGTCAATCGTTTCGCCCTTTGCCGTCAGCATCAAAACCGGCGTTTCAATTTGTTTCTGCCGCAAATCGCGACACACGTCGAAGCCGTTTTTTCGCGGCAGCATCACGTCCAGAATAATCAAATCGAAGCTCTCGCTCAAAGCCCGCGCCAAGCCCGCCTCGCCGTCTTTTGCGCTCGCCACGTCAAAGCCTTCGCTCCGCAGACGGTCGGTCAGCGTCAGAATTAAACCTTCTTCATCTTCGACTAATAAAACTTTCATAGAAAGCGAAAAAGCGAAAAAGCGAAAAAGCGAAAAAGCGAAAAAGGAAAAGCGCGGTTGAATTTTCGACCCGGCTTTTTCTCCTTTTCACGCTTTCACTTTTTCACTTTGATTTGGTAATTCGATTGTGAATTTGCTGCCTCTGCCGAGTTCACTTTCGATTTTGACATTGCCTTTGTGCGCGTCGACGATTTGTTTGACCAGGCTCAAGCCCAAGCCGTTGCCGTGAATCTGCTCGTCAACGACGGCTTTCGCCCGGTAAAAAGGCTCTAAAATGTGCGCCAAATCCTTGGCGGAAATGCCGATTCCTTTGTCTTCGACAATGATTTTTATTTTGCCGCCGCCGTTTTTCGCGGAAATCTTCATCCACTTTCCGCCGTTTGAATATTTGACCGCGTTTCCAATCAGATTTTGAATCGCCCGGCTCAGAGCGTTTTTGTCGGCGACCAGCGGCGGCAGATTTTCCGCGATTTCCCTTTCGACGGCGATTCCCTTTTCGGCAATCAGCGACCGGCACTGCGCCAGCGCGTTGTCGATAATTTCCCGAACGTCGGCGGCGCGCCGGTCATATCTTTTTTTGCCGGAATTCGCGCCCGCAAAATCCAGAATCTGCTCGACCATCGCCGTCAGCTTTTTGCCTTCGCCCTTGATTAAATTGCCGTAGCGCGAAACCTGCGCTTCTTCTTTGGCGACGCCGTCCGCCAGATTTTCGCCCGCCGAATAAATGACGGCGAGCGGCGTGCGAAACTCGTGCGAAACCGACGAAACAAAATCCAGCTGGCGCTGCGCCAGACGCTGCGCGCGCTGCGCCGAAATAAAAATCAAGACCACGCTGATTGCCAGCAGCGACAAAATTCCGAAGCTTATCGCCAGATTTTTCTGCCGCGTCCGGGTGATAAATTGTTCGAGCGAGCCGGCGGTGTGCCGGACGTTTAAAATCCAGCTTCCGGCTTCGTCGCCCTGTCTTTCCATAACCCTGATGCGCGCCTGCGGCAGCGGCTCGCTGCTCAGTACTTCGACTTCGCGATTGCCGCCGCTTTCTCTGGTAAAAACCATCTGCTTCGAAGCTTTGGTTTCAAATTTTTTGAGCACCATTCCGCCGCTTCTCGGCTCGCCTTCCGTTTTGGACAAAAACTCGCGGTTGGCGAAAAACATAAAATTGTCCGCCGATAAATCAAACAACCGCGCGCTGGCGTCCGTCGAAGTGACGTCGCCGGTTTGAAAGACGATTTGCTTTTGCCCGCCGCCGCCGCTGACGACTGCCAGACGGTAATCGGCGCTCTCGCTCGCCGAAAAATATTTTTTTACGAGGTCGGGCAGAATCTGATTTTTGATGACGTTTTCGTCCAGTTTGATGATAAGAACGCCGTATCGCTTCGGCATTTCAACCTTCGGCGCGGTTTCGCTTATCTTCGTTCTATCCGATCTCGGGGTGCGGATTAAAATCCGGTCAACCGTTTTTTCCGCGTCGTAAACCGGCATTAAAAGCGCGGAATTTTCCGTATTGACCGGCTGGAAAGCTTTCTCGGCGGCAAGCGCCGGCTTCAGCTTATTTAATTCTTCCGTCCACTGCGCCGCTTCAAACGCGCCGTTTTCCCTGTTAAAACGAAGAAGATTTTCGCCGCCGCTGCCCGTTTCAACAAAATAAAAATCCCGAATCAAATCCGGGTAAGCGGTTTTCGCGCGCCAGAAAGCCAGCGGCTGGTTAAAGGCATTCCAGTTTTTCGCACGCCAGACGTCGGCGTTGATTTGAAAATTGAAATAAGCGTTCTGGATTTCGCGGTTAAAATCTTCGGCAAAGCGCACCGTGTCCGATTGGACGAGCTTTTGCAGGCGCTCGCGCTCGCCGTCGCTGATTTGCCCGAGCCAGCGATACTGCAAAGTGGCGAGCAAGCCGAGCAGACCGAGCAGCGCGACGACGACCATAATTGGAAACCACGAACGTTTCATAACTGATACCGAAAAATGGAAAATGAAAAAACCGGTAGAAGCCGTTTTCCGATTTCCATTTTCCATTTTCCGCTGCGGCTTGTAAATGGCTTTACAAAACATTTTACATTCTTAACAAATTCTTTTCGTCGTCTTAACCATTCGCCCGCGAACCTTTGTCATACTCTGAACTGTCATCAGACGTGAAATCTTAATTCTAAGGAGCAAACATATGAAAAAATTTATCGTATCGATTCTTTGTGCAGCAACATTTTTTATCGGTCTCGGCGGCTTGATTGAAGGCGTCGTCGGGGCGAGATTCAAATCCGACGAGCGCGCGCTCGAACTCGTGCGCCAGGCGCGGCAGGCGGTCGGCGGCGAGCAGGCTCTCGGCAATATCAGAAGCCTGACCGTTACCGGACGCGTGACGAAAACTTTCGATTTTGACGGCGAAGCGAAAACCGAGCAGGGCGATTGGGAAATGAATCTGCAGTTGCCGAATCAATTAAGCAAAACCATGAAACTGCGCCGCGAAGGAGCGGGCGGCGAAAAATTAGAAAACATCGATAAAGAAGTACTCGTGGTTCGGCAGAGCGGCGAGATGAAGGAAAAAATCGCGCTTCCCAACGAAAGCGGCGAGAAGAAAAGAGACTTTTTCGTCATGAAAAAAGAAGGCGGCGAGAAAGTTATGACGACCGGCGACGGCACAAACATCGAACCGAAGAGAATTTTTGTCGACAAAATCGCAGGCGCGGGCGAATTCCGTCAGAACGAGCTTTTCCGCACCTCTCTGGCTCTGCTCTTAACGCCGCCGCAAGGCGCAGACGTAACGTATAAATACGCGGGCGACGGCAGCGTCGACGGCACGAATTGCGACATCATCGAAGCCTCGGCAAACGGCTCAAGCATCCGTCTTTATCTCGACAAAACGACGCATCTGGTCGCGATGCTGACCTATCAGGCTCCGAAACCGTTTATTATCAAAATCTTGAGGGAAGAAGGCAAAGCGAAAGCCAACGAGGACGTGAAAATTCTGCGAGAGAATTCGAGAGAAAGAATGCCGGCGCCGGAAATGGCTGAATTTCAGGTCAGATTTTCCGATTACCGCAGCGTGGGCGGCGTGCAATTACCCTATCGCTGGACGCAAACCATCGCCGGTAAGGACGACGAGACGATTGAAGTAGCGAGTTACGAATTGAATCCCGCCAACATAACGGATAAATTCAAGGAAACGCCGAACAGAGTTTTCTTCAGAACGACGAAACCGCAGTAGATTTCGGTTAAATATTAAAAAAAAGGAAGAGTTTTGAAATTCAAAACTCTTCCTTTTTTTATGCTTTCCGTCTATCCTTCGCTTTACATCGTTGCCATCACCGCGCGGATTTCGGCGTAGCTGTAATTTTCGCCTAAAAATTCCTTCACCGGCGCGACGGCGAAACCGGCGTTCAGGCGCAGGATAGCGTTTTTTATCGGCTCGATTTTGCGTTCCAGAACGAGGTCTTCGAGACTGATTTCGCCGCTCTGGATAAATTTGACCAGATGCATTTCGATCGTGCCTTTCGCCATTCCGCGCGCTTCGGCGATTTCCTCAATCGCCATTCCCGAACGAAACATATCGAGCGTAATGCTGAAAGTGTCGTTTCCTTCCGCGTCGCGTTTCGGGCGGGTTTTGCGCTCGCGTTTCGGCGATTTCAAATCGATGCGCGATTCGAGATTATTCCGCTCGCAGTAATTTTTTATCTCGCGCAGAAAATCCGCGCCGTATTTCTGCCATTTCAAATCGCCGATGCCGGAAATTTTTCGCATCTCGAATTCGTTTTGCGGCAGGTAAGCAGCCATTTCGACCAGCGTCGCGTCGGAAAAAACGACATACGGCGGCACGTTTTCGCTTCTCGCAAAATTCGTCCGCACCTGTTTCAAATCATCGAACAAATCTTTTTCGTACGGATGCGAAACCGTCGAGACGAGCGACGCTTTTTTGTCTTCCTTGATCGTCACTTTTATCAGTTCGACGCGCTCGCTGCCGCGCAGCACGGCTTCGCTTTTTTCCGTCAAAACAATCAGCGGGTATTGTCCTTCGGTCTGCGCCAGATAGCCCTGCGAGATTAAATCCTTGAAATAATCGAACCAGTTGTTTTTGGAAATGTCAGCGCCGACGCCGTAGGTTTTCAAATTTTTATGCTCGTCGCGAATCGTTTTCGCCTGCGAGCCGCGCAGAAAATCTATCAGATAGCTCAAGCCGAAACGCTGTCCGGTGCGATAAACGGCGCTCAGGGCTTTCTGCGCGATAATCGTTCCGTCAAAACGCTCGAACTCCGTGTTGCAGTTGTCGCAGTTTCCGCAGTCTTCCGCCATCTCTTCGGAAAAATAATTGAGCAGAAACTTGCGCCGACACGTTTTCAAATCGCCGAATTGTCCCATCAGATTCAGCTTCTTTAACATTATCTCGGTCTGGGACTGGTTGCCTTCGACCTCGGCGAAACCTTTTAATTTATTAATATCGCCCCAGCTGAAAAAAAGCAGCGCTTCGCTTTGCAGCCCGTCGCGCCCGGCGCGCCCGGTTTCCTGGTAATAACTTTCGATGTTTTTCGGTAAATCCAGATGCACGACAAAACGCACGTTCGATTTGTCGATGCCCATTCCGAAAGCGATGGTCGCGACGATGATTTTCGCCTCGTCTTTTAAAAATAATTCCTGATGTTTATCGCGCGCTTCCTTTTCCAGACCGGCGTGATACGGCAAAGCGTGAAAGCCTTCGCCCCGAAGGTCTTCCGCCAAACTGTCAACCGAATTTCGGCTCAAACAATAAATAATTCCGCTTTCGTCGCGCCGCTCTTTCAAATACTCCAAC
>DASVRL010000144.1:0-8237 GCA_036388635.1 Pyrinomonadaceae bacterium
TCTTCGGCGTCGGACACGTCTTCCTCGCTGTAATTTCCTTTTTTGCCGTTAAATACACAGTCGGTGCTGATGGTTATTAAACGCGCATTATTCTCCTGCGCTATCTCCGCCAGCCGATGCGGAAAAATAGAATTCACGGTCAAAGTTTTTATAACATTTTTCGAGGTCGGGAGCTGTTTGATGATGCCGACACAGTTGACGATTACCTCCGGCTGAGAAAATTTTACGGCGCTGCGCACAGATTCGACATCTTCAACCTCTACCGGACAAATCACTTCGTCTTCTTCAAATAACCCGACCTTTAAATATTTTGAAAAATTGCTTCTGACGGTGGAATAAACTTTAAATTTGTCCCGCCATTGCCGAACAAGCTTATGTCCGAGCATGCCCGTACCGCCAAATATTAAAATTCTCATTATAAACTGCCTTAAAGTGTTAACTTAACTGTCGGCTCGCCGACGCTTAAAAATAATTTTAATTTAGTAAGCTATGCAATACGAAGAATTATATTTGTATTGTTTAAGCTTCCGATAAACTGTAATTCAAAACTTCTTCAGTGGCTTTTTCGATTTTTGTATCCGCCAGCCACTGGTTCAAGTAGTTTCTAGCATTTATTGCCAAATCACTGTAACTATCATTATCTAAACTAATGCAATACCTCAATGTATCTACCCAGCTGTTTTTATTATCGAGCGGCAGATCCCAGCCGATTCCTTTCTCCTCCAGATTTGTCCACGGAGTTTTATTGCTTATGATTAGAGGGCAGCCCGAAGCTAAAGCCTCGGCGATGATGTGTCCGAAACTCTCGCCCTGGGTCGGCAGCACAAAAAAATTGTACTTTTCAAGCGTTTTCATCACATTTTCGTGCGAAACCTCGCCTTTCATCTGCACGTTTAAATTTTTCGGAAGCTTTTTGATAAGCTCCACGCATTCGCTGACGTATTGGTGATTATCGACCGGACCGAAAATATCCAGATAAACTCTATCTTTAATGCTTGGTAGCAGTTCCAGTAAAAACTTCAAGTTCTTTATCGGGTGCAGACGAGATAAATACACCGCGTTCAGCTCGCCTGAATTTTTAAAAGGTTTGTTATTTAAATCGAATTCGGGAAAAATCTGTCTGGGCGGCATATTCGGCGCTATAAAAATCTTTCCGCCTTTCCCTTTCGCTTTTTCGATCTCTGCTTTTTCAAAATCGGCGGTCGCCTTCCAGATTATGTTTTCGTAAAGTCCCAGCGCGCCGGCAAACTTTAGGTACAATTGTTTTTTATTTTTTTTCAGCCCGAGCGCGCTCGTCGCGAGCTCGCCTTCCGGCGCGACGATTATCTTCAGATTCGGTATCTTCCGAAACTTTTTTAACCATAAAACAAAAACCGTAAGCGTTGAGAAAAAACTGTTTGCGTATATGGCTTTAGGCTTTACTTCTTCAATCAGTTTCTTAACTGATTTCAGTTTTATATTATCTTTCGACAAATAATAAACCCTGGCGTTTCCGACTTCGTTCCAATCGTTTATTTTTACGTTTTTATATTGAGTTTTATCCGTCTTGCCGTCGTGGTCGCGCGTAACGATCCAGAAATCGAATTTTTCGCCGAGACGGTCGACCATATTGACGAGCGTGCGCATTCCGCCGCCGCTTTTATAGCCCGGCAAATAAAAATCGCAAAAAATCAGAATCTTCGGCTTATTTCCCTGAGCCATTTTTTTCCAGAATCTCCGCGCACGCCTTGTAGACGCTTTCCGGCGAAATTAAATTTAAACATTTGTGCCGGTTGAAACAAACCGGCGCAAAACAGCCTTCGCACTCAACTCGTTCGCGGAAGATTTTGTGCCCTTCGCCGAAGGGCGTCCAACGCCCGACGTAATCGATGGCGGCGAAAACCGCCGCGCAGGGCGTCCCGACCGAACCGGCGAGATGCATCGTCCCGGTATCGGTGCCGAGATATAAATTACATTCCCGCAAAAGTCCCGCGTCGCCGCGAATTCCCAGTTCGCCCGCCGCATTGGCGCCCGTTTTCCAGGCGTTGAGAAATCTGTCTCCCTGCTCGCGGTCGTTTCTTCCGCCGAAGACAATCGGAAAAACATTTTTTTCTTTTATAAGACGGGAAACGATCTCTGTGTAATTCTCTTCCGCCCAAATCTTCGAACTCCAATTTGTTCCAGCCATCACCGCAATCAATCTTTTTTCGCGCCAAGCCGCCGGACAATTAGATGCCAGCCAATCGTGCGACTTTTTGATTTCGTCGTCGGTCAGCTTCAAATCCGGTTTGAAGTTATTTATCGGCGGCAAATCGAGATTTTCAAAATAGAGGCTTTTAAGCAGATACTCAAGCTCGCTTTCGACCGTTTTGACCGGCTTTTCGGGCATCATCGTCAACAAATTTTTCAGCAGATACCGAACGCCGAAAATCTTTTTTATTCCCGCTAATCTGAAAAACAAAACATCTCTTTTGACTCGGTAATAACCGCGATTTCTAGTCATCAGGTAAAATAACGAATCGAATTTCTTCTGTCTCAGCTTTAAAATCAAGCCCGCCGAAGCTTTTGCAAAATCGTTCGGATAGACCAGCCATTCGTCAAAAATACCTTCCGGCAAAATTTTTTTTGCAATCAGGTCGTTCGGGTCGCTCGTCGCGCCGTTGGTAAAATATGTAATGTGCGCTCGCGGAAACGCTTTTCTGATTGCCCAGAATGACGGCAGAGCGACGAGCGTATCGCCGATGCTGCCAATCCGGTAAACTAATATTTTATCCATCCGGGAAAATTAAGTTAAAGCCTTTAGAAGCTTTTCCTGGTTAATTGTTGTCGTGCCTACTTCTTCGACTACCAAACCGGCGCTGATATTCGATAATTCCGCCGCCTGCAAAAGATTCGCGCCCGCCGCCAAGGCGACCGCCAGAGTGGCGATGACCGTGTCGCCCGCGCCGGTGACGTCGTAAACCGTCCGCGCTTTCGTCTGAAAATGAACCGGCTTTTTCTGTTTTTGAAATAAGGTCATCCCGTTTTCGCCCTGCGTTATCAACAAGGCTTCCAGATCGAGTTCCGAGATTAAAGTTTCTCCAGCTAATGTAATATCATCAGCCACTCGATGCTCTTCAAAATGACAGGCTTCTATCGCTTCGCGGCGGTTCGGCGTTAAAAGCGTCGCGCCCGAGTATTTTGTGTAATCCTTTCCTTTCGGGTCAACTAAAATATATTTATTATTCTCAATCGCTTTCGTTATCAGACTCGTGAGCAGGCTTTTGTTGAGCAACCCCTTAGCGTAATCCGAAATTAATATTAAATCAGATTTATTTAATTCTTTCTCGATCGAAAGCCAGAGCCTTTCTTCTTGTTCGGAGGTCAGAAAATTTGTTTTTTCGTTGTCGATTCTGACGACGTGTTGATTGTGAGCGACGATTCGCGTTTTGACGGTCGTCGGGCGCTCTTTCAGAGTGAGCAGTAAATCGGGTGAAATATTCGATTTATCGAGCGCGGCTGATAGATATTTTCCCTCTTCGTCGTCGCCGATGACGCCGACCAGCCGCGGAGTCGCGCCGAGAGCTGCTATATTGACCGCCACATTTGCCGCGCCGCCGGGAGCGAGACTGGTTTTTTCCAGTTGCACGACCGGGACGGGCGCTTCCGGCGAGATTCGGCTGACGCTGCCCCACCAATACCGGTCGAGCATAACATCGCCGATAATTAATATTTTTACTTTAGAAAAGCGAGCAATAAGCTTGTCGAAATTTTCCACTGCTGTCTAAAACTCGCCTTCCTTGAATTTTGAATCTATGATTTCGCACCAGATGTGTCCGATGGTAATGTGCGCTTCCTGAATCCGGGCGGTGCGTTTGCTCGGAACTAAAATGCAGGCGTCACAAACGGAAGCCAGTTTTTTTCCGTTTATGCCGGTTAAACCGATGGTTCTGCAATTCATCTGTCTGGCTTTCATAACGGCTGATATGACATTCGGCGAATTTCCGCTCGTGCTGAAACCGATTAGAACGTCGCCCGCCGAAGCTAAAGCTTCGACCTGTCGGCTAAAAATCCTTTCGAATCCGTAATCGTTGGAAAGCGCGGTCAAAGCGGAAGTGTCGGTCGTCAGAGCAATCGCCGGCAGCCCGCGCCGCTCGGTTTCGTAACGCCCGACAAACTCCGCCGCAATATGCTGCGCGTCCGCCGCGCTTCCGCCGTTGCCGCAGATTAAAATTTTCTTTCCGCCGCGAACAGCCTCAAAAATAATGTCGGCGCATTTCTCGATTTGCTTTATTTCAGTTGCCGAAAGTTCCCGGAAAACTTCAACGTGTTCATTCAAAGACGTTGAAACTAAATCGTTTAGCGAGATTGAAGCATCTTTCTTGCCATTTGTGCTGCCTTGAATTTTCTCGACGATTGCGCTGGACGAAAAATTGTCTTTCAAGGCGAGCGAATGAACTTCGCCGCCGCGTTTCAATACAAAATCCGCGCCGATTATCTGTTCAATCTGCCAATCGCCGCCTTTCACTAAAACGTCGGGCTTTATCTGCTCGATTATTTTCGCCGGTGTCGGCTCTTCGAAAATCCTTACTTCGTCAACGCAACGCAAAGCGCGAAGCATCGAAGCGCGCGCTTCCTGAGATAAAAACGGGCGCGGCGCGCCTTTTATCTCGCGCACCGATTTATCGCTGTTTATCCCGACGATAAGCTTCGTTCCCAAACGGCGCGCGCGTTCCAGCAAATCTATATGTCCCGGGTGAAGAATGTCGAAACAGCCGTTGGTAAAAACTACTTTTTCCATCGAATTATAGACTCGTGCTTTAAGGCTAACTTCTTTTATAATTAGAGTTCCGGACAAAAAACCAAACGATTATCAATCCCAGAACGGCGATAAAACCGACCTTTATCAGATAAGGAATAATCAATCCGTATGAGCCTTCGTATGAAATGCTGGTTAAAAGCATATAGTAAAGCGTCGCGCGCCAGAACGAAACGCCCTGATTTTCTATCAGACAGGCATAAAAAATGCGCACGAAAAATCCCAGAATAATCATTCCCAAAGGAATTCCGACCGGACCGAAATTTCTCAGAAGGTCGCCGATCGGCGTCAGCGTAAAGGAATTTTCGCTAAAGTTAAAATATAAATCGCCGTATTTCGAAGGGTCTGTCGCGAGCGGTTTATCGTTCCAGACAACGCGCGGAATCAAAAACGTTATACTGTCTTTCCAGATATTATTGTCCAGCCCGTAGCTTTCCTCGTAAGGCGCCAATTGTTCATAATTCGAGACGACGACCGCCAAGGAACTGACGGCATCTATCCTTTCCGCCAGCGCGACAAAACCTTCTTCCATGCTGGCAAACACGCCCTGGTCGGAAATTTTTCCGAAAGCCTCGAAAATATTTCCGATATATTCGTCAACTGAAACTCGTTCCTGCGATTGTTTGATATTGCGAAAAGTCGTGCCGTAAATCATTCCGACCAGCAGCGCCAGCGCGAGCAAAATTCCGCCCAGCATCTTGTGCTGAAATTTTATCGTTCTGCCGGACGAGACAAACGCAAAAGCGACCAGAATAAAAACCTGAATTAAGCTTCCGCGATTTCCCTGCAAAGCCGATTTGCCCAGTGAAATTACCAGCAGCAAACCGATAACCAGATAGTGATTGAAGGTAAACTCTTTCGCCCTGAACACCATCAACCACAATAAAAACGCGGCTTCCAGCCAAAAGAGCGTCAACAGAAAAATCGTTCCGTCAAAGATTCCGATTTCTTCGACCTGCTGGAAGCCGATGATGCCGGCGGCGAAGGCAAATATGGTGTTGAACAATCCGATGGCGAGCAGCAGCAGACCGGGAGCCATCACCTGTTCCGGTTTCCAGTTCCATTCCGGCAGCCAGCCGTTGATTTTTTCCCCGATTTTTCTGCCGAACGGCAAAAAGAATCCGACGGATAAACCGATGTAGCCGAGCATCACGTAAACCAGCGTCAAAGGTAAATTATAACGCTCGTCCTGGACAAAATTTAAGAAAAAAGGCTGCGAAAATCCCGCCGATAAAACAAAACCCCCGACAAAAAACGCCGGAAAAAAATATGACCAGGCGGCAAACACGAGCGGGTGAAAAAGATTGAAACTGTTTTTGTAATAAAGATACAAGCTCGGCGCGGCGATCACCGCGCCCGTCAGCAGACACCACGGCATCAGATAATAACTGCCCAAAAAATTGTCCGACTCGTTTTCATAGAAAAATAACGCCAGAACCAAAATCAAGGCGAGTCCCCAGACGAAAAACGCCGGTAAAATAAAATTTATTTTCTTCTCGGGATAAGGCGTAAAATTGTTCAGTCTGTAATCAGCCATTTCTCTGTCTTGTTTAAACGATTGTCGGGAAAATATTGAGTCTCTATCAAATTTACTATAAATACGCGGTAAAACCTAAACAAACGACGAGTTCTCCGTTATTTACAGGCTCTTTTCTTTTCTTTCGATTTCGTCAAAAATGACCCGTAATTGATATTCCATTTCCATCGAGCGGCGAACGATTGTGTGCAGAACCAAGCCGATTGTCAGAGACAGCATTCCGGCAAGCTCCAAACCGACCGCCAGAACGGCGGAAGGCAGCCGCAGGACAAGCCCGGTTTCGAGAAACTCGTAGATGACGATGCCGCCGAACGGCAACCCGCAAAGCATCAAAAAAATGCCGATAGCGCCGAAAAACGTCAGCGGCTTGTAGTCGCGAAACAGGCTGAAAATCATATTTAAAATCAAAAAACCGTCGCGCACGATATTGATTTTTGAATTGCTGCCTTCCGGGCGCGCGACCAAATCTATCGGGATTTCGACGACTTGATAGGTGCGCATCAAGGCTTTAATAGTCAATTCGCTTTCGATTTCAAAGCCGCCGCCGAAAAGCGGAATATTTTTTACGAAATTGCGGCTGAACGCGCGATAGCCCGACAAAATATCCGTTAAACGAACCTGAAAGATATAATTTATCGTCCAGAGAAAAACTTTATTGCCGAAACGATTGAGCTTTTTAAAATCGCTCGCCGACTCCGACATCAGACGCGAACCGACGACCATATCCGCTTCCTGATTCAAAATCGGATTAATCAGCTTCCAGGCTTCTGCCGCCGGGTAAGTGCTGTCGCCGTCAATCATTATATAAACGTCGGCTTCGATTTCGCGAAACATTCGCTGCACGACAAAGCCTTTCCCCTGCCGCCGCTCGTAGCGGACGATGGCGCCTGATTCTTTAGCCTTTTCAACCGTTTTGTCCTTCGAATTATTGTCGTAAACGTAAATATCGGCTTGCGGCAAAATTGATTTAAAATTGTCCACCACTTCGCCGACGGTTAATTCTTCATTAAAACACGGAATCAAAACGGCGATTCTTTTTTGCCGTCTGCCTGTTTCGGATTTGTTTTGCAGACTGAGTTCGGCGGCAAACTGCTCGCCGTCAGCCTTTTTTTCCGGCAAAACTGTCGAAAGACTCATTTTTCTCAAAACCTCTTTTTATGCTAAAAGAAAGACTTTAACTCAGCGCCCCGGCAACAAGATTTTACTTTTCGCCGATAAGCAGGATATTCTTTCCGACCGGCACGTTGATTATCGATTCGATTTTTCTGAAAACAGGCACGACCGCTTTGTCGTAAAGCCTGACCGCTCCGCCGCCCATACTTTCGGATTTCAGCAACCTGTAATTGACATACCACGGCAAAACGCCGGCAAAATCAAAGTATTTTGATTTCAACAGTTTAAAGCCTGCCGCCTGACATTTTTGCTCAAGTTCCTTTTTGGTATATCGGCGGAAATGCCCGAGCTTCCGGTCAAACTCGCCGTACAGAGCCATCAGCGCCGGAACAAACAAAAAACAGCGTCCGCCGTCGCTGAGAGATTCGTAAATTAATTTCAATTCGTGATTATCGTCCTCGATGTGTTCTAAAACATTAACATAGATTATCGAATCGGGCTTTTGTTTCGCCGTAATTTCCGCCGCCACCGCCGCAAATATCGAATTATAAAAATCTATTTTCGTGCCGCTGCCGTTCGGCGAAATGTTCGCCGTCAAATCTTTGTACAAATCCGAAGGCTCGACCAGCGCCAGCGTTTCCGGTTTCGTTTCCAGAACCATCTCTGAAAACGAGCCGGTTCCCGCGCCGACCTCGACGACGTGTTTCCCCAAAAGATGACTGAATTCGTCTAAAATCCATTGGTGATAATTAACGGCAAACGACATCGCTTCCAAATCCTTGCCGACATATACAACTTTTTTACTCATTT
>DASVRL010000145.1:0-15999 GCA_036388635.1 Pyrinomonadaceae bacterium
CTTTCCCGACTGGAACCGACCGGCGAGCGAAGACCGCGTGCTGGTTTATCAAAAAGGCGCGTATGTGACGCATCTTTTGCGCGAGGAAATGGGCGACGCGGCGTTCTGGAAAGGTTTAAAAGATTACACTCGAAAATACTGGGGCAAATCCGTCGAAACCGTCGATTTTCAAAAGACTATGGAAAAATCGAGCGGCAAAGATTTGTCGGCGTTTTTCAATAAATGGGTTTATTTAACTAAAAACTGATTATCAAAAAGCAACCTCAAACTCGTTTTTTTATTCAAATCCGGCAGCGATATGACCGAAACAAAAACAAAACGGCAGGCTAAGGTTTTGCGCGCGGCTCGCAAAATCCATCGCGCGCTGGGCGCATTTTTATTCATTTTCTTTTTTATCGTCGCCGTTTCCGGACTTCTGCTGGGCTGGAAAAAACACACGGGCGGCGTGATTTTGCCGAAGTCCTATGCCGGAAAATCGACGAACCCGCAAGACTGGCTGCCGGTTCACGTGCTGCACGAAAAAGCCAACCAGATAGCGCGCCAGCAAATCTCGCCCGATTTATCTCTGGAACTCGAACGCATCGACATCCGACCGGACAAAGGAATGGTCAAGTTCGTTTTCATACAGGATTACTGGGGCATACAGCTCGACTGCACGACGGGCGAGCTGCTTCATATCGAAAGACGCCGTTCGGATTTTATCGAAAATATTCACGACGGCTCGATTCTCGATTATTTTTTCGACACCGACGGCGAGTATGTAAAAGTCGTCTATACTTCCATCACCGGATTTGCGCTGCTCACGTTTACGATAACCGGATTCTGGCTCTGGTTCGGTCCGAAACGAATGCGCGCCGCCAGAAATCGCCGCTAATTCGCCAAAGCAAAAATCTTCCCGCCGCCCGTCTGTGATTGAGTAAATATTTTTCGATTATTTATTCAATATGCAGCAAAATATAATTAATTCACAACCGCGTTTTTGTTACAAATGCCATCGTCCGGCAGGCAATTTCGATAAAAAATGCGCGCGCTGCGGCGGCGTGGTGCGCACGAAAGCGACGATTAGAATTCTGGGCGGCGTGCTTGTTTTTCTCGGCGGATTTATCGCGACGATGATGGCTTTCGTCGCGCTGTTTGTTTTCGGCGCTTTGGCGCAAACTCCGGCGAGCCGCTTTAACGGTTCGGAAACCGAATTGATGTTTGCCGTCGGCATCATCGGTCTGACTTTTATCGTCGGCATCTCGTTTGCGTTCGCCGGATTGTGGCAAATCATTTTAGGCAGGCGCAATACGTTTATCGTGTGGATTTCGATCGGCTTGGTGATTGTTTTGTTTGTCGTCGGCAGATTTTTTGTTGCAATGACGAGATAGCCCGCAAGTTTATGAAATATTTAATTGCCGCTTTCATTTTATTTTTAACCGGCAGTCTCGCTTTCGCGCAAAAATCCGAATACACCATTGGCGCCCGCGGCGAGCGATTGGTCGTCAAATATAAAGGCAAAGCGCACGCGCTCAGGCTCGGCGATAAGATTGACGCCGCTAAAATCACGGACACGGAAATTTTATTCGCGAATCGCAAAGACGGATTTATATATCTTCTGCTCGACGTTAGCGGTCAATCGAAGGAAAAATCTGACGACCGGCAATGCGGCGCCGGAATAGAATCGAATCTGATTTGGATTAAGCTCGATGCGGCGTGGAAAATAGTCGATGCTCGCTCGGAACGCTACGAATCGTGCTGGTCTGGAATCACTTCAGACGACGGCTACCGGATAAACGGCGACACGCTGAAAATCGAATTCGATAATTTTCGCGAGCGCATCGCGGTAAAACTGTTTTACAATGACGGCGAGCCTGAAAAAGGTTTGCAAAAACAATCCGCAGCATTAAAAAATAATCAATAGATGGAAAAATGGTTTCGTGTTGTTTTATTTGCCACTGCCGCAATGAATATCGGCGGCTCTTTATCATTCATTCCCGCTAATCGCGCCGCGCGCGAAATATTCGGGCTGCCGGAACCGCATCCGGTTTATCTGTGGATTCTCGCCGTCTGGATTTTCGCGTTCGGCGTTTGTTATTTGTGGATGGCGATTAAGCAAAGACGCGAATGGCTGTTTATCGCCATCGCCGCCGCCGGCAAACTTTCATTCGCCGCGCTGCTCGCAATTTACTGGCTCAACGGAGAGTTTTCTTTTTATACGGCGCTCGCCGGCTTGGGCGATTGGGTGTTCGGCGGCTTATTCGTCTGGTGGCTTATTCGAAATAACAACTATTAAATAAGAAAAAAGCGAGAATCTTTCCGAAAGATTCTCGCTTGGTTTCTTTTAAGTAAATAAGTAAACTCTTTCACTCAAACTACGAACGCGGAGTCGGGCTTGTATTGGCGTTTGTGTTCGTATTCGTGTTCGTGTTCGTATTGGTGTTCGTATTGGTGTTGGAGTTTCTGTTCCGGTTCGTGTTTCCGTTCGTGTTTGTATTACGGCTGTTGGTATTTTGATTACCGTTGGCGTTATTCATATTCAGGTCGGAATTCGTATTCATGTTTGAATTCGTATTCATATTTGAATTCGTATTGCCGTTCATGTTTCCGTTGCCGGTGCGGTTTGAGTTGCCGTTTTTGTTTTTCTTTTTCTTATTTTTTTTGTTGCTGTTGTTTTGATTTTGCTGGCTGGTGTTTTGCTGACCGCTTGTCTCCTGAGCCTGACTGCCGGTGGTCAAACCCGCCGCGAACAAAGCCATCACTAAAGCCAGTCCGATTAAGGTTCGTGTCATTCTGCGCATTTTATTTTTCCCTCCACTCGCTGAATTAAAACGATTCGCTTTTTTCAAAGCGCCGCTTCGTGTCGAGATCCGTTTTTTGACGCCGGTTTCAACCCGCGTTAAAGGCTTTGTTTTCCGGCGCGCTGTTTATTTTCATCCTAGCAAAACGAAAAGCCGTTTTATGTCTTCAAACAGACAAAATACAAAGGAAAATTTGCCGTCGGTGAAAATATTTTCCGGAATTGTCTTTTTTCGTTTTCGCGGCGCACTGTTTAGTCGAGGCAAGCCGAACTTCCACCGGTTTAGCTCGCTAGAAATATTAATAATCAGGGAGCTGTCGCCTCGGCGGCACATTAGGCGACGCGTTTGCAAATCGGAGACTTGCCGCTCAAACCTGAATTTTTGCGACAGTTTATCAGCCTTCCGCAAGTTTGGAACCGGGCAAAATAATATTGTCGATGCAAATAAAGTTTTACTTTCAGTGAATATTGGCGGCGAAGAAAATTTCTTCGCCTTTTTTTATTTAATAAGGTCGACAACCTGAGTTATGATAATAAGCGGTTGTCCGCCTTCAAATAAGGAGATTATTGATGGAACGATTTTTGGGAAGATATGAACCGCATTTTTACGCGCTTTTGCGCATCGTATCCGGATTTTTGTTTTTGCTGCACGGCACGCAGAAGTTTTTCAACTTTCCGCCGATGCCGCAGGGTATGCCTTCCGGTCCGCTCAACCCGCTGATGATGGTGGGCGCGACGATTGAAGTCGTCGCCGGATTGCTGATTCTTATCGGGCTGTTTACGAGCCTCGCCGCATTTATTGCCAGCGGTATGATGGCGGTCGCTTATTTTATGGCGCACCAGCCGCAGGGCGCGCTGCCGCCTTCGAACGGCGGCGACGCGGCGGTGCTGTTCTGCTTCGTCTTTCTCTATATGTCGGCGCGCGGCTCCGGCATTTTGAGCGTCGATTCGGCAAGGCGCGGCGGGACGGGCGAGCGAAGGTGATATAAATCCGGCTTTCAGGTAAAATTAAATGGCGACGGGCAAACAATTTTTTCGATTTATCGTCTAAATAACAATTGTCTAATTGACAAAGGAAACTTATGAACACATACGAAAATACATTCGGAAACAATTCGGCGGCGAACGCCTTGCCGGAAGAACGCGCAAGGTTTATCCGCAAAACTTATCTTCATCTGGCGGCGGCGATTCTGGCGTTCGTCGTTCTGGAAGCATTTTTATTTGCCTCGGGCATCGCGGGCACGATTATGATGACGATGCGCATCGGCGGCAATTTTTCGTGGCTGCTCGTGCTCGGAGCGTTTATGGGCGTTTCGTGGCTGGCGAATAGTTGGGCGAATTCGCAAACGTCGAAACCGATGCAGTATCTCGGACTGATGCTTTACGTGATAGCGGAGGCGGTAATTTTCGTGCCGCTGATGTTCATCGCGGCGAATTTCGGCGGCGGCGACGTGATTATGAAAGCCGGCATCGTCACGCTCGGTTTATTTCTGGGCATCTCGTCGGTGGTTTTCATCACGCGTTCGGATTTCTCGTTTTTAGGTCCTATCCTGGCGATCGGCGGTTTCGTCGCGCTCGGATTTATCGTCGCCAGCATTTTGTTCGGTTTCAGCTTAGGCAGCATTTTCGCCTTTATAATGGTTGCCTTTGCGGGCACGGCGATTTTGTATGAAACGTCGAACGTGATGCACCGTTACCACACGTCGCAGCACGTTGCGGCTTCGCTGACGCTGTTTGCGGCAATCGCGCTGCTGTTCTGGTATATCCTGAGCATTTTCAGTTCGAGAGATTAATCGAGCGGAAATTTTTTGCGGGAAAAGGCGGATTCAATGTCCGCCTTTTTCGTTTATAATCGAAAAGATGTTCACAAATCATCTGACGCAACAGATCGCTGAATTTTTAATCGGAATCCGACTCGAAGTCATTGCCCGAAACCTCGATAAAAACACATTTCTTTCAGGCATCTTTATCGAAAACGGGAAAATTTTCGTCGATGAATCAAAGCTGGCGTTTCCCGGCGATTTGCTGCACGAAGCCGGTCATCTGGCGGTCGTACCGAAAGATTTGCGCGCGCATTTAAGCGATGAAATCGCGCTGCCCGATGAATTTAATATCGACGCCGTCGAGGTCGCTTCAATCGCCTGGTCATATGCCGCGGCTCTGCATCTGGATTTAAACCCGCGCGTCGTTTTTCACGAAGGCGGTTACAAGGGAAACTCCGAATCTCTGTTGATGAATTTCAGTCTCGGCGTTTATATCGGCGTCAACACGCTGGAAAATGCGGGAATGACCGCGACGGGCGAAAACGCGCGCCGCCTCGGCGTTTCGCCTTATCCGCAAATGTTGAAATGGCTTCGAGATTAAGTTTTAATCGGGTTTCAAAAGTTTTTCCTGAGGTTTTAGAAGTTTTTCCCTAGATTTTAGAGATTTTTCTCTAAGCTTTAAGATTTTTTCTCTAGGTTTTAAGACTTTTTCCTTAGGTTTTAAAAGTTTTTCGCTACTCTGGAAAAGTTTTTCGCTAATCTTTAGAAGTTTTTTCCTACTCTGCAAAAGTTTTTGTCTACTCCGGAAAACATTTTCCCTGTCAAAAAACTATTTTCACCTGTTACTTAAAAGTTTTTTCCTTTCGAAAAACTTTATTTCTTCGCTTCCGAAAAGTTTTTAAATTGAATTTAACCGGCGCTCATCGTTAAACTATAAAGATGTGAATAAAAAGATTGTTGAAAAACCGCGCGTAAAACCTGGCGGTCTTGGCGGGAGATGTTTTTTTAAGAAAGATTTCCCGCCAAGGCGCAAAACTCGCCGGGAAAATCAGATTTTTTATCTCTATTTTTGATTCGCATAAATATTACGAGCAAGGGAAATTTAATGTCTTCAAACATCGCGCCAGCCGATTCGGCTTCCAAGCTGCCCGCCGTTTTTCGCGCTTTTAAACATCGCAATTTTCAACTATTTTTCGGCGGTCAAATCATTTCCTTAACCGGAACGTGGATGCAGTCGGTCGCGCAAAGCTGGCTGGTTTATCGCCTGACGGGTTCGGTCGCGCTATTGGGGTTAATCGGTTTTGCCGGGCAGTTTCCGGTTTTTCTGCTCACGTCTTTCGGCGGCGCGATTGCCGATAAATACGACCGGCAGCGGATTCTCGTCACCACGCAAACGTGCTCGATGATTCTCGCCTCGATTCTGGCGGCGCTGACGCTGACCGGCAATATCGCCGTCTGGCACCTGTTCGTGCTGGCGGCGTTTGCCGGTGTGATTAACGCTTTCGATATTCCGACGCGGCAGTCTTTCGTCGTCGATATGGTCGGCAAAGAAGATTTGCTCAACGCGATTGCGCTGAATTCCTCGATGTTTAACGGCGCGCGGATTATCGGTCCGGCGATTGCCGGAATTCTGGTTTCGGCGGTCGGCGAAGCGTGGTGCTTTTTCGGCAACGCCGTCAGTTATATCGCCGTCATTACCGGACTTTTATTGATGCAAATAATGCCTAAACAGACGGTCGCCAGCGAAGGCTCGGCAATCGAGAAAATCAAGGAAGGTTTCGGTTTCGCGGCAAAAACCGCGCCGGTTCGCGCTCTGCTTTTGCTGCTCGGCTTGGTCAGTTTAATGGGAATGCCGTATGCCGTCCTGATGCCGATTTTCGCCGAAGAGATTTTGCGCGGCGGCGTGCGCGGGCTGGGAATTTTAATGGGCGCGAGCGGTGTGGGCGCGCTGGCTGCCGCGCTTCTTTTAGCCTCCCGGAAAAGCATCAAGGGCTTGGGTCGCTGGGTCGCGATTTCGTCGGGCAGCTTCGGCGCTTTTCTGATTTTGTTTTCGTTTTCGCGCTCGTTCTGGCTGTCAGCGCTGCTGCTGGTGCCGGTCGGTTTTTCGATGATGCTGCAAATGTCTTCGTCAAACACGCTGGTGCAGTCGATGGTTCCGGACGAGCTGCGCGGTCGCGTAATGGCGGTTTATTCGATGATGTTTATGGGTATGGCGCCGCTCGGCGCTCTGATGGCTGGCTCGCTCGCCGGAATTATCGGCGCGCCGTATACGGTCGTGCTCGGCGGTGCGTTTTGCATCGCCGGCTCGATTATATTCAGCCTGCGCCTGCCGAAGCTGCGTGTCGAAGCGCGCGAAATTATCGTCGCGCTGCAAATGACGGGCGGCGAACCGGCATCGAAAGCATCGTTTCAACAGCCGGTTTTGGTTACTTCCAAAAAATAAATATTGAAAGCCGGCGGCGGTTTATTTTAGAATAATCGCTACTTATGCAGAATCAATTGCAGAATCAATACGCGCCGTGTCCGAAATGCCGTCAATCACTCGCCCAGAAAGTGTCTTTCACGTGGTGGGGCGGAATTTTAGGTCCGAAGCTTCTGTCGCACGTCAAATGCGGCGCGTGCGGCATCGGCTATAACGGCAAATCCGGCAAAGACAACACGACGAATATTATTATTTACTCAATCGTGGCTCTCGTTATCGTGTTTTTTCTGATGCTGATTCTTTTTTTCGGTCTCGGCGTTTTGACGTATGTCCTGAGCAAATGATTTTTCGAGCGAGAGCCGGAAAAGCGATTGTCCGGTTGGCTGAAATTCTTAAAACGGTGATTCGTCTTCTTCCTCGTCGCTTTCGTCATCAAAGCGAATGCGGCGTTTGATTTTCGGCTGCGGCTTTTCCGCGTCTTCCCGCTCGATTACGTTTAATGCCGGGTTGCCGTCTTCGTCTTTGAGCAAAACTTCTATTCTTCTTTCCGCCTGGTTCAGTCTTTCCTGACATTCGCGCGACAGGCGCACGCCGTCTTCAAAAAGCTTGAGGCTTTCTTCGAGCGGCAAATCGCCTTCTTCCAGGCGGCGCACGATTTTTTCCAGATTCGATAAAGACGCTTCAAACGTCTGATTTTTTTGACTCATAGACATTTAGAATTAACTGTAAGTGGCAGAAAGCCGCACAAAGTCAGGACAATTGCCGAAGCTTGAAATTCCGAAACTGTTTTTGACTTTCCGCAACTTCCTGCAACTGTCCAAAATCTTCCGTTAACTCTCCGGAAACTTATTTAAAAATATCTTCGACCTTTTTCAGCATCTCCTGCAAGTTCTGGACGCCGAGTTTTTCGCCCGCTTTTTTAAGACTGCCTTTGGTCGAAGCGGCAATCAATTCCTGCCCGATTTTTTCGGCGATGCGGCGCGCGAGCGGCTCGTCTTTGATGGCGATTATTTTCCACAAATCGCCGCTGCGCCGCATCGTCACTTCGATTTCGCGCTCGGGAATTTTGCTTTTGATGTAAGCCGTGTCGTTTTCAGTGCGAATCTCGACGGCGCGCCCCGCAAACAGGGCAATCGCCCACCACGGCACGCTTTCAAACGGCTGAGTTTTTTCGCGAATCACGCGCGGCAGTTCCTCTTTGGCGCGCTGTTTGATGGCGGGCATTAAAGGCGCGGCGCTTTCCTTGACTCTGGTAATTTGCGCGGGCGGCAGATTGCGCCCGTAAAGCTCGACCGCCTTGTCCGTAATCTGCGGCACAAAGCTGTCGACGACGGCTTCCGTATCGACCAGCTGCTGGATTTGTGGATTGTCGTCGCGCCGCGCCGCATCGACCAGCAGCGCGAGCGAATATTGCGGCGTTTGTTTCACACTCTGCCAGTAAAAATATCCGCCGACGCCGACGATAACCAGAAAAGCGAGCAGCAAAATTCCCAGAACGCCCAAAACTCTGGCGAAACGGCTGCGCTTTTTTTTCGGCGTTTCTGCACCGGGCGCGTAAGAAACATTTTCTTTGACGACCGTCGGGTTTTCCTGCTGCTGCGGCTGCTCGGCTTCCGGCTCGTTTATATTTATGGTAAAACGTGACATTTATTTTTAAATTACAAATCGAGAATCAAGAATTAAGAACGATGAATTGTTTCCGACGGTTCTTATTTTTTAATTTTTCATTTGTAATTGAAGAATCGCTTCGGCAATTTACTCCGTCTTTAAAACTTCCGCTTCAAGTTTCCCATTTGCGAGACGGATTTTCAATTTGTCTTTTACTTGAACGCGTTCGGCATCGCGCAAAATCTCGCCCGATTCGTTTTCCACAATCGAAAAGCCGCGTTTTAAAACCGACAGCGGCGACAGCGCGTCCAGAGCCGCCATTGTGACGTTCAGCCGCTCGCGGGCGTTGTCCGGAACAGCTTTGGCGGCAGACGCCTGGCGCTGTTTGAGCAAAGCCAGTCGAGTCTGATTTTTGGAAACCAGTTTCGCTAATCTGACGGGCGAAAGGCGATTCGTCAAAGATTCGAGACGCTTTTCGCCTCGCTTTAATTTTTGCTCAAAAGCGTCCCGGAGCCGGCTGCCCGCATCGTCCAGTTCATACCGCCAATCCTTGATTTTCTGCGGAAACTCGACGAAAACCGGCGACATCGCCAGCTCCTGCCAATCGGAACGCAGATGCAAGAGCTTGTAATTGATTATCTGAAACAAATCTTCGGTGCGTTGAGCGATAAAGGCTTCGATTTGGTCTTCGCTTTCGGCGACGATTTCGGCGGCAGCGCTCGGCGTCGGCGCGCGCCGGTCGGCGACAAAATCGGCGATCGTAAAATCTATCTCGTGACCGACAGCGGAAATGACGGGAATTTTTGACCGCCGAATCGCCCGCGCGACTCTTTCTTCGTTAAAAGCCCACAAATCTTCCGATGAGCCGCCGCCGCGCCCGACAATCAAAACGTCGATTTTTTCGTGCGCCGTTTTGTTGTATTCGTTAGCCAATTCGATGGCGGCGGTGATTTCCTCGCCCGCCGTTTCGCCCTGCACGCGCGTCGGAATCAGAGTGACGTGAACCGTCCGCGTTCTTCTGGATAAAACGTTCAGAATATCGTGAAACGCCGCGCCGTTCGGCGAAGTAACAACGCCGACTCTTCTAGGGAAAAACGGCAAATCGCGTTTTAAATCTTCGTCGAATAAACCTTCTTTCGCGAGCTTCGCCTTGATTTGCTCAAACGCGACTTTGAGCGCGCCTTCGCCGACCGGCTCCAGCGATTCGACCAGGATTTGGTATTCGCCTTTCGGCTGGTAAACGCTCAACTTACCGCGCACGCGCACCTGAAGTCCGTCAAACGGCTGAAAGCGAATCCGCAGATTATTGCGGATGTAACAGGCGGCTTTGAGCTGCGAAAAACCGTCGTGCAGGCTGAAGTACCAGTGACCGGAATTGGCGGCGAGAAAATTGACAATCTCGGCTTCGATCCAGACGGACGCAAACGAGCGCTCCAACGCGCCTTTCACCTGCTCGTTCAGTTCCGTCACAGTTAAAGGTCGGCGTTCCTCGTCGTCGAAAAGAGATTGTAAAAGCGAAGATTTCATCAGGCAAAATTAAATGCGATTTGTTTTCGCGTCTCCGTTTCCGGCGCGTAATTTGAAATAAAAAGCTCGGTCGCCTTCTGCGACGATTTTTCGGTTATGTTTCGCATTCCGTACATTAGATTCCAGCCGGCTATATTGGCAAACGAAAAAAGCTCGCGCACATAAGGCGAATCGTCGTAAGTCAAAAGCCATCTGTGCGGGCATCGGCGCAAAGTTTCGGCAAAACGCTCGTGGTCGAAATTCTTGTGGAGATTTCCGTTTTTACCGTAGAGCGCGGAATTCGTCGCCGAGAAATACGGCGGGTCGAGAAACAAAAACACATTTTCGCCGTCCGCATTAATCACTTCTTCGTAATCGAGATTCGTGATTTTCAACTCTTGCAAAACTTCCGGGGTTTTTCCTAAACGTTCGATGCTCGAATCGGTAAAACGCTTTTCAAACGCCTGAATCGAAAATCCGCCGGCTTCGGTCGTGCCGGAAAACGTGATGCGATTGAAAACAAAAAACGCGGCGGCTTGTTCGATACGATTAAAATTCGGTTTGTTTTCGCGCAGAAATTTGTGAAGTTCCTTGCCGTTTTGAAAATCGCTTTTCCATTTCCAAATCTGCCTGACGACCGATTCGGAATCAACTTGAATTTCCTGCCAAAAGACCGCTAAATCCGTGTAAATATCATTTATCCAAAAAATCCTGCCGGGAAATTTTTGTTTGAGATAAATAAAAACCGAGCCGCCGCCGACAAACGGCTCGCGGAATTCCTGAAAAGCCGGAATCAGATGCGCTATTTTCTCGACCGCGCGGCTTTTCCCGCCCGGATAACGTAAAGGACTGCGAATCATACTTAACCTTTTTCCAGAATAACCGAAAAATTATTTTCCCGCGCTTCGGCAAATAAATTTTTCATCAACAATATTTGCCGCGCGTTCAGTTTATTAAAGCGAAAAAATTCCGACTGTTCTTCGGCGAATGCGCTGGACGTCAGTTTTCCAGCCAGATTTTCCGAAGTCAGCCGCAGAACCGGCAGACTCTTATAAATTTTTCCGGCGGCGCTGACGTTTTCCAGATTCGAGTAAAGCATCATTTTCAGCAAGCCGTCTTTGATATCGCCCGTGCTCGGCAGCTTGCCGCTTTTGCTGTGTTTCGATTCAATCAGGTGCAGATTTTCATCATTAATCAAGATTTCATCGACGGTGAAAAAGTATTTTCCGCCCAAATAATTCGTGATTGTGATTTTTGCTTTCGTCGCGGTCGAGAGAATTTCCTTCGGCTGTGAGGTTAAAAATTCTCTCGCCTGCGCTGATTGCGCCTTTGATCTGGAGCTTTCCATAAAAGCCGACAAATTTTGGGCGGTAAGCGCCGAAAAATCATCGAGTCCTTTTTCGCCATGAAATTTTGCCTGCGTGCGAGCGGCAATTTTTCGATAACTTTCTTTGACCGTTTCCAAAAGCTGTCCGATGCTTTTCAGCTCATTCAAATTCCAATGCAGCGCCGAGCTGTGATAGTTGGAAATTTCCCTGATTTTATTCAGGACAAATTCATTATTAAATTTCTGGTTAGTGATTTTATCGACGCGTGAGCGATGTTTTTCCGCAGTTTCGTAATAAGCCAAAATCACGTAAACGTCCAGAAGACTCATCAACGAAACCGTGTCCCACTGTAAAAAGTCGCGGTCGCCCGCCGCGCCTTCGTCTTTCACTAGCGGAATGACCGTGATTCGTTTGGAGACCGAAAGCGTATTATAAACACGTTCATACGGATACGAGCGCGTCCGCTTTGGCGAAACCCATTTGCTGGCTGCCAGACGATTCTGCCCGTGTGAAATGACGCACGAAGATTTTGCCGAATTGACGTCGAAATTTTCCAAAGCGACAACCGCTAAATTGCAATTCAGATGCTGTTTGTATTTGATTCCAGCAATAATCTCCGCCGTAATTTCCATCTATTTCGCCGTTTCGGCGTGTTCCAGAATTATCGTAAATTTATTTTCGCGCGCTTCGCGGAAAAGCTTTTTGAGAAATTCGCGGGTTGCGGCGTCGATGAGATTATCCGAGAAGAATTTCGTCGATTCTTCGTCTTTGGCGTCAGAGGTAATCGAGCCTTTCAGACGGCTGGAAGTTAAGCGAATCATCACTTTGTAGTCGAAGGCTCGCGCGCCGACTTTGACATTGCGCAGGTTTGTGTAGAGCATCATTTTTATCAAGCCGTCTTTGATGTCGTTTTTGCTCGGCAGAAGCGCGCGCTGGCTGTGTTTGGCTTCGATTAGATAAAGGTTCGGCGCGTCGATTTTCGTTTCGTCGACGGTGAAAAAATATTTTCCGAACAAGGCGTTGGTGATGGTGACTTTGCCTTTCGTGTCGGTCGAGAGAGCTTCTTTCGGCTGCAAGGTTCGGAATTCGCGGGCTTGCGCGTTTTGCGCTTTGCGGCGCGAGAAGTCGATAAATTTTTGCGGCGTTTCGGCGTAGGTTATCAATTCGTTGAAAGCGGTTTCGTCGTGCAGGTAAGTATTTGTTTTTTTTGAAATTTCGCGGTAGGCGGCGCGCGCTTTTTCAAAAACCGGTTTTAGTTGTTTCGTTTCGCGCTCGTTCCACTGGCGCGGCGTGCCCTGAAAGGCGGAAACCTCTTTGAGTCTCGCCAGAATGTAATTGTTGTCGAATTTTTGCGCGGTTATCTGGTCGGCGCGTTTCGTGTTTTTTTCGGCTTCGTTGTAAAAGGCGAGAATGACGTGAACGTCCAGGAGACTTAAAAGCGAAACGGTGTCCCACTGCAAAAAATCGCGCTCGCCGCCCAAGCCTTCGTCTTTGACGACCGGAATTATCGACACCTTTTTTCCGGCGAAAGCGAGCGTGTCGTAAACTCTCTCATACGGGTAAGAGCGCGTTCTTTTTGGCGAAATCCAGCGGCTGACGGCGATTTTTTCGTTTTCGTTGGAAAGCAGAAACGCGCCCGTCGATTTGTTGATGTCGAAATTTTCGAGCTTGTATTCGCGCAGATCGTCGTTGACGAACTGCGTGTAATTTACCCTTTCGATTTCGCCGGAAATCTCGCCGTTTTGAAAATTGAAATCGAGAAACCGGTTTTGTCCGGCAAACTGCGGGTAATTGATCTTCTGCCCGCCGACGATGGAAACCTGCCCGTTCGGCAGATATTTTTCGGCTTCCTTTTCGGGAACGTCCGTGAGGTTATTGATAGTGACGAACGAGCCTTCGCGATTGGCGCGAACGCGCAGGCGAGGGCTGACGCCGTCGCCCGTTTCATTCGAATCCGAGCGGAAAGTTATCGTGTAAGCCGTCCGCAGCTGAAGGACAATGTCGTCGTAAGCTTTTTGCAGTTCGGCGAGGCGTCGAATCGGGTAATAGATGCCGCCGGAAATTTGCGCCAGCCGCGTGCCTTCGCCTTCGGCTTTCGTCGTCAAACCCATATAGCGCGTTCTGAGCGGGTCGACCGTCGCGTTCGGGTCGCTCTGCGCCGAAGCCGCAATCAACCCCGACGGGACATAGAGCGGATAGACGAGCGCGCCGCTTTCCTGAATCGAGCCGAGCAGCGATTCAAACGAGAGAAACGACCGATTGTCGTCGCCGTCCGACAAAACGACGATTGCCGTCCGCTCGCCTTTCAGCGGGCGCAGGGTATCGACCAGCGAAAAGGCGAGCGCGTCATAGTAGCCGGTTCCGCCGCCCGCGTCGAACGTGTCCAGACTTTCGGAAAGCCGCGCGCGGTCGGTCGTAAAATTCGAGATGACCTTGACGTCTTCGTTAAAGGCGACAATCGCGATGCGGTCGCGTTTATCGACCGTATTGATAAAGTTTCGCGCGGCTTTGCGGATAAAATCGACGTAGTTTTCGACGCTTCCCGAAACGTCCAGAAGCAGTACGAGATTAAACGGCGCGCTCGTCGTTTCGACCGACAGAATCTCGCGCGGCTTTCCCGATTCCAGAACGGTAAAATCTTTTTTCTGCAAACCGGCAATCGCGCGGTTGTTGGCATCGACGACTTTGGCGGTCACTCTTTTGACTTTTGCGGCGCTCGCCTCGGCGGTTTTCGGCTTGTAGGTCAAAGTCGGCTCGCGCCGGAGCGGCGGCAGAGTTTTCGCGTAATCGCCGAAATGTTTCGGGCTGGCGCGGCGAATCGCTTCGGTCAAAAGAGAATCGCCGCTGCGGATAATGGCTTTCGCCGCTTCGGTCAGCGGTCGCTGCTGCAGATTGTTCGGCACTTCGTTCGGATTGACGTTTAAAAGAACGATGCCGCGCGTGGTCGTGAAATTTAATGAAACGGTCTTTGGTTTTTGGTCTTTGGTCTTCGATTTTTTGTTCGTTTCCGGTTGTTCAGTATCGGCGGAGTTTTCGCTGTTCGACGGCGTTTGTTCTTTATTGTCGGCTTCCGGTTCTTCACTTTTGCCTTTTGCCTTTTTACCTTCGCCCTCGCCCAATTTTCCGCTGAGGGAAAATCTGCCGCCGGATTTTTCTTTGATTTCTTCGAGTTCGACGTCGCTCAGATAGCGAGGGCGCGAAGCCGTCCATTGAAAATTGTATTTTAGATTTTCCAGCGGAACGTCCGTCGAAATCGTGCCGGTGTCGGTGACGACTTCGGCTGATTCCAGCTCGCCCGCAATGCGCACTGCGCCCTCGCCCGTTTCGACTCTGACGCGCGCGTGAAGCGGAATTTTTACCGTCAAATCGACCCTGGTTTTTTCGTTGTCGGGATTGACGGAAATTGTGACTTTGCCGCCGGCGGCTGAGGTTTTGACTTCGCTTTCGGCGATAGATTGGTTGCCTTGAATCGTGAGAGAAACTTTTTCGCCCTGGATTTGTTCGGCTGAAACGCTGACGCGCCCGTAAAGATTTTTGATTTCGACCGTGCCGCCCGTTTTTAAATCAAACTCGCGCAGTGAGGTTTGCGCCTGAACGGTGAAAACGAAAAGAAATATTAAAAATAAACCTCGAATTTTCATTGCTTTGTCCCTGGTCATTCGTTCTTTGTGGCGCGCAGCAGGCTGAATAAGTCCGAAAACTCGATTTCCGTGCCGCCTGCACGCGACAAAGGAGAAAGGACGAATGACGAATTAATTTTTACTGCCCGTTATTCTGCCTGACTGTATCAGGCGCTCGCGGACGCGTTTCTGCCAATTGCTCTGCGGGCGCTCGGCGGATTCAAACTGTCCGAGCAAATCGTTCATCGATTCGCCGCCCGCCTGCCGCGTTTTCAGGTAAAGCAAGGCGAAAGTGATGGAAGAAAACGAGCTTAAGATGATCGAAATCGGCAGCCAGAACAACTGTATGAGCGTTTCCTTGATGGTCGCCGCGATGCGGCGCGTCATTTTCCGGTCGGGTGCGTCGGTTTTCGCCCGTTCCGCCGCTTTCAACCTTTCCGCTTCCTGCGCCTGCTTCATCGCATCGTTAAACTCCTGCTGCACTGCGCCCGGCAATTGTAGTTCCTGCATTCCTTGCTGCGCCTCTCTGACCGCGTTGTCGAGTTCTTTTTGTCCTTCGGTTTTGACGTTTTGATTCGCGTCGTTGACCGGAGGAGAAACTTGGATGCCGAAATTTCCCTTTCGTTCTGGATTAAATTTCACGACGCTCGTTTCGGCAGTAGCGGCAGCCGGCTCGTCGAAATTGACCATCGAGCTGGCGAGCTTTGCCGACAGCCCGGAAAGAATAATGGGCAGAATCAGGTAAATCAGCATCGTCGCAAAAGCCGTCCAGTAAGCGCGTTTCGTCAGCTCGACCGAACGCCGAATCGCCGCTTTTCCTTTCAGATTTTCCATCATAATCACGGGCGAAACCAGCCCGTAACGCACCGACAAAATCATGCCCGGAACCAGACAAAACGCAAAGCCGACGAAAGATATCAGCGTCGTCCACGTCACGGTTCGCGCAATCACGCGCCATTTCGTTTTAACCTGC
>DASVRL010000146.1:0-3741 GCA_036388635.1 Pyrinomonadaceae bacterium
ACGCTAAAATCTGGCGTTCCTTGCGAAAGCGGCGCAGAATATAATCGGTGTCCATTCCGCGTTTCACGAGTTTGACGGCGACTTTTTTATTAAATTCGCGGTCGTCGCGGACTGCCAGATAAACCGTTCCCATCCCGCCGCGCCCGATTTCGGCTTCGACCCGGTACGCGCCCAGACGATTGCCGATAACCGGGTCTTCGTCGTCTTTATCGGTGCTGAGCAGTGTCGATAAAAGCGAGCGATTGTCGGGTTCGGTTTCGTCGAGTTCGGCGTAATCTTCGGCTTCGCCGAATTGGGCAAGGAGTTTTTCGACTTCGGCGCGCAGTTTTTCATCATCGGCGCAGGCTTCGGCGAGATATGCTTCGCGCAGTGCGGGCGTAGATTTATCGAGCGCCGTTTGAAAAATGTCTTCGATTTTCTGCCAGCGCGTCGCGCTAATTGGATTCATTACTGAGTTGTCCGTAGAGCCAAGCCTTCGCCATTCGCCAGTGGCGCTTGACGGTGATGGTGGAGATGCCCATCACTTCGGCGGTTTCTTCGACGGTCAAGCCGCCGAAATAGCGCAGCTCGACGATGCGGCTTTTAACGGGGTCGATTTTCGAGAGAGTTTCGAGCGCGTCGTCCAGCGCGACCAGCTCCGTGCTTTGCTCGGCGGCTTTGTCGATGTTTTCGTCCAGCGCGAGCTTTTGAAATTCGCCGCCGCGCTTGTCGGCTTTGTGCTGCCGCGCGTAATCAATCAGAATCCGCCGCATCAGATTCGCCGCGACGCCGAAAAAATGCGCGCGATTCTGCCACGTCACCTGATTGACGTCGACGAGCTTCAAATACGCTTCGTGAACGAGCGCGGTCGGCTGCAATGTATGCGAGATGCGCTCGCGCCGCAGGTAATTCGAGGCGAGAGAGCGCAATTCGTCGTAAATCAACGGCAAAAGGTCGTCCACGGCGGCGCGTTGACCGTTGGAAAGCTTTATCAGCAGCTGCGTTATCTCTTGTGTTTTTTCGGCGGACACGGTTTTCTAATCAACCTCGTCGAATCTTTGTTTTAAAAGGTCAAAGCAGAGTATAAACGAGACGGCGCGACATTTCCAAATTGTTATTGAAAATGAAAGAGATTAACCGGCAAAGCAGGCGAAAAAGCACGAAAGAAAAATCAGCCTTTTTCTGATCCGTATTGTCTATAAACTGTTTTCGTGTTTCCTCATTCGCGGCATTCGTGTCACGGGCGTCCTTTGGCGGCTGATTTTTCCGCAATTTTCCGCGATTTTTGCGTCTAATTTTTCGCGCGTGCGCGCGGCTAAATTATTTAATAGGAAGTGTTTTTATTTACAAAAGATTACTTTAGTTTCGGACAACGCGCCCGATGCAATCTGCTTCTTAGATTACTTGCTGGAAAGTGTGTTAAAATTCCGCTTCACTGTCGACTAGCCAGTGCCGTTTAACCCGAAATAAGAAGCGAGCGTTTTTAACCGCAAAACTGTAATTTGATGTCACCCGATAAATGGAAGAGGCTTGAAGAAATTTTTAATCAAGCGGTTGTTCTTCCGCCCGAAAAACGCGAAACTTTCCTCGACGAAGCTTGCCGCGGCGACCGTGAGCTGCGCGAGCAAGCCGATATTCTGCTCGATTCCGACTCGGAAGCCGAAGATTTTATCGAATCTTCGCCGTATGTTTCTTATTTGGAAAACGTCGTCGAGGAAAAAAACGGCGCTAACGGCGACGGCGGCGATTCGACTATCGGCAAAAAGGTCGGCGTTTACCGCATCACCAAAGAAATCGGGCGCGGCGGAATGGGCGCGGTTTATCTCGCCGTCCGCGACGATAGAGAGTTTCAGCAAAACGTCGCCATCAAATTAATCAAGCGCGGGATGGACAGCGACCAGGTTTTGCGCCGCTTCCGCAACGAGCGACAGATTTTAGCCGCGCTGAATCATCCGAACATAGCGCGCCTTTTGGACGGCGGCACGACCGACGACGGCTTGCCGTATTTCGTGATGGAATACATCGAAGGCTTGCCGATTACGCAGTATTGCGACAGCAATCGCCTGACCGTGCGCGAGCGCCTGCAACTTTTCCAACAGGTTTGCGCGGCGGTTTATTACGCGCATCAAAACCTGATTATTCACCGCGACATCAAGCCGTCGAATATTCTCGTCACCGAGGACGGCGTGCCGAAGCTGCTCGATTTCGGCATCGCCAAGCTTTTAAATCCCGACCTCATTCACGAAACGCAGGAGCCGACGGCGACCGCGATGCGGATGATGACGCCCGAATACGCTTCGCCCGAACAGGTCGGCGGAAATTTCGTCACCTCCGCGACCGACCAGTACAGCCTCGGCGTTTTGCTTTACGAAATCGTGACCGGGCATCGCCCGTACCTGCTGGAAAACCGCTCGCCGCTGGAAATCGCCAAAGTCATCTGCGACAAAGCGCCCGCGACGCCGAGCGCCATTGTCGGAAGCAGCAATCAGCTGGTCAACTCGAACAAATTTTCGCTTGAGCCGGTGACGATGGAAACCGTTTTCCGCACCCGCAAAACGACTCTGGAGACTTTAAAAATCGAGCTGGAAAGCGGGCTGGACGCGCTTCTTTTGCAGTCTCTGCACAAAGAACCGCACCGCCGCTATTCGTCGGTCGAACAGCTTGCCGAAGATATCAAACGCTTTCTGAAAGGTCAGCCGATAAAAGCGAAAGCGGCTTTTCAGACGCATACGACCGACGCGACGACCGACACCGGCGGCGGAACGAAACAGAAAACGCTCGCCGTTCTGCCGTTCAAACTGCTGAACATCATCGCCAATAACGGCACGCACGACACGGGCGACGAATTTTTAGGCATCGGTCTGGCTGACGCTCTGATTACGCGGCTCGGCAATATGCGCCGCTTTTCCGTGCGCCCGACGGGCACGGTTCTGCAATACGCCAACGCCGAAGAGGATTCGCTGACGATCGGCAAACGTCTCGGCGTCGCCTACGTCCTGGACGGGCGAATCTTGAAAGTCCGCGATAAAATCCGCGTCACGGTTCAATTAATCAGCATCAAGGACGGCGCATCAATCTGGGCGGAACAATTCGACGAAAACGTCGCCGACGTGCTCGCCCTGCAGGATTCGCTTTCCACGAAAGTCGCCGCCGCTTTGATTCCGCAGATTTCGACCGAAGAGCTCGAACAGATTGCCTTTGTCGGCACAAAAGACGAAGCCGCGCACGAAAAATACCTGCGCGGGCGCTACTGCTGGCACAAATTTACGGAAGAATCGCTCGCCAAGTCAATCGTTTATTTTTACGAGGCAATCGCGCTCGACCCGAATTACGCGCGCGCCTACTCGGGCGTTGCCGATTATCACACGTGGCTCGGCATCGTCGGCGTTCTGCCGCCGAAAGAATGTTTCGGCGCGTCGCGGCAGGCGGCGGAAAAAGCCGTCGAACTCGACCCGCATCTGGCTGAAGCGCACGCCTCTCTGGCGTTTTCCAAATGGGCTTTCAACTGGGATTTTGCCGAAGGCGAAAAACTTTTTCGTCACGCCGTCGAGCTGAACCCGAATTATTTTCAAACGCACGAATGGCTCGCGCTTTTCTATAGTTCGCTCGGGCGATACGACGAAGCCTTAAACGAAATCAATCACGCGCAGCGCCTGAATCCGATTTCCGCTTCGATTCCGATAATCGCGTCGCAGATTCTTTTTAAAGCGCGCCGTTTTGAAGAATCGCTGGCGCAAAACAATCGCGCCATTCAGCTTGAGC
>DASVRL010000147.1:0-13142 GCA_036388635.1 Pyrinomonadaceae bacterium
ATTGGACTTCAGCAACTGTTTCAATCATCGAAAAGACGGCTTGCATTTTGTCCGAATGCCCGATGATGTTTTTGACGCTGCCGCGTTCGCGCTGCGCCCGCTTAAAGGCACGGTTTTCGTCAATCAAAGCCTGTTTTTCAAACGCTTTTTTGACGATTATCTTTAATTCTTCAACGTCGAACGGCTTTTGGATGAAATCGTCAGCGCCGAGCTTGAAAGCTTCGCGCGCCGTTTCGACCGAAGCGAAAGCCGTCATCATCACGACGCCGACATCGGGCAAAACCTCGCGGACGGCGCGCAGCATCTCGATGCCGTCCATATCCGGCATTTTCACGTCGGAGATAATCACCTCAGCCGGTTCGGTTTGAAGTTTTTCTAACGCTTCAAAACCGTTGTTCGCCGTCCGGACGCTGTGCCCTTCGCCTTCGAAAACGAGGCTTAAAAGCTGTCTGTAACTTTGTTCGTCATCAACAATCAGTAAATTTGACATTGGAAAATTATTATTTAAAAAGTAAGCGGGAATTGAAAATGATGGATAGCCGAAAGTATTAGCCGCATCTATTCTCACAGAAAACCATCTATTTTTTCAAGGAAAATTTTAATAATAGCCTGTGAAAAGAATTTTCCCCGACCGGAAAAAAGCGCCGAATTGCCGTCAGCTATAAAGAAAAATGATTCTTCAATAAAGAAAAGCGGTTTTTCCTCGGGTTTTAAAAGTTTTTCGCCGCTCTCGAAAAGTTTTTACATAGTCTTGAAGACTTTTTGCTTAGTCCTGAGAAGTTTTTACCTGCTCTGAAAGATTTTTTACTTGCTCTTGAAAAGCTTTTGTCTGCTCTGGAAAACTTTTTGCCTGCTCCGGAAAGCATTTTGCCTAGTCTGAAGAAGTTTTTGTCTACTCTCGAAAAGTTTTCGCCTAATCCGGAAAGATTTTTCCTAAAGAAAAATAGTTTTTCTCGCGGGAAAAGTTACTTTTGTCTTTAGCCCTTTTGCTTTTGCCTCAATTTCTCTCATTTGATTTCACGGTCAGAAAGCTTTCGAGACGCGACGGCTGCGTTGCCGCTTCGCCGTTTTCCGATTCAATCGAGCCGTTTGCGCTGCGGAACTCGCACGGCAATTCGACCGTGATAGTCGTGCCGTCGTTTTCGCGGCTGCGGACGTTTATCGTGCCGCTGTGGTCGCGGACGATTTGGTAAACGATGGACAAACCGAGACCGGTGCCGCCGGTCGTCGAATCGGAAAAAGGCTCGAAAAGTCTCTCGACCTGTTCGGGCGACATTCCGCATCCGGTGTCTGTAAAAATAATCTGGATGCGTTTGCTCGGCAGATTGGCGAGTTCGACCGACAATTTTCCGCCCTCGCGCATCGCGTTCAGCGAGTTTCGCGCCAGATTCCAGAAAATTTGTTTGAGCTGCGTCGGGTCAGCCGAAATCAAAACCGGATTTTCCGGCGCTTTAAACTCGAACGAATGACCGTCCAGCACGTCCGGGCTGTGTTTTAAAAGCGTAAACGTGTCCTGAATCGCCTCGCGGACGTCGATTTCCGAAAAATTGTTGACGCGCGGGCGGGCGTAAGTCAGAAAATTAGTGATGATTTTATTCAGGCGGTCGGATTCGCGCAGGATGATTTCCATCAAGCTGGCTTGCGCCGTGTCGGGCGGCGTCTGCGATTGCAGCACCTGAATCGCGCCGCGCATCGCGCCGAGCGGATTGCGAATCTCGTGCGCCAAGCCGGCGGCGACGCGCCCGACCGCCGCCAGACGGTCTTTGCGGCGCACGCTTTCTTCCATCGAGCGCACCTCGGTCAAATCCTGAAACGTGATGATCAAGCCGCTCATCTCGCCCGTTTCGCTAAAAAGCGGTGAAATCCCGTAGCCGACGTGAACGGCGAAACCGTCGGGCGTCATAATGTCCGTTTCGTGGCGCGGCGAAGGTTCGCCTTCGAGCGTCGCGTCGACCGCCGGGACGATGGATTGCTCGATGCTGCCGAACAACGAAAAAATCGTTCTGCCCTGCATCAGCTCGGCTTTGTAGCCGGTGATTTCTTCGGCGGCGGTGTTGAAAGTGTAAATGTTTCCTTCCAAATCGGTGGTGATCAAGCCGGAGCGAATCGATTGCACGATTCTTTCGTGCAGCGCGCGCAGGCTTGCCAGCGATTTTGTCGCTTCTTTCAGCTGCTCGCCCGAAGCGTGGCGCGACGATAAACGAGCCGCCAGCAGCCCGACGACGAGAAAAGCGACCGTGTGAAAACTGATGATTTGAACCGCCTTCGTCATTTCGGGAACCGTGCCGCCGATGGAATAATGCGGCAAAACGGTGACGACGACCGAAAGCAAAATAAATAAACAGAGACACAAAACGGCGGTCAAAAGCGTTTCCAGCGACGGCAGAAAAAGACTCGCCACGCCGATTAAAACGATATAGAGCGTGATAAAAGGCGAGGTCAAATCGCCCGTTCGCCAGACGAGCCACGTAATCAACAGAGCGTCGAGAAAAAATTGAATCCGAATCTGCCAGCGATAGCTTTTGTTCAGCCGCATAACGAAAAAATAAATAATCGTCAGCCCGACCGAAATCAGAAAAACAAAAAATAAACCGCGCGGAAAATCCTCAAACGAAAGCTTCACGTTGCCGCTGTTCCAGAACCAGCTTGCCACGAGCAGCAGAAAGGTCGCCATCAGGCGTCCGATGATCAGCGTTTGCAGCCGCTGCGTCGGCTGCGTAAATAACTGAAAGTATTTATCGTTTGTCTGCATCGAACTTTTGTCTTTGACGTTTATCATTTATCATTTATTTATCTGTCACCGAATATTTTTGAAATGGTAAATGACAAATGATAAATGAATTTGACCAGCGCCCTTGGGGAAACTACACCGTTCTGGACGAAGGCGAAGGCTACAAAGTGAAAAGAATTGAAGTTTTGCCGAAAAAGCGTTTGAGCTATCAGAAACATCGCCGCCGCGCCGAACACTGGTTCGTCGTCAGCGGCAATGCAAAGGTAACATTAAACGACCGTGAAATTCTAGTCAAAACCGGCGAATCGCTCGATATTTTAATCGGCGATAAGCACCGCGTCGAAAACGAGGAAGAAGAATTGCTGGTTTTTATCGAAGTCCAGAAAGGCGATTATCTGGGCGAAGACGACATCGAGCGCTTTGACGACGATTTCGGCAGAGCCGGCTGAACAGGCGGAAAGCTTTCTATCTTTCTTATTTTAAATGTTTTACACACTCGAAAGACAAATCTCCGTTATTCTGCTGGTGGCGATATTAATTCTCATCGGCATCGGTGCTTTCGCCTTTTACAACAGCCACTTGGTTCAATCCTCGGTCAAATTGGAAAAGCACACGCAGGAAGTTCTTCTGGAACTGGACGAAACGCTTCTTTTTACGGTCGATGCGGAAACGGACGCGCGCGGCTTTATCATCACCGGCAGAGAGGATTTCGTCGATTCTTATAATGCGTCGAAATCGAAAGCGATTGAAAATCTCCCGCGGTTGAAAAATTTAATCGTCGAAAATCAGCAGCAAATAACCAGAATCGACCGGCTCGAAGCGCAAATCAGGGAAAAATTAAATTATCTCGATAAAGCCGTCCGGATGCGGCAAAGCGAAGGGCGCGAAGCGGTCATCGGCGCGATGGGCAACGGGCAGGGCAAAGTTTTGATGGACAAAGTGCGCCAGACCGCGCAGGAAATAAAAACGGAAGAAACCAATCTATTGCAGCAGCGCGAAGCCGACCTGACCCGAAATCTGGAGCGCGCCTTTATATTTCTTTTGTCCAGTATCGCGACCGGAATCCTGACGCTCGGTCTGGCTGAATTTGTCGTGCTGCGCGAAATCGGCAAGCGCCAGCGAGCCGAAACGCAGTTAAAGGAAGCCAATAAGGATTTGGAAAAACGCGTCGAACAGCGCACGCGGCAGTTAAGCGAAAGCGAGCTTTTTTCGCGCACGATTCTGAATTCGCTGTCCGCCAATATCGCCGTGCTCGATAAATCGGCGAATATCGTCACCGTCAACGACGCGTGGGAAGATTTTGCGAAATCGAATTCCGACGCGGAACAACTGTCGAAAACCGGCGTCGGAGAAAATTATTTAGCCGTCTGCGCCGCCGATTCCGATGAAACCCTGAAATCGGTCGCCGAACAATTAAAAGCCGTTTTGGATAGAAAATCCGACGGTTTCAGCCTCGAATACCCGTGTCATTCGCCGGAAGCCGAGCGCTGGTTTCTGATGCAGGTCAGCCCGTTTCACGGCGCGGCGGGCGGCGCGGTCGTCTCGCACATCGACATCACCGACCGCAAAAAAGCGGAAACCGAGCTTGCCGCGAGCGAGGATTTTAACCGCAGCATCGTCGAAAACAGTCCCGATTGCGTCAAGGTTCTCGAACTGGACGGAAATATGATTTCGATGAATTATCCGGGAATGTGCCTGATGGAGATTGACGATTTTACGCTTTTTCAAGGACGGCAATGGACGGATAACTGGCAAGGCGAATACAATCGGCTGGCGCGCGAAGCCGTCGAGAAAGCGAAACGAGGCGAATCCGCATTCTTTCAGGGTTTTGCCTGCACTGCCAAGGGCACGCCGAAATGGTGGGACGTGACGGTTGCGCCGGTGCGCGACGCGGGCGGCAAAGTCTCCCGGCTGCTCGTTAATTCGCGCGACATCACCCAGCGCAAACAAGCCGAGAGCGAGCTGGAAAAACTGCTTTTGAGCGAGCAGTCGGCGCGCCGCGAAGCCGAAATCGCCAACCGCCTGCGCGACGAGTTTATGGCGAGCGTTTCACACGAGCTGCGCACGCCGCTCAACGCCATTTTAGGCTGGGCGCGGCTTTTGAAACAGGGCAAATTAAATGAAGAAGTGTCGCGCAAAGCGATTGAGACGATTATTCGCAGCTCAGAAACGCAGAATCGCCTGATTGAAGATTTGCTCGATATGGCGAAAATCGTTTCGGGCAAGCTGCATCTGGAAAAAGTCGAGATTGCGCCCGATGATTTAATCAATAACGCGCTGGCGACCGTCAAGCCTTCAGCCGATGCCAAATCAATCAAAGTCAATTTAAATTTCGACGAAAACCGGGACGGGAAAAAAATTTCCGGCGACCCGAATCGTCTTCAGCAGGTCATCTGGAATCTGCTGGCGAACGGCATAAAATTTACGCCCGAAGGCGGCGCTATCGACATTGATTTAACAACCGATAACGGCTTTGCCGAAATCAAAATCACCGACAACGGCATCGGCATCAAATCCGAATTTCTGCCTTTCGTCTTCGAGCGTTTCCGGCAGGACTCGGCGAACTTCAGTCGAAGCAGCGGCTTGGGTTTGGGCTTGGCGATTGTCCGGCATCTGACAGAGATGCACGGCGGAACCGTCAGCGCAGCGAGCGACGGCGAAAACAAAGGCTCGACCTTTATCGTAAAACTGCCGACCGTTTCGGGAAACGGAAAAATTTAGCCGCAGCGAACGACCAGCCTAAAAAGAAAGAAAGAATTCACAGGGATAACAGCGATTCGCAGGGATAACTAAAATAAAAATCATCTTTCTTATGTCTCTTCATCAAGCCGCGAAACCTGCTGCTTATCCCGGTTTATTTATCCGCGTTTACCCGTAAAATCTGCGGTTAAATTTCTTTCTCTTCAGTTTTTCTCTCTGCTCCTCTCTGCGGCTAAAATTTCTTTTACCGCTTCGAGCAGATTGTCAACCGTCAAATCCGGCGGATTTTCCAGTTGCCCGACTGCCTGTTTCCCGTAGCCCGTCAAAACGAGCGCGGTTTTCAGCCTGGCGTTTTGTCCGGTTTTCACGTCGAGCGCTTTATCGCCGACCAGCCACGAATTCTCCAAATCGATTTCAAAATCCGCCGCGCCGCGCCGAATCATCTCCGTTTTCGGTTTGCGGCAAGCGCAGCCTTCGTCCGGCAGATGCGGGCAGAAATAAAAAGCGTCGATCTTTCTCGTCAGCTTCGTCTGGATGGCTTCGTGAATCCCGCGCATCGCCGCTTCGGTAAAAAATTTCCGTCCGATGCCGGATTGGTTGGTCACGACGATAACCAGAAAACCGTTTTCTTTCAACAGTTTTACGGCTTCGTCGGTGAATGAAAAAAAACGCAAATCTTCCGCGCGGGAAAGAAAATTTACTTCTTCGACGAGTGTTCCGTCGCGGTCGACGAAAACGGCTTTTTGTTTCATAGGTTTTTAACGCAAGTTTTTAACGCAAAAGCGCCAGGCAGCAAAGACGCAAAGAAAAATTAAGTTGAAAAAGCATTTTTTATTTCCCTGCCTCGTTGTCTGTTTGCGCCTCTGCGTTAAATAATTTACGGGCAATCTCAAAAACTTCGTCCGGCGAAATCCGCGTCATACAGCGATGGTCAATCGGACAATCGCGCAGCATACACGGCGAGCATTCGACCGTTTTCCGAATGATTTCCGAGCCGACCGGACGCGTCGTTTTGTCGTTTGTCGGACCGAAAATTACGAGCGTTTTCGTGCCGCAAGCCGGCGCGACGTGCGCCAAGCCCATATCGTTGGCGACAAGCAAATCAATCTCGGACAAAACCGCGACCGCCTGCGACAAATTCGTTTTTCCGGTCAGGACAACCGGTTTTAATTTCGCCTTTTCGAAGACTTCGGCGGAAACTTCCGCTTCATCTGCGGCGCCGACCAGAATTACATTCGCCTTTAATTCCGTCTGCAGGCGGTCGTTCAGCCGCGCGTAACTTTCCGCGTGCCAGCGTTTCGCGCGCGAATTGGTCGAGCCGACGCCGAGCGCGATTGTTTTTTTCGACAAATCGGCGCCGTGATTACTCATAATTTCACGCGCTTCGATTCTTCTTTCGGCGGAAACGTTCAATTCAAAAAGCGGCTCGTTTTCCCAGACTTTCGTGCTGCCGGAAAGCGATTTTTCGATTTCGGCAACCAGATTCAAATAATAAAAAATTTCGTGACGCGAGTTTTTCCAGGCGGGAACGGCGAAAGCTTCAGTCAACAGAAAAGAGCGTTTTTCGGTCGCGTAACCGAAACGCCGCGCCGCTTTGCCGAGCTTTCCGAGCACCGCCGATTCAAACGAGTTGGTGAATAAAACGGCGAAGTCGAAATTTTTCTCGCGCCAGATTTTCGCCTGCCGGAAAACGGTCTGAAACGAATTATTCGCTTTCTCAAACGGCAGAATCTCGTCGATAAAATCGGCGTCCGCAAAAATTCCTTCCGCCCAGCCGCGCGTCGAGAGCGTAATATGCGCGCCCGCAAAAATCCGGCGCAGCTCGCGCAAAGCGGGAATCGTCATCACCGCATCGCCAATCCAATTTGTTCCGCGCACGACTATTTTCATAAAAGTCCGGAGAGTCCTGAGAGTCCGGAGAGTCAAATTGAATTTTCCTTTGACTTTCCGGACTCTCTAGACTCCCGACTGAAACAGTGTTTTTAATCCTTCATCTAAATTAATCTTGGGACTCCAATCCAGTTCCTGCTGAACGCGGGTTAAATCCGTCACGTAATTCATCGGCACGGGTTCGGGCAGCGGATTTTCTTCGTCAATCATCGCCTGATAGCCGGAAACTTCTTCCATTTTGCCGACCAGCTCGCGCAAGGTCAGCGCGTTTTGGAAACCGCCGCCGAGATTGTACAAGCCGTGATTAATCACCGAATCGACAAACGCCCGGCAGGCTTCGGAAAAATCATCGACGTGCAGCAAATCGCGGCGCGGCGTGCCGCCGGCGGGAAGCCGGAGGCGTTCGCCTTTGTTAATCATATCGGCGTAATGCGTGACGAAATTCGGCGCGTTGCCTTCGCTCAAAGGCGCGTAGACGGTCGAAAGGCGAAAAACGCACGAGCGAAAACCGCGCTTGTGAGCGTAAAAATCGACGTAATGCTCGGCAATCAATTTCGACCATTCGAGCGCGGATTGTCCGGCGTAAAGCGTCGGGCAGCTTTCGGAAACCAATTGCTGATTGTCGGCGAATCTGCCGTAAACGTCTTTGGTCGAGGCAAAAATAAAAACCGCTTTCGGCGACATCGAGCGCAGAAGATTGATGGTGCCTTCGACGTTGGTGAGAAAAACTTCCTCGGCGCCGTCGGGCGATTTATCGAGATGCGCCGCCAGATGAATGACCGCGTCGTAATCCTGCACGATTTGCGTGTCCTGCAAATTCAGCAAATCCAGATTCGAGCGCCGCGAAAAATCATCCGCCGCGAAAAAACGGCGGACGTGCGTGCCGAGAAAACCGCTGCCGCCGGTGACGAGAACTTTCATATTTTGGATTTTAACGCAAAGGCGCAAAGAGGCAAGGACGCAGCGAAAGAAAACTCAGTCGCCGCAGAATGTCGAAGCGAAGAAAGATATTGAAACAAACGATTAACGCGGATTGAGACGGACCGGCTTTATTATTTAATCTGCGTTTTTGTGATAACTCTTTGTTTCGAATCTATTTGCGCCAATGCCGCTTTGCGCCTTCGCGTTAAAATTACTTATTCGCTTCCAGGAGCTTCACCACCGATTCGGCGCGTCCGATGACAATCAGCAGATCGTTTTCTTCGATACAGTCTTCGCCCGAAGGCTGGAAAATCATCTCGCCCGATTTGCGGCGAATGGCGACGATGACCAGATTTAACTCCGCCCTGATGTTAGTTTCTTTCAGACATTTGCCGGCGTACGCCGAGCCGGTTTTAATCGCCACTTCTTCAAACACCAAATCGAGCGTTTCGGCGACAATCGAATCCATAAAATCGGCGACGGTCGGTTTTAAAAGCGCGCGCGCCATCGATTGACTGCCGATAATCGTCGGCGCGACGACGCGATTCGCACCGGCGCGAATCAGTTTCGGCTCGGCTTCTTCTTCGACGGCGCGGGCGACGATGTGCATCTGCCCGTTTAAGCCGCGCGCCGTCAGCACGACGTAAACGTTCGCCGCGTCGTCCGCCAGACAGCTCGCCAAGCCTTTCGCGCGCTCGACCCCGGCGCGCTTTAAAGTGTCTTCGAGCGTCGCGTCGCCGGTAATGACGTATTCGCAGTAAGCGGCGACCGGCGCGGCTTTATGCTGCTCGCGCTCGATGACGACAAACGGAATGTTTTGTTTTTGCAGCGAGCGAATAATGCGTTTGCCGACGCGACCCGCGCCGCAGACGATGTAATGATCGTGTAGTTTTTCCATTTCTTTTATCTTCCGGCGCGAATCCAGCATCTCTATGAGTTCCGCCTGAAAAAGCGTCTGGACGAGCGACGTCAAAGCATACAAAACGGTTCCGGCGCCGATGAGCATAAAAAAAATCGCAAACACTCTGCCGGTCGTGGTTTTCGGCGTCAAATCGCCGTAGCCGACGGTCGTCACGGTTTCGGTCGCCAGATAAATGCTGTCGAGCGGCGAAAAGCCTTCGATTAAATAAAAACCGATTGCGCCGATGGCGATGGCGAAAAAAATCGCAATCAAGGCGTACAAAAGCTGCGAACGGGCAATTATTGAAATTATCGGAAATCGTTTCATCGACGGTTGAAAGTATAGTTTTCCAAGCTTCGAACTTCAATATATATTTTTTTGGAACACGGCTTGCACAGAGCCAACGTATTGGGCAATAAAGCTTCAATTCCTGTGTGAGAATGATACAGAAGTGCTTTATTTTGCAACAAAAAGGAGAACATCATGACCAATGTAAAGATAATTATGACGGAAAATCCCACCTGCTGCGCGCCGGACACATCTTTGCAGGAAGTGGCGAAAATGATGGTTGAAACCGATTGCGGCTGTATTCCGGTCGTGGACGAAAACTTAAAACCCATCGGTATGATAACCGACCGCGACATCACCGTCCGTGCGGTTGCCAGAGGAAAAAATCCGCTCGATTTGACGGCGGGCAAGATAATGACCGCCGATGTTTATACGGTGACGCCGGAAACCAGTATCGAAGAATGCTGCCGGCTGATGGAAAAAAAACAGGTGCGGCGCGTTCCCGTCGTCGATTCTCAGGGCACTTGCTGCGGAATGGTGGCGCAGGCTGATGTAGCAAATTTCGCTTCACGCAAACAGACGGCTGAAATGGTGCAGGAAGTTTCAAAATCGCCCTCGATGTCACAGTCGGCGAGCCTGTAAAGAAACGCGAAACCGAGAAACGCGTGGACGATGAATTGGTTATTCAACGCGAATAATTGCCATTCATCATTCACGCGTTTTCCGTTCCGCGTTTCTTTTTGCTGGACATAGCCCGCCTAAAGTTTATAAACTTTCAATGACTCTTTATCCGTTGAGTCAAACTCTGCCGGCGAATTCGACATCTAACCCGAAAATGTTTTCCTTCCGAAAATAATTAATGGCAAAGCAGATAGAAGTAAAAAGCAAAAAACGCGCGACCGCGCCGCCGACTAAAAAAGTCCGCGTCAAATCGTTTCAAGCGCCGAAGCCGGGTTTTTTTCGTCGTCTGCTGCATCTGGTTTTCAATCCGATTACGTTTTCCGTCACGCTTTTGTTGACGGTCGCCTTCGTCCTGACCGCCGTCTATTTCTGGTTTGACTATTCGGACCGGATTGACCTTCTTTTGCGCGGCGAGGTTTTTACGCGCTCGGCGGGCGTTTATTCCGCGCCGAAATTATTGAAGGACGGCGAAGCGATTTCGCGCGACGATTTGGTCAAATATCTGAAATCCGCCGGATACATCGAAAAAAATCAACAGGCGGACGCCGCGCGCAGTCGTTATCAACTGGAAGAAAGCGCCTTGACAATCGAGCCGGGCGACACGGCGACACTCGACGACAAAATAAATTTTCCGGCGCTGAAAGTCCGTTTTGCGAAAGACGGAAAATCCGTCGCCGCGCTGATGGATTTGAGCGCGAATAAAGAAGTCAAGCAAACGCAGCTGGAGCCGAAAATTTTAAGTTCCATCACGGCGGAAGGCGACGGTCGCCGCAAAGCCGTCACGTTTCAGGATTTGCCGCCGCATCTGGTCAAAGCGATTACCGTCACCGAAGACCGCGCGTTTTTCGAGCATTACGGCGTCAACTTTCGCGGAATTTTGCGCGCCTTGTGGCGGCGCTACGACGGCGACGAAAACTCGCCGATTGCGCGTCAGGGCGGTTCTTCGATAACGCAGCAATTAGTCAAAAATCTTTTTCTGACGCCGGAAAAATCATACACGCGCAAAGCCGAAGAAGCTTATATGTCGGTGATTCTGGAAACGCGCCTGACGAAAGAGGAAATCTTTACGCTGTATGCGAATCAGATTTATCTCGGACAACAGGCGGGCGCGTCGATTTACGGCGTCGGCGAAGCGGCGAACGCTTATTTCGGCAAAGACGTTTCGCAGATGAATCTGGCTGAATCGGCTTTTCTCGCCGGAATTATCCGCAGCCCGAACCGCTACAACGCTTATAAAAATCCCGAACGCGTCGCCGAACGGCGCAACCAGGTTTTGCAGTCGATGCTCGACGCGGGCGAGATTGCGCCCGCGCAATTCGAAGAAACAAAGAAAATTCCGATTAATCTCGTGCAGGTTTCCAATCGACCGGAATTGCTCGATATGCCGTATTTTACGCAGTACGCCGAGGAAGAACTGCCGAAAATCGTCGCTGACCCGGAAGCCTTGCAGCACTTGCGCGTTTACACGACGATTGACGTCGATTTGCAGCGCGCCGCTTACGAAGCCGTCACGAAACGTCTGGAAAAGCTCGAAAAATATTTTCCGAAAAAGGAAAAGGGAAATTTGCAAGCCTCGCTCGTCGCCATCAAGCCGAAAACGGGCGAAATCGTGGCGATGATCGGCGGGCGCGATTTTCAGCAAAATCAATTTAACCGCGCGACCAGCGCCCAGCGCCAGCCCGGTTCGGTTTTCAAACCGTTCGTCTACGCCGCCGCTTTGGGTTCGGCTTACGACCCGGCTTCGCGCGTTTACACCGCCGCGACGATGTTCAAGGACGAGAAAAAAACTTTCACCTTTAACCAGGACACGTATTCGCCGAACAATTACGGCGACACGTTCAGCAACAAGGAATTGACCTTGCGCGACGCGCTTACAAAGTCGAAAAACGTCATCACGGTCGATTTGGCGATGGAATTGAACGTCGGCAAAGTGATGAATCTCGCGCACAAAGCCGGACTGCCGAAAGTCGAGCGCGCGTACCCGTCGATGGCTCTCGGCACGGCGGAGGCGACGCCTTTGCAGATGGCGACGGCTTACACGATTTTTGCTAATCTCGGCGATAAAGTTTCGCCGATGGCGATAAACCGCGTGACGACCGGCGACGGCAGAACCATTGCCGCGCCCGTCGCCGAAAAGAAAAACGTTCTGCGTCCGGATGTCGCCTACATTATGAACGACATTATGAAGGACGTCATCAACAAAGGCACGGCGGCGGAAGCGCAAGCCTGGGGCTTTAAAAACATCGCCGGAAAGCAGGCTTTCGCCGGAAAAACCGGAACCTCGCGCGACGGCTGGTTTGCCGGATTCACGCCGAATCTGGTCTGCATCGTTTACGTCGGCTTTGACGACGGCTCGGATTTAGGAATGAAAGGCTCGGATTCGGCGATGCCGATTTGGGCGGATTTTATGCGCACGGCGCTGGATTTGCACCCGGAATGGAACGGCGATTGGGTGCAGCCGGATTCGATTCGCAAAGCCGAAATCGACGCGCGTAACGGAAAATTAATCCGCGAGCTCGACAACGTGCAAGCCGAATCGGTTCAGGCGCAGCAGAGCGTTTTAAAGAAAAACGCCAACGCCAATACAAACACGGCGAATTCGCCGCCGCCGCCCGCCAATCCTAATGATTTGTTCGTCTCAAGCGTTCCGCCGGAGTTTCGCCGCATCGAGATTTTCATCAGCGGAACCGTCCCGCTCAAACTTTTGCCGACCGAAACCGCCGTGACGGATTTGGAGAGCGAAGCGAATCCGCAGCCGACCGCCACGCCGTTTCAGACCTGGACGGAAGAGCAGACCGGAAAAACGAAAACCGAGAATTTGCCGAATAATTCCAATCGCCAGCCGACTTATGAGCGCAGCCTGATGGTCACGGTTTGCCCGCTGTCCGGAATGCGCGCCACTTCCAATTGTCCCGAAAAACGCCCGCAATCTTTTAAGTTAGGCAATGAGCCGAAAGAATTTTGCACATTTCACGTTTATCTGCCAAAACAATAAATCAATGGAAAACGGAAAATGTCCGAACTTGCTTT
>DASVRL010000148.1:0-16480 GCA_036388635.1 Pyrinomonadaceae bacterium
AGGGCGTCGGCATCCCGGGCTTGAAATTCAGCACAAATGAATACAACTTTTTCATTCAGGATGATTTTCGCATCACGCCGCGCCTAACGGTAAATCTGGGGCTGCGTTATGAATATCAACAGCTTCCTGATCCTGTGCTGCCCAACACCAACGCCAATTCCGGCACGATTATTCCGAATGACCTGAGAACGGTAAACGAAGCGACTTCAACACTGCCCGATGACAAAAACAACTTCGGTCCGCGTTTTGGTTTTGCTTACGACGTCACCGGCGACGGTAAAACATCGATTCGCGGCGGCGTCGGAATCTATTATGGTCGTATTGCCACCGCTCAAATTTATAACTCTTTGCTCAACACTGGCAATCCGGGCGGAGCCGGACAGATAACGGTCGCCAATACGGCGGCAAATTCTCCGATTTTTCCCAATGTTTTACCGGCTAACAGCCCGCTTAATCTGGCGGCTATTCAGTTTTACCAACGTAATTTTCAAGCTCCGCAAATCACCCAGTATGACTTGATTCTGGAACGTCAGGTGATGAGAAACACGGTGGTTTCGATTGCTTATCTGGGAAGCCGCGGCTCGCATCTGCCGACGTTTGTCGACCAGAACCTGGTGCCCTGTGCAGGTGTTTCGACTGTTCCTGTTTGTCCGAACGGAGCCTCGGTAAATTTTACGGTCAACGGCGGACCTTTCGGCGGGCAAACTTTCTCGCTGCCGCAATACGGGCGTGCCAACACGGCATTTCAACAACTGACCCAGATTCAGAGTTCGGTTAAATCCGAGTACAATGCTTTGGTTCTGCAAGCAAATCGTCGTTTTACCAACGGTTTGCAGTTCCAGACCAGCTATACTCTGGCAAAAGCAACCGATACGAACCAAAACTCGTCGGTTTTCCCGATCAACAACTCGCCGTTTAACGTTTTCGACCGCAGCTATGACGCCGGGGTCAGCAATAACGACGTGCGACATAAATTTGTTATCAGCGCCGTTTATGCGCCGACTTTTTATAAAGGCGACACTAATTCGGTCGGTAACTATCTGTTGAACGGCTGGTCGATTGCACCGATTTACACTTTCTATTCGGGTCGTCCATACAGCGGCGTGACTTCAGGCGCAACTTTGAACGGAACGAACGGAGATACCCTGTTTCCGCTTCTGCCGCGCAACTCTTTCCGCCTGCCGAGCGTTTCCAATTTGGATTTAAGACTTTCAAAACGTTTCAGATTCACGGAAAGATACAATCTGGAATTGCTGGCGGAAGGCTTCAACGTCTTTAACAAAACTTTCACGTTTATTCAAACGAATCTGCTTTATAGTCGTCCGACCAATACTAATACCTTGAACTTTAATTCCGCTTTCGGAACCGGGACGGAATCGAGCAGCTCAAATTATCGCGAGCGACAGATTCAGTTTGCGGCACGTTTCCAATTTTAGTTTTTCCTCACTGGGGAAAAACCTTTCGGCGTGTTTCCTTGAGGGAAGCACGCCTTTTTTATTTCCGATTGCCGATTTCCGATTTCCGTTCTACGATTTACGAATGAGAATTCTGCAAATCTCATCGGCAAAAAATTTCGGCGGCGGCGAAAAGCATCTGGTCGATTTGTGTCGCGGCTTGACCGGGCGCGCGCACGAAGTTTTTGTCGCTCTGCGCCCGACCAGCGACTGGCAGGAAAAATTCGATTTTCTGCCGCCGGAAAATTTTCTGCGCGTTTCGATACGCAACTCGTTCGGAATCTTCAGCGCGCAGCGAATCGCCGATTTCGCCCGCGAAAAAAACATCGAAATCATTCACGCGCACGTCGCGCGCGATTACATTCCGGCGAGTCTCGCCTGCCGCATCGCGAAAACGACAAAGCTCGTTTTAACGCGCCACGTCCTTTTTCCGATGAAGCCTTTTCACAAATTCGCCTTAAGAAACGTCTCGAAGGCAATCGCCGTTTCCGGCGCGGTCGCGGGCGAGCTCGAAACGATTTTTCCGAAAGAAAAAATCGCAATCGTGCCGAACGGAATCGAAATCGAAAACTGGTCAAACGCGAATCGTGAAAATCTGCGGCGCGAGTTTCGCGCCGCACACGACATTTCCTTTGAGGCTTCTTTTATCGGCACAATCGGCGAGCTGAAGCTTTTAAAAGGTCAGCGCGATTTTGTGCTGGCGGCGAAAATCGTCGCCGAAAAATTTCCCGCCGCGCATTTTGTCATCGTCGGCAAAGATAATTCCGTTAATCGGAGCTTCAGAACCGAGCTGAAGCGGCTGGTCAAAGTTTTCAATCTCGAAAATCGTTTTCTGTGGCTCGATTGGGTCGAAGAAACCGCGCCGCTGCTCCACGCGCTCGACATTTTCGTTTCCGCTTCGCACTCGGAAAGCTTCGGGCTGGCTATTTTGGAAGCGATGGCGAGCGCGACGCCGATTGCCGCGACCGCGACCGAAGGCGCGAAAGAAATTTTGCGCGACGGCGAAACCGGTTTGCTCGTCCCCGTTCAGGAACCGGTCGCTTTAGCCGGAGCAATCGGCAAACTTTTAGCCGACGAAAATCTGCGGGTGCGGCTCGGCAGACAGGCGCAGGAATTTGCCGGAAAAAAATTTTCGCTCGAACAAATGATTGAAGAAACCGAAAAAGTTTACAGACAATTGTACGGGCAGGAATTGTGACGTTTCCGTACATTTACTGCCGCGCTACTTATTTATATTTTTCGTAATCCATTCAAAAGTTTGCGGCGCGCGCATCTGCACGTTTTTGTCGTTTAGAAATTCGTTTTTTAATTGCTCCAAATCCTTCGCTTCGTCAACGTCGTACCAGCCCGGTACTTCGCGCAGGCGCCAGTTTAGATTCAAAATATTTTCGCGCACCCGGGCAAAAGTCTGCGCCGAGCTCCATTCGACCGCCGCAAAAATTTCCGCGTCCGATTTTCGCAAGCCAATCAGGTAAAATCCGCCGTCTTCGGTTTTTCCCAGAACCGCGTCGGAACCGGTTTCCAGAAACTCGAACGCGCGCTCGATAAAACCGGCGGGAAACGTCGGGCTGTCCGTGCCGATCATCACCGCCGCATCCACCGCCGCCGCCGCTCGGGCGAAAGCGAACTCGAAAGCGGAAAACATTTTTTCGCCCAGATCGCCGCCTTTTTGTTCAACGAAAGACGTTTTTTCGCCCGCCAGTCGCCGGAAATAATCCGTTTCTGCGGCGGGCGAATATGCTATTATTAATTGAATTTTTAATGTTTTCGCTTTGTTTACCGTATCGCGCAAAAAACACGCGGCAAGCTGCGCGCATTGCCGGGCGGAAAGAAAAGGCTGAAGCCGGGTTTTGACCGTTCCGGCAAGCGGCGCTTTCGCCATAATGATAATTGCGCGTTTCATTTTCGACAAGAATTTTATAACTTTTTCGGACTTTAAGAAAAATTGATGCCAAAAAATTTTCGGACAGGCGCGGTCGGCGCGGTGATGGACGAATACGAGCGCGCGGCGCGTGAATTTCAGTCTTTGATTCGCGAAATCGGCGAAGATGAATTTACGCAAATTGCCGACGCAGCAACCAAAGACGAAGACTGCCGCTCGATTCAAACCGTTTCGCGCCACGTCGTAATGGCTGGCTACAGTTACGCCAATTACATCCGCGCGCAATTTTCGATGGCTTCCGAGCCGATTCCGCGCGAGCCGGTTTCGCACGGGCAAGCCGGCGGCGAAATTGATAAAATGCTGGATTATACGGTCGAAACTTTGGACGGAAAATGGGAAATGACCGAGGATGAAATCAGCAAAATCGTGATCCATTCCGGTTGGGGCGTGACCTACGACCTCGAACAATTGCTCGAACACGCGATTGTTCACGTTCTGCGGCACAGGAGACAAATCGAAAAATTTTTATTACTGATACGAAAATAATATGCACTATTACAACGAAGAAGATTTAGCGCGATTCGGTGAAATCGGGAAAACCAAATCCGAGCTTTTCGAAAAATTTATGGCTTGGTATCAGGCTTGCCAGGAAGACGGCGCGCTGTCGCGGCGCGAAAAGGCTCTGATTGGTCTGGCGGTCGCCGTCACCGTGCAATGCCCGTACTGCATCGACGCCTACACGCAGTCGTCGCTCGAAAACGGCTCGAATATGGAGCAGATGACCGAAGCGATTCATCTGGCTTCGGCTATCCGGGGCGGCGCGAGCCTGATTCACGGCATCCAATCGCATAACGCCCACGACAAAATTTCGATGTAATTTCGGCAAAATTTATGTCTGACGAAGCGAAGAAGAAACTGGTCGAAACTTACGTTCAAGCTTACAACCGCTTTGATGTCGAGGGAATGTTGTCGGTTCTGCACGACCTGGTAGTTTTCGAAAACATCTCGGGCGGCGAAATGACGCTCGAGATCAAAGGAATCGAAGCCTTTAGAAATCAAGCGGAACAGGCAGCAAAAATTTTCAACGAAAGAACGCAAAAAATCGAGGATTTTGTTTTCAGCGACGACGGCTGCGAAGTCAATATCGATTACCGGGGCATAATTGCCGTTGATTTGCCGAACGGATTAAAGGCGGGCGACGAAATCAAACTGAAAGGCAAATCGGTTTTTCGCTTCGCTGACGGCAAAATCTCTAAAATTCAAGACATTAGCTAAGATATGCAAGCTGTCCAAATCACTCGTCGGGGCGGCAAGCCCGCGCTGCCGCAAACGTCCGTCAATTTTGACGATAAACTCGGCGCGCACGGCTTTGAGCTGCGCTCAAACGGCGTCGAAATTCTGCAAATCAACGTCGGGAAACTCTGCAATCAAGCCTGTAAGCATTGTCACGTCGATGCCGGTCCGAAACGCACGGAAATTATGGCGGCGGAAACCGTCGAAGCGTGTCTGAACGTCTTGCGCGGATTTAAAATTCCGACGCTCGACATTACGGGCGGCGCGCCGGAGCTGAATCCTTCGTTTCGTTATCTGGTCGCCGAAGCGCGCAAAACCGGCGCGCGCGTGATGGTCAGGCACAATCTGACCGTGATGTTCGAGCCGCACCAGACGGATTTACCCGGATTTTTTTCGGAAAACGAGGTCGAAGTCGTTTCCAGCCTGCCTTATTTTTTGCAGCAGCAGACGGACGCGCAGCGCGGCACGGGCGTTTTTGAAAAAAGCGTCGAAGCGATAAAACGCCTGAATGATTTCGGCTACGGCATCGAAGGCAGCCATTTGATTCTGAATCTGGTTTACAATCCGACGGGAGCATTTCTGCCGCCCGCGCAGGAAGCCATCGAAGCCGATTTCAAACGCGAGCTGAAAAGCCGCTACAATCTGCATTTCAACAATCTTTACACGATTACGAATATGCCGATTGCGCGCTTTCTGGATTGGCTCAGGCACTCGAAAAACGAAGAAAGCTATATGACGAAACTGATTAACGCTTTTAATCCGGCGACCGTCGAGGGCTTAATGTGCCGCAACACGCTGAGCGTCGATTGGCGCGGCTTTCTCTACGACTGCGACTTTAATCAAATGCTGGAAATCGCCGTTGACGAGCGCCTGCCGCAGACGATTTTCGATTTTACGCCTGCAAACTTTACCAACCGCGAAATCAAAACGGCGGCGCACTGCTTCGGCTGCACGGCGGGCGCAGGCTCAAGCTGCGGCGGCGCGGTGGCTTAAAAAATTAAAAAAAGGAAAATGGAAAGCGAAAAATAAAATCACTCTTTAAATTTTCCGCTTTCCATTTTCCTTTTTCCGTTCCATAGTGGCTAATTCTTACTTCTTCTCGTAAACCACTCGCCCGTTAAAAACGGTCAAAACCGCTTCGGTCATTAAAATCTCTTTCGGCTCGATCGTCAGCAAATCTTTGGAATGGACGACCAAATCAGCCAGCATTCCCGTTTTGATTTCGCCTTTTTCCTTTTCGGAAAATTCGGCGTAAGCCGACTCGTAAGTGTGACAGCGAATCGCTGCGGCAATCGTCAGGCGCTCCTGAGGCTGCCAGCCGCCGATCGGGTCGCCTTCGGCGTCCTGTCGAGAAACGGCGGCGTAGAGCGTGTTGTACGGATTTATCGGCTCGACCGGAAAATCCGTGCCGAACGGCACGTGAACGCCGTAACTTTGCATAAAATGCCACGCGTACGCGCCCAGAACGCGATATTCGCCGAGCCTTGATTCAGCCCAGCGCTTGTCGGAAATCGCGTGCGAAGGCTGCATCGAAGCGATTATATTTAATTCACCAAAACGCTTGAAATCGGTCGGCGAAATAACCTGCGCGTGTTCGATGCGATGACGCAAAGGATTAAGAAATTCGCCGCGGTAGGCTACGGTAAAAGTAAACTCGCCCCGGCGCAGCGTTTGACCATCGTAAACCGTAAAAGGTTTTACCGGCAGTTGGTCTTTCCCGATTGTCGGCGGGATATTTCGCGGGTCATTCTTGTTCAGTTCCGCCGGATTTGTTTCCGCTTTGGGCAGCTCGGATTTGGATTGTTCGGGCTTTTTCTCTCCTGCTCTTGCCGTCTCAAATCCGTCCAAAGCCATCCGGTTCGCGCGGTCGCCGATGGCGTGAAGCGCAATCTGAAAACCTTCCTTATCGCGCTCAACAATCATTTTTGTTAATTCTTCCGCCGAACGGCGCGGAATGCCGGAATTGCCCGCGTCGTCGGAAAAAGGAGCGAGCATCGCGGCGGTTTTCGAGCCTAAAGTTCCGTCAACATAGCCTTTCAAAGCGCCGAGCTTTAAACGTGACGGATTATCTTTAAACGAAGCGAATTCGGCGCGCTGCGCTTTTAATTTTTCAACCGAATCTTCAAAATCCTGCCATTCCGAAACGCGCACGGTCAGTTTGTCCTGCTGCAAAAACGCGCGGTAAAGCTTGGTCGTTTCGTAGCCGGAATTATCCTGCACCGAGGTAATGCCGTAACGCCGCGCCATATCGAGCGCGGTTTCCAGCCCTTTGAAAAGCTGGGGCTGGTCGGGCTGCGGAATCAGGCGGCTGACCGAGCCCTGCGCGGTTTCCTTCAAAATTCCGGTCGGTTCGCCCTGCGCGTCTTTTTCAATCTCGCCGCCTTCCGGATTCGGCGTGTTGCGGTCGATTCCCGCCAGCTTCAAAGCCTGCGAATTGACCCAGGCGACGTGTCCGTCGACGCGCACCAGATAAACCGGATTATTCGGCGCGACCTGGTCGAGGTCTTTTCGTGACGGAAAATTTTGTTTCCAGATGGTGTGGTCCCAGCCGCGCCCGACAATCCATTCGCCGGGTTTTACTTCCTTCGCCTTCGCCGCCACGCGCGCCTGCGCTTCCGCCAGCGATTTTGCGTCGAGCAGATTTACGTTTAAAAGCGCCAGCGCGCCGCGCAAAAAATGCACGTGCGCATCGTTGAATCCGGGCGTGACGAGCTTTCCCTGCAAATCAATTTCCCGCGCCGCCTGATATCTGGCTTTTAAATCGCTCGTTTTCCCGACCGCGACGATTTTTTCGCCGTCGACGGCTACCGCTTCGGCGACGGAAAACTGCGCGTCAGCCGTGAAAATTTTGCCGTTCACAAGCAGCAAAGAAATTTTTTGCTTTGTTTGCGCGAAAACAAAAACCGGCTGGCAAAACGTCAAAATTAATAAAGTAGCTAACAGATTTTTTAACATCTCGTTATCGTTTCCCTGTTTAAATTTTTAATCTTTCGGCACGACAAAATTTTCACGAATCACGCCTCGCCGTTTTTCGCCTTTGGCGCTGCTGCTGCTGCTGTCGGCGACCTCGACGGTGAGCTTTCGCGGCGAGCCGTCGCGCTTTTGATTAGTCGAAGTATAGCCGACGACGTACGGCGCGCGCATTTCGGCAACCAGTGTTTTCAGCACGTTCGGCATATCTTTTCTGTCTTTCTCTTTACTGAATACGAAAGCCGTTCCGCCGGTTTGCAAAGCTAAAGTGTGAGCTAAATACTCGGCGTTTTTCTTGCCGTTTTTTACTTTTGTATAATCATTAAACGAATTGCTTAAATCAGACGTGTCGGCGAGCACGAAAATCTGGATGTCCGTACCTTTTGTTAAAGCCAGTAATTGCTCCAATTTATAATAGCTGTCGCGGTTCTCGCAATCGCTTATCAACAATAACGCGTAGCGCTGCGACGGATTTTTAACGGCGGAGTCCAGAATTTTCTCTTTAACAGAGATGTATAAACCGTCAATCACCGCCGATTGACCGCCTTCGATAAACAAATTGTTCATACCGATTTTCAGCTTCGCTTTGTCCGCCGTCCATTCCTGCACTAGCTCCACCTTATCGCTCGAAACGAAACGAGTGATAAACGCTCTGTCGCTCGAAGTTAAGCTGTCGATAACGATGCCGCCGGTACGAACTATTTCTTCCAGCCGCAAACGCATCGAGCCGGTATTGTCCATCACAAATCCCAGATTCAAAACGTTTTCCTTTTTGGAAAAATACGTGATTTTTTGTTCGACGCCGTCTTCGAAAATTCGCAAATCGGTTTGTTTAATGTCGTCCGCCGAGACGTTTCCGGCGGCGTCCAGAACGGTTATGTTGGCTTTGACGGCGATCGGCTCGGCGACGCTCTTTTCGTTTTTATTTTTCTCAGGCTTTTCCTGCGCCGAAATTTGCCAAAGACCGGCAAGCGGGAAAACGAACAACATAAAAAAGGTCAATAAATATTTCATAAAATTTTCTCTCAAGTTGAAATCCGGCATCAATTTTATATCACGAAAAGTTTTTTTCCGGCAAAATTGCGCGGCGCTGCTCCGGCGTGTTTATAATTTAGAACAAAAATTTTTCAAGGAGGAATTATGAAAACCGAAAATTTACAATTTAATACCGCCAACGGCGCTTCGACCGCTTACGTGGCGACGGCGGCGGACGAGACAAACGGAAAAGCCGTGATTTTAATTCACGAATGGTGGGGTTTAAACGACCACATCAAGGACATTGCCAATCGCTACGCCGAAGCGGGCTTTACGGCAATCGCGCCCGACCTTTATCGCGGAAAGGTGACGCAAGACAAGGAAGAAGCCGGAAAATTAATGCAAAATCTCGACGTCGAAGACGGTTTGAACACGATTCAGATGGCGATCGACAAGGCGCGGGAAACTTACGGCATCGAAAAATTCGGCATCACGGGTTTTTGTATGGGCGGAACTTTCGCCCTGCGCGCCGCCTGCGAGCTGGAAAACATCGGCGCCGCGGCGCCGTTTTACGGCGACATTCCCGACGAATTTACTCTGAAAGATTTAAAATGCCCGGTCATTTTCGTGTCGGGAACAAAAGACCAATGGATTAACCCGGAAAAAGTCGGCGAGATGGAAAGAATCGCGGAAGAAAATTTTTTGCCGATTGAATCGCTGAAATACGACGCCGACCACGCTTTTTTCAACGACACGCGACCGGAAGTTTACGACGCCGCGGCGGCAAAAGACGTCTGGGCGAAAGTTCTGGAATTTTTCAATAAAAATCTGGAAATAGTAACAATGAAGTCTGAAGACTAAAAATCAGCGGCGAACGGCGCAGTGCAGCATTTATTGTTTTCGTTCGCGCCGTTCGCCGCTGATTTATTTCGTTCGTGCTTTTTCGTGTTTGTTCGCGGCTAATTCCTCGCGCGCTTTTGTTACCGTTTCGACCGCTTTGCGCGCCGTCGCGGCGAGCGCCGTCAGATGTCCCATTTTGCGACCGCCGCGCGGTTCGGCTTTGCCGTAAAGATGCAGCTTGAGTTGCGGAAATTCCAGACTTCGCGCCCAATTCGGCTCGCCGGATTGCCAGATGTCGCCGAGCAAATTCGCCATCGCCGCCGGTTTATAAAACGCGGTCGAACCGAGAGGCAATCCGCAGACGGCGCGCAGCTGTTGTTCGAACTGCGAGGTGACGCAGGCATCGAAAGTCAGATGACCGGAATTGTGCGGGCGCGGCGCAAGCTCGTTAATCACCAGCTTTTCGTCTCGGCTTAAAAAAAATTCGACGCACAAAGTTCCGACGTAATCCAAAGTTTCGGCGACGACGCGCGCGATTTCGACGGCTTCTTTATAAATTTTTTCGGAGACGAGAGCGGGCGCAAAAGAAACGTCGAGAATATGACTGGCGTGCTCGTTTTCGATAACGCCGTAATGCGCGAAATTTCCCCGTCGATCACGCGCGCAGACGACCGAAATTTCCTTTTCAAATTCGACGAAAGCTTCCAGAACGGCTTCCTGATTTTTCAGATTGGCGAAAGCGTTTTCGATTTCTTCAAAGGCTTTAATTTTCGTTTGACCTTTGCCGTCGTAGCCGAAACCGGCGGTTTTGAGAATCGCCGGAACGCCGATTTCGCGCGCGGCGTTTCTCAAATCTTCCGCCGTTTTAATGTGCCGGAAAGGCGTCACGGGAAAACCGTTCCGCGAAAGAAATTTTTTTTCGCGCAGGCGATTCTGCGTCGTGTGCAGAATTTCGCCTTTCGGATGCACCTCGGCAAACTGCGCGGCGACTTCCACGGTTTTTGACGGAACGTTTTCAAATTCAAACGTCACGACATCGACCGCTTCGGCAAATTCCCGCACCTTGTCCAGATCCTCGTAATCGGCTGAGGTTTCAAAATCGGCGACCTGCCCGGTCGGCGTGTCCGAATCGGGCGAAAACGTGTGGACGCGATAACCCATTTTGCGCGCTTCGACGGCAAACATTCGCCCGAGCTGACCGCTGCCGAAAACGCCGATGGTCGAGCCGGGAAGAATTTGCTCTTTTTTTATCCGAATTAAACCTGCCATAAATACCCGCGGGCAATATTTTCGCGCTTTTGCGCAAACCACGCGGCTTGCGGCGCGGACAAATTTGCAAAGCCCCATTTGCGCGCGTAAACCAGAAACATATAAACCAGACGCCAGCGGCAAAACATCGTTATCTCTGCCGGCGCCGCATTTAGCGGCATCTTTTCCGCGTAACCTTCCAGAATCCAGTCCAGCAGCTGAAGTCCTTCCTTTCGCCAGCCGTGCGGATAAATCGTCACGGCAAGGTCGTACAAAAACCAATGATAACAACAATCGTCAAAATCAAAGACATTCAGACGGCGGTTTTGAAAAAGATAATTCGTCTCTCCGAAATCTCCGTGAATCAATCCGAAGCTGTCGGGCGATTTCGGATAATCTTGCAGCCATTGCCGCAAAATCTCAAATTCCCGCCAGACGATTTTCTCCGCGCCGGGTAAAAATTTATTCGCTTCAATCAGCAGTTTATCTTCATTCCAGGCGAATCTGCGGAAATCTCCGCGCGGCGCGTAAATTTTCGAAAGCGCGTGAATTTGTCCGAGCGTTCTGCCGCGCAGACGGAAATGTTCTTTATTAAATTTGGCGGAATCGTAGCGAAAACGCTCGCCTTCGGCTTCTTCAAAAACGCAGGCGAACAACAAATTTCCGGCAACGTCTATTTCTTCAATCAATCGCCCGGCGACGGACGAAACCGGCTGCGCGGCAGCGACGCCGCCCCGATGCAGAAAAGCGATAAAATCCAGCTCGGCTTCAATTTGATTTTTCGTTCTTTCGCCGCCCGGCGTGAGCCGAAGATAACGCCGGCGGTCGGATTCGATAAAGCTGAAAACATAATTTGCCGAATCCGCATCGGCGGCAGGCTCAAGTGAATTTTCGTCGCCGCGCCACGACTTAAGCGCGGCGACGGCGAAATTTATTTTGTCGTTTGAATTCGGCAAGCGGTTCGACGAACGAATGTTTTGATTTAATCCGGAGTCGATTCTAAAACTTTTTCCGTCCGTTCGTCACGAAATGTTTTTAATTTCTTCCGGTTCGATACGAATTCGGCAAAATCGGGCTTCACCGATAATCACCTGGTAAATTCGCCGACGACGAAAACCCATTCAAAAGAGTCGGTCGGCTGCGGGACGGCTCCGGCGAGGATGGTGTGAATTTCGACCGCATCGCCTTTTTTCAGCCGCCGCTGCATTTCGTCGAGAATGCTTTTTCTGACGGGCAGCCAGTAAGATTTATCGCCGTCGCGAAAATGCGCTTCCTGTTGAAGCAGTTCGACGATGCCCGCAGGCGCGCCGATTTTCTCTGCCCAGCGTTTTAAGAAGAGAATTTTTTTCTCGCTCGCGCTTCTCACCTCGCCCGTGTAAATCACCCTCGATTTTGATTTGACCTGGCGCGCGTCAATCAGAAAATCGGTTTTGTTGCCTGAACTCTCAAGGCTTTTGTCTATCGCCGCAGCAAGCGTCTGCGTTTTGTAGGCGCTTTTCTGAAAGGCTTCGACCGCGAAAATCCATTCGATTTTATCTTCGGCTGCGGGTTTCGGCGGATTATCTTTCACCACGCTTTTTTCCTGTAGTTTTTTCGGGTTGTAGCCGCCGAGAAAAAAGTAATAGATGGTGATTTCATCGCCTTCCTTCAGTTCTCTGCCGAAAACGGGCGCGACTTTTTTCAAAACCGGAAGCCAGTATTCTCTGTCTTTTTCCCTGAACAGAAATTCTTCGGTTAGCATTGCGGCGTTTTCCGGCGGCACGCCTCTGGTCTGAACCCACAAGCCGATAAAGTTTTTCGTGTCCTGGCTGATCGCGCGGCGCTGTCCCGTATAGACGGCGGTGGTTTTCGAAGGGAAAGGATTGGCGGAAATAATAATGTCCGAGTTTTTTGAAGCCTCGACGGGATTCAAAGCGATGACTTCGGCAATCGAGCGCACCGGATACGTATGCCAGTCCGATTGGGCGAACAAATTGAGCGTCGCGGCGACGGTCAAAATTAAAGCGCCAGCCAAGTGTTTCATATTTTCATCTTAAAGCAATCGAAGCGTGAATTATACTACGAAAAATTTCGGGCGATAACTTTCTGCTTAAATTTCCGCCAAATTCGCGATTAATTTATCTGCGAATCGAGAACGTTTTTTGTCTGGTTCTCTCTGAATTTCTTTAATTTTTCTCTCAATTCCGGACGCGAATTCGCCAGAATCGAAACCGCCAGAAGCGCCGCGTTTTTGGCGCCCGCCGCGCCGATTGCCAGCGTCCCGACCGGAATTCCCGCCGGCATCTGCACAATCGAAAGCAAGGAGTCCATTCCCGACAAAGCCTTGCTTTGCACCGGAACGCCGAGCACCGGCAAAACCGTCTGCGAAGCGGTCATTCCCGGCAAATGCGCCGCGCCGCCCGCGCCCGCGATGATGACTTCCAGCCCTCGCGCCTCGGCGGATTTGGCAAACTCGAAAAGCAAATCCGGCGTCCGGTGCGCCGAGACGACTCTTGATTCGTGCGCCACTGCGAAATCCCGCAAAACGTCCGACGCGTTTTTCATCGTTTCCCAATCGGACGTGCTGCCCATAATTATCGCCACCAAAGGCTGCCCGGTTTCGGATTTTGAATTTTGGGTTTTGGATTTTTTCGGCATATTTAATTCTTCATTGGCTGAACGACGATTCCGCCATAATAATCCTCATCCGCCCGGCATTTCACATCATCGACGTAGCAAATATGGCTCTCGTATTTTTCGTTGGTATCGGCATAAAACGCCAAAAATCCGCCGGTCAGCGTTTCATTAAAAAATGCCAGCGGACGTTTTTCGGCATCACACGCCCGTGACGCGCAGGCAGCGCAAAGATAATTCGGATAACGCGGGCTCTTATAAATCTCTGTCAGACAAATCGGACATTTTTGCGTTTCCATTTGTTTACAAAATAAAAAAGATACGCGGCGAAAGCAAATTCGCTCGCACATCTTTTAATTTCCAGCCGTTTTGCTTAATACCACAAAGCTCTTTTTTGTACGTTCGGGATTGAGATTGTTTTAATTATTGTCAATACCTTGAACGCTGCCGGCTTTGAAAATATCGGACGCATCGACGTTAACGTTTAAGTTAGCCCACGCTCCGGTGATGGCGCTGTATCCTCGCAAAGTATTAAGTATCGGCGACGCGGCTAAAGCACTGTTACCCGACGCCTTGAAAACATCGGACGCGTCAACGTTCACGTTCAGCGCAGCCCAGGTTCCGGTAATCGCACTATAAGCTCTCAAAGTATTTAAAACCGGCGAAGCGGCTAGCCCGACATGTGAGCCGACTTTGAAAACATCGGACGAGTCAACATTAACATTTAAGTTAGCCCAGGTTCCGGTAATCGCGCTATATCCTCGAAGTGTATTAAGGACGGGCGATGCAACGAGTATCGTATTACCGGTCGCTAAAAAGACGTCTGACGCATCGACATTGACATTAAGCGAAGCCCACGTTCCGGTGATTGCACTATATGCGCGCAGTGTGTTTAGAACGGGCGAAGCCGCCAGAGCAACATGCGAACCGACCTTAAAAACATCGGACGCATCGACGTTAACGTTCAAGTTTGCCCACGTTCCGGTGATGGCGCTATAAGCCCGTAAGGTATTAAGAACGGGCGAAGCCGCCAATACAGTGTTACCTGCCGCTCTGAACGCATCGGACGCATCGACATTAACATTTTGGCTCGCCCAGGTTCCGGTAATCGCGCTGTAAGCTCGCAGTGTATTAAGGACGGGCGATGCGGCTAATGCCGCCGAACCGCCGTTCAGGAAAACATCCGATGCATCGACGTTCACGTTCAGCGAAGCCCATGTTCCCAAATCGGCGCTATAAGCTCTCAAAGTATTCAAAACCGGCGATGCCGCCAGCAGGACTTTTGGCATGTAAAAATCGGGATTCTGTTCTGACATAAAATTTATTGCCTACTTTTTGTTGAGTTTTCGGCAACCTCCGTTTTATTTTGATAATTTTCTGTGACGAAAAAACTTTATTTGAAACTTATTAATAAATGTAACTCGTGACTTTGCGTTTCAAGCCTCGACGGGCGAATTGCAGTCAAAAACGCGTGTTCAAATTTTTCATCTCACTTACTTATGATAAAAATCAACAAAATCTGACATTTTTTTTTTGAAAATGATTTTTGAGAAACAATGAACCGTCTTTTTATTTCGGCGGTGCATTTCGCGCGGCAAAAATTGAATAATAAAACGGAAATATTTTCGACTTTTTAATTTACGTTTTGAGTTAAAGTTGACTAGAATAACGTTAATTACTGATTGTTCTTAACTGATCTTGTGTTTTAACCATAAACTGTTTTTTGGTTATCAAAATTAGTTCGATGAACTAATAATAATTTGAAATAAAAACAAGCAATAAAATGTCAAAAATCTACTACACTTTAACCGATGAAGCGCCGCTGTTGGCGACGCATTCTTTTTTACCGATCTTAAAAGCTTTTACGAAATCCGCCGGTATCGAAATCGAAGTTCCGGATATTTCGCTCGCCGGGCGAATTTTAGCCAACTTTCCCGAACACTTGAAAGACGACCAGAAAATTCCCGACGCGCTCTCCGACTTGGGCGAACTGGCAACCAAACCCGAAGCCAACATCATCAAGCTTCCGAACATTTCGGCTTCCGTTCCGCAGCTCGAAGAAGCGATCGCCGAGCTTCAGTCGCAAGGTTTCGCGGTGCCGAATTACCCGGCGGAACCCAGAACGGACGAAGAAAAAGCCATCAACAAAAAATACGCGCGCGTTTTGGGAAGCGCGGTAAATCCCGTGTTGAGAGAAGGAAATTCCGACCGGCGCGCCGCGAAAGCCGTAAAAAATTACGCGAAAGCGAATCCTCATCGAATGGGAGTTTGGAATGCGGATTCTAAAACGTCTATAGCACATATGAATTCCGGAGATTTTTACGGCTCAGAAACTTCCGCGACAGTGGAACGGGAAGGAAAATTCAGAATCGTTTTCTATGGAAATGACAATTCCGAACAGGTTCTGAAAGATTACGCGCCGTTAAAGCCGGGCGAAGTGATTGATTCTTCGGTAATGAATCTTTCCGCCCTGAAATCTTTTGTCGAGGAAGCGATCGCGGAAGCCAAAGAAAAAGATGTTCTCCTTTCCGCGCACTTAAAAGCGACGATGATGAAGGTTTCCGACCCGATTATTTTCGGGGCGATCGTCGAAACATACTTTAAAGACGTTTTTGAAAAACATAAAGACACTTTTAAAGAATTGGACATCAATCCGAACTTCGGATTAGCCACGCTTTTCGAAAAAATCGCCGGACACGGACAAGAAGCCGAAATAAAGGCGGACATCGAAAAAGCAATAGAAAACGGACCGCGAATCGCAATGGTCAATTCGGACAACGGAATCACCAATTTCCACGTTTCTTCGGACGTGATTGTAGACGCTTCGATGGCGTCGCTGGTTCGCGGCGGCGGAAAAATGTGGAACAAAGACGGGAAAGAAGAAGACGCCGTCTGCATTATTCCCGACAGAACTTACGCGCGCTTTTACGAGGCGATTATCGAGGATATGAAGCGTAACGGAGCAATCGACCCGAAAACTTTCGGTTCCGTTCCGAATGTCGGGTTAATGGCGCAAAAAGCCGAAGAATACGGTTCTCACGACAAGACTTTCCAGATTTCCGGAGAAGGAACCGTAAAGGTCGAAGACGAAAACGGCAGCGTACTTCTCACGCAACCGGTTCAGAACGGCGATATTTTCAGAATGTCCCAAACCAAAGATGCCGCAATCCAGGATTGGGTGAAATTGGCTGTCAACCGTGCAAAA
>DASVRL010000149.1:0-11319 GCA_036388635.1 Pyrinomonadaceae bacterium
CGCCCGAAGATATGGAAGAATTTCGCCGCAAACAAGCCGAAGACAATGTGGTCGGCAGTATTGTCGGTGAAATATGGAACGCGCTGAAAGATATGCCGACGACGATGAAACAACTCGCCGTCGTACAGTTTTTTACGTGGTTCGCTTTGCCGTGTATGTGGCAGTTTTACGGTTTGACGGTGGCGCGCCACGTTTACCTCGCGCCGGACGAAAAATCGCCGCTTTTCGCCGCCGGAACCGAATGGGGCGGGCTTTCATTTGCGGTTTATAACGTCGTCTGTTTTCTGGTCGCGTTTCTGCTTCCCGTGCTCGCCAAAGCGACGAGCCGGAAAATGGTGCATTTTATCTGTCTCGCGCTCGGCGGTTTGGGCTTGCTTTCCACCTATTTTGCCCACGACAAATATTTTTTGTGGCTCGGAATGGCGGGCGTCGGCATCGCCTGGGCTTCGATTCTGTCGATGCCGTATGTGATTCTGGCGGGCGCGATTAAGCCTTCGCGGATGGGCGTTTATATGGGCGTTTTCAATTTGTTTATCGTCATTCCGCAAATCGTTATGTCGCTGATTGTTCCGCAGCTTTACGAAAACGTTCTGGGCGCCGACCCGCTGAACGTCGTGATGTTCGGCGGTTTGGTGATGCTGCTGGCGGCGGTCAGCGTTTTGCTCGTCAAAGACGTCGGCGCGGCGAATATCGAAACTTCCGTTCCGACCGTCAGCGGGATTGCGGGCGCGGAACTTGAAGATAAAGATTGAGACGGAGAGGCAAACTACCTGTCTTTCCGAAAATTAATTTAATCGAAGCGGGAATATTTTTATGATGATTTTAAAAAAGATGCTCGGCGCGCCGGTTTTAGCTCTAATTTTCTTTAATTTTATATTCGCTCAACAGCCGACACGTGATTTCTCGAAAGAGAATGCGCGGCAGTCGCCCGATTGGGTCAAAGACGCCGTGATTTATGAAATTTTTCCTCGCCAGTATTCGCAGAAAGGCGATTTTAATTCGATTACGGCGGATTTGGACAGATTAAAAAACACGGGCGTCACGGTTTTGTGGCTGATGCCGATTCATCCGCTCGGCAGGGAAAAAGCGAAAGGCACCATCGGCTCGCCGTATGCGGTGAAAGATTTTTACGCCGTCAATCCCGATTACGGCACGAGCGCCGATTTAAAACGCCTCGTCTCGGAAGCGCACCGGCGCGGGCTGAAAGTCATCATCGACATCGTCGCCAACCACACCGCGTGGGACAGCGTGATGATGAAAAATCCGGCGTTTTATACGAAAAACGCGAAAGGCGAAATCATTCCGCCCGTGCCGGATTGGGCTGACGTCGCCGATTTGAATTACGACAATCCCGAACTTAGAAAATATATTATCGAGATGTTGAAAATGTGGGTTCGCGATTACGATTTGGACGGCTTTCGCTGCGACGTCGCCGGTTTCGTGCCCACCGATTTCTGGGAAACGGCGCGCGCCGAAGTCGATAAAATCAAGGCTGACACGATTTGGCTGGCGGAATGGGAATCGCCGGATTTGCTGGTCAAAGCCTTCGATTTGGATTATTCGTGGGCGAATCATTCGGCTTTGACCGAAGTTCTGCAAGGCAATAAACCGGCGACGGAAATCCGCCGCGTTTGGGAAGAACAGAAAGCGAAATTTCCGAAAAACGCTTTGCGAATGCGCTTTTCCGACAATCACGACGAGCGCCGCGCCATCGCCCGTTTCGGCGAAAAAGGCGCGCTGGCGGCGCAGGCGCTGGTTTTCACATTGGACGGCGTGCCGATGTTTTATAACGGCATGGAAGCCGGCGACACGACCGAATCGGGCGCGCCCGCATTGTTTGAAAAACTGCCGGTTTTCTGGCAGATACAGGAAAGGCGGCAGGATTTTCCGAAATTTTACAAAGCGATGACCGAGCTTCGCCGAAACTCCGTCGCTTTGCGGCGCGGCGATTTAATCTGGCTGAAAAACTCCGACGAGACAAAAGTTTTGACGTTTTTGCGGCGGCAGGGCGGCAACGAAGAAATTCTGGTGGCAATCAATATGACCAGCGCGCCGTTTTTCGGCTCGGTCGAAGCGAGCGGAAATTTTGAAGATATTACGCCGAACGTCGAGAAAAAATCCGTCTCTATTCCAGTCATCGCGCTCGATGCCTTCGGTTTCAGGATATTCAGAAGAAAGTAATTTTTATCAATTCAGGAGAGAATATGCGCATAAAATTGCTGGCGGTTTGCGTCCTCTGCGTTTTAATGATGAATGGCTGCCGCGAATCCGCGACTCCGTCGACGGGCAATAGCAATCAAACGACGGTCGATAACACGAATACCGGAAACGTTGATTCCGGCGCGGCGGCTTCAAGCAGAAGCGGAACATCCGAATTAAAAGAGTCCGAAACAAATGAAGTTTCATCCGGTCAGCCGAAGACGGTGCGCGATTTCTTTATGCTTCTGCCGCAGAAGTATTTCACGCTGGAAGGTTGTCAGCCGGAAACGGATAAGGACTGCCGCAAAGCGAGGCTGGATTATCTGAAAACCTTTGTCGATGTCGAAGACACGGAAAACGGCTATCTGAAAGGCGGCTGCGACGGCGCGCAGAGCTGTCTGGAAATGGCTTTGTTCAAGCGACCGGACGGAACTTATCTGGTCGGCGTCAGCACTTTTGCCGAGATGATGGAAGATTCCTACTTTCTCGATTATCCGAACGGAAACTGGACCGACGTTTCCGCCGCGACCGTTCCGCAATTCAGCCGGAAAAATATCTACGAAATGCCGCGCTACGGCACGACCGTCAAGGTTTTCGCCAAAAAAATAATCGAGAAAGGCGAGGATTACGAAATCAGCGAGAGAGGCGAAAAACTCTATGATTTGGAATGGAAAGACGGCAAATTTACGGTTAAGAAGTAACGATGAAATTTAATCAATCACAAAAAATATCTGTGTCGCTCGGCGCTCTTTTGTGGGCGCTTTTTCTTTTTTCGGCTTCCTTCGCTCAACAAACTCTCGCCCCGAATGCGCCGGGCAAAGACGCGCAATGGGCGAGCGCCGGTAAACAGGGCGTCGGAACTTCGGCTAATCCGGAAAGCAAGGTTTGGTTTACGCTGCAGGGCGGCGCGCTGACGGAAGTTTATTACCCGGACGTGACGGTGGCGAACGTGCATCTTTTGCAGTTTGTCGTGGTTAATTCAAAAAACGGAAAAGTCGAAACCGAAAGAGACGACACGACTCAGAAAGTCGAAGTTTTGAATATCAACCGGACGAAAAACGTCTCGCCCGTTTCCAATATCGGCGTTTATAAAAACTTTTCCAGCGCCGGCTCGCTTTCGTTCGTGCAGACGAACTCGGCAAAGACGCGCCGATGGAGCATCCGCAAAACATACGTCACCGACCCGAAAAATAATTCCGTGATGATTTCGGTGAAGTTTTACAGCGAAACGCCCGACGATCAGCTTTACATTTATTACGACCCTTCGCTGGCAAACAGCGGAATGCACGACACGGGCTGGTCGCAGGCAAACGCGTTTTTGTCAATCGACGGCGATAAAGCTTCGGCGCTGACCTGTCGCTATTGCCGCTTCAGCGAGATGACAAGCGGTTTTCTAGGCACGAGCGACGGCTTGGAGCAATTGAAGAAAACGGGAAAAATCGCTGATCCGTATATGCGCGCCGAAAACGGAAACGTCGTGCAGGTCGCCAAACTGGCGCCGGTTTTCGCCACGCTTTCTAAATCAAAGAGTTTCGATTTTGAAATATCTCTCGGATTCGGAAAAACCGCCGCCGAAGCTTTGCAAGCCGCGCAAAATTCCCTTTTGAAAGGTTTTCCGAAAACCTCGCAGGAATACGAGGAAAGCTGGATTGATTATCTTAAAACTCTGCGCAAAGTCGACGAAAAATATCAAGCCCAGTTCAATATGGCGGCGATGATTTTAAAGGCGCACGAGGACAAAGCGAATCAGGGCGCCAACATCGCCAGCTTGAGCGTTCCGTGGGGCGGCGGCGAGAACGCCAACGAAAACAACGTCGGCGGTTATCATCTGGTCTGGTCGCGCGATTTGTATCAGGTGGCGACGGCTTTTATGGCTCTGGGCGATAAAGCGGCGGCGGAGCGCGCGCTGGATTTTCTGTTTAAAGTTCAACAAAAGCCGGACGGCAGCTTTCCGCAGAATTCGTGGCTCGACGGCAAGCCTTTCTGGGGTTCGCTGCAGCTGGACGAAGTCGCTTTTCCTTTGATTCTCGCGTATCAGCTCGGCAGATTCGATAAAGCGACTTACACGAATCACGTCAAAAAATCGGCGGATTTTTTAGTGAAAACCGGTCCGCGAACGCCGCAGGAGCGCTGGGAAGAGGAAGCCGGATTTTCGCCTTCGACCATCGCGGCGGAAATCGCCGGACTCGTCTGCGCGGCGGAAATCGCGCGGCGCAACGGCGACGAAGCGTCGGCGACCGTTTACCTGGCGACGGCTGACGATTGGGCGCGCAACGTCGAGCGCTGGACGGCAACGACGACCGGTTTATACGGCGACGGCATTTATTACCTGCGAATTACGCAAAACGGCGCGCCGAATAAAGGCGAGAAAATCGAGCTGAATAACGGCGCGGGATTTTTTGACGAACGCGCGATTGTCGACGCCGGATTTCTGGAGCTGGTGCGCCTGGGAATCAAACCGGCTGACGACCCTTTAATTCAAAAATCGGTGAAAGTCATCGACGAGGTTATCAAGGTCAGGACGCCGAACGGCGAGGCATTTTATCGTTACAATTACGACGGTTACGGCGAGATGGACGACGGGCGGCGCTGGAACTGGGACGGGAAATACACCGGAAAAGGAAGGCTCTGGGCGCTGCTTTCGGGCGAGCGCGGGCAATATGAACTGGCATTATATAACACCCATCGCGCTAAATTTTACGCCGAAAACAAGCCTCTGCCGCGCGGGTTGACGCCGGCGGAAAAAATGCTGCAGGAAACGCGAGTCGCCTCGCAGCACCGGCTTGACGCGATGCTCGCTTTCGCCAACGAAGGCTTGATGATTCCCGAACAAATCTGGGACAAAAAGGAAGTGCCGCAAGCCGATTCGCAGTTTTCGCCGAATCTCGCGTTCGGCGAAGGCACCGGCTCGGCAACTCCGCTCGCGTGGTCGATGGCGCAGTTTATCCGTCTCGCCGTCAATCTGCAGGAAGGCAGAAATCTGGACACGCCCGATATTGTCTATAATCGCTACGTTAAAAACGGAATCCCGACACAGGTCAGCAATTTCGGCGGTCTGGACGAAGAAGTTGTTTTGCCCGTCAACGCCGGTCAGAAATTCGGTTTTACGCGCCAGAGTATGCCGGGCGCGAAAGTGGCGATGTCTTTCAGAGGCGAAACGCGGCTGCTTCCGGTCAACGAAAAAGGCGAGATTTCGTTTGAAGTCGTCGCGCCCGAGGCGGAAGAAATCGTGATCGTCGGCATCGTCACGCCGGACGGCGCGTCGGCGTTTGAAAGAGTCAAAATCCGCTCGTCCGATACGAAAACAACCGGACAGGGAAACGGTATTTTCTCGCCGCCGCGCGCCGGCGCGCCGAGTCCGAGCCTTTTCGGTTTGAAAGACGCGGAAAAAACCGACGTGATGTTTGTTTATCGCGGCGCGGCGAGCAAGGTCGAAATTGCCGGAGATTTTACCAACTGGCGCCCGCACGGACGGAAATTTCAAAATTTCGGAAGCTATCAGATTTTGATTCTGCCGTTTGATAATCAGGCGAAGTTTGAATATAAACTCATCGTCGACGGCAAATGGATAGCCGACCCGCTGAACCCGAATAAAATCGACAACGGCGTCGGCGGCGAGAATTCGGTTTTCGCGATGCCCGGTTACGAGCCGACCGTCTGGGACAAAAAACCGGGTTTTAAAATTGACGGTATGGATAAGGAATTTTTCATCGAAGGAAAGCTCGAAGAATTCGATTTGCAGACGAAACATTTCGGCGCGCGTCGTATCAAAGTTTATTTGCCGTCCGTTTACGAGTTTCAGACGTATGCAAACAAGCGTTTTCCGGTTTTATATTTTCAGGACGGAAGCGAATATCTGCACAGAGCGAAAGCCGACGTGCAGCAGGAAAGTCTGGTCGGAGCGCGAAAAATCAAGCCTTTTATAATGGTTTTTATCGACCCGCGCGAGCGGACGAAAGAATATTGGGCGAATGACGCGTGGGCGGATTTTGTCGCCGGTGAAATCGTTCCGGAAATCGACAAAAGATACCGGACGATTCGGAATCGCGACGGGCGCGCCCTGCTCGGCGCATCTCTGGGCGGAATTACGAGCGTCTGGATCGGCTTGCGGCATCCCGACAAATTTGCGCGCATCGGCGGTCAAAGCTCTTCGTTCTGGGTCAATAACGAGCGCGTCGTCAAAGAACTCGCGAAGCTCGACGCCGGGAAAACAAAATTTAAATTTTATTTCGACGACGGCGTGCTGGAAGGCGTCGAAGACAGTCGCCGCGTCAACGTTATGCTGCGCGCCAAAGGTTATCCGGTCGCTTACCGGGAGAGCGTCACCGGACACACCTGGACAAGCTGGCGCGATAGATTAGCGGACGCTTTTATCGGTTTATTAAATTAACGCCGTTTGAGACCAATGAAATTCAAAGCGCAAAAGAGAAAGCGGGTTAATTCTGAATTCTAAATTAATTCGCCCTAATGCTTTCCAAAATAATTTAGAATTTCCAATTTAGAATTTAGATTTAAAGCAACTAATTTCCGCATTCTTTTCTTCCGGCGACGTTAGATTAAAACATGCTCAAAAAAAGAAAGCCTCCGGCATTTGCCAGAGGCTTCTCTTATAAACATCGTAGATGTTCAAAAATCTACCAGCGCGAACCGCCGCCACCGCCGCCGCCGCGATTTCCGCCGCCGCCGCCGTTGTAACCGCCGCCGGCGCGATTTTCACGCGGTTTGGCTTCGTTGACGATTAATTCGCGACCGCTGATTTCCTTGCCGTTCAGCTTGGTAATGGCGTTTTGACCTTCTTCTTCGCTCGACATTTCGATAAACGCAAAGCCGCGCGAGCGACCCGTTTCGCGGTCTTCGATGAGATTGGTTGATTCGACCGTGCCGACTTCGCCGAAGATAACTTCCAAATCCTGCTGCGATGTTTCAAAGGAAAGATTTCCTACATAAAGTTTCATTGACATAAAATTATATACCTTTTTCCCCGTCAGGGAATTTCAAAAGAAGCGTCGAATCGAGTTGGCTTCGGAGAAAACGGTAAGCTGCGAAGAGTCGGATTTCGGATGCTCAAAAAAGAGCGACTTCTGTAGTTATAACCAGCCTGCTCTCAAACTTATCCGGAAAACCGTCTTAGACGAGCGCATCAAAAAGCGGATGCGAGAGAAGGATTAACATATCTACAGTGCGCTATTTATCGGTAAATAGCAAATAATATAATTGTTTCTCCGGATTCCGCGCTCGCTTCGGGCTTAATTCGACGCCGGTGAAAATTTCCCCTTTTCGTTCGGCATCGCGTTTTTCGCCAACTGAATCTATAATCGGAAACGAATATTTTTTGACTTTCCCCGAAACTCTCAAGCGGCTTTCGACAAGCTGAACAAATTATTGGACGGAGAAGTTTACGAATGATAATGAAAATTAAAAATCCTGCGATTCTCTTTTGCGCGGCGCTGGTTTTCGGCGCAAATTTTCTGACCGTTATCAGCGGTCAGAAACCGGCGCTGCTAATGATGGCGCCGAAACAGGCTCTTGTCAAAGACGTGCATTCTTACTCAAACCCGCAGCAGGTCAGAGTGTCTCACGTTGATTTAAATTGGAATGTCGTGTTTGATAAAAAGATTTTGCAGGGCACGGCGATTTTGGCTTTAGACCGCGCTGACCAAAAAGCGCCGCTCGTTTTAGACACGCGCGATTTGAAGATAGAAAAGGTCGAAGCCGCCGGCGTCGACGCCAAAAATTACCGGACAACGAAATTCGATGTCGGCGCGGCGGATAAGATTCTCGGCGCGCCTTTGACGATTCAATTGCCCGAGAGCGCGGTGTTCGTTCGTATTTCTTATTCGACCAGCCCGGCGGCTTCGGGTTTGCAGTGGCTGGAGCCTTCGCAGACGGCGGGCAAAAAACTGCCGTTTATGTTTTCGCAGGCGCAGGCGATTCACGCGCGCAGCTTTATACCCTTGCAGGATTCGCCGCAGGTTCGCATAACTTATACGGCGCGCGTTCGCACGCCGAAGAATCTGCTTGCCGTGATGAGCGCCGAAGGCAATTCGCAAACTTCGGCGCGCGGCGGCGATTATAGTTTTCGGATGACGCGCCCGATTCCGTCTTACCTGATTGCGATTGCCGTCGGCGATTTGCGGTTTCGCTCACTCGGCAAACGCACGGGCGTTTACACCGAGCCTTCGGTGCTGGCGAAAGCGGCGACCGAGCTTTCCGACACGGAAAAGATGGTTGAGGCGACCGAAAAAATTTACGGACCGTATCGCTGGGGGCGTTACGATTTGCTGGTTCTGCCGCCGAGCTTCCCGTTCGGCGGAATGGAAAACCCGATGCTGACCTTTGCCACGCCGACGATTCTGGCGGGCGATAAAAGCCTCGTTTCGCTCGTCGCCCACGAATTGGCGCATTCCTGGTCGGGCAATCTCGTGACGAACGCGACGTGGCGCGATTTCTGGCTCAACGAAGGTTTCACGACTTATCTGGAACGACGAATAATCGAGGAAGTTTACGGCAAACCGCGCCGCGAAATGGAAGCGACCCTGGGACGCCGCTCGCTCGAAGAAGAAATGTCGGGCTTGGCGGCGCGCGACCAGATTCTGCACGTCGATTTACAGGGGCGCGACCCGGACGAAGGCTTTACGGGCGTGCCGTACGAAAAAGGCGCGCTTTTTCTGCGCTGGATGGAAGAAAAAGTCGGGCGCGCCAGGTTCGATAAATTCGTGCGCGATTATTTCGATAGCTTTGCTTTTCAAAGCATCACGACCGAAACTTTTGTCGATTATCTGGATAAACAACTGACCGATAAGCGACAGTTTGCCAATGTAAACACCGAACGCGACAAGAACAGGCTTTTGCGCGCCAATATCGACGAGTGGATTTATGAACCGGGCTTGCCGAAAAACGCGCCGCAGCCCGCCTCCGACGCTTTTAATAAAGTCGAAGCGCAGGCGCGAAACTGGCTGGACGGAAAACTGCGGACAAACGCCATTCAAACCCGGGCGTGGACGACGCAGGAATGGCTGCATTTTCTGAAAACTCTGCCGGCGGACGTGGGCGCGCGACGAATGAGCGAGCTTGACGGCGCGTTTAATTTGACGCGCAGCGGCAATTCGGAAATCGCGTTTCAATGGCTTTTGATGTCCATCCGCAATAAATACGAAGCGGCAAATCCGCGACTCGAAGAGTTTCTGACCTCAATCGGGCGGCGCAAATTCGTCAAGCCGCTGTTTGAAGAACTCGTCAAAACGCCCGAAGGAAAAACGCGCGCCGGAAACATTTACGCCAAAGCGCGTCCGGGTTATCATCCGATCACGCAGGCGTCGGTCGACGCGATTTTGAACTGGAAAAGCCGGACTTGAAAATATTCCCTGACGCGTCGGGAAAAACAGGAAAAAGCGGTCGCTCGTTTCCGTAAATATGCTCGGACGAATTAAAAAAACCGTGTATTTGTTTCGCGCCTTATCGCTGCCTGCCCGGCTCGCGGTGATTCACGGCTTGATAATTTCGGCGGCGATGGCTTTGTATCCGACGGGCGTATTTATTCCCGGTATGCCTTACGACGACGTTTATATTATTTACGTGCTGGTGCCGGGAATCCATATTCTTATGATTGCGATGCTGCTGTCGCACCAATTATTTCCCTGGCTTTTGATGATAATGTCGCCGCGCGCCGCTTCCGTTTTGTGCGTCGTTTTTATTCCCGGCTTGGTCGGAATTATCGTCGGCGGTTTGCAGTGGTATTTTATCGGGAAAATAATTCTTTTATTTAGACGCCGGCGTGAAATCGGATTAAGATAATCGCCGAAGGCAAAAAGCGATTTTTTCAGACGGACTTATGAACAAAAAAATAATTAAATCAATTCTGCTGCTGCTGATTTTGCTTTCCACTTTTAACTGCGCTTCCGCAAGCAGAACGGAAACGGTAAAGAATGCCGCCGACACGGCGAACGGCGCGCCGGACTCGAATGTCGAAACGACCGAATCAATCGTCGCCAACGCCGCCGCCGCCGGTAAAACCGCGCCCGACGCGCTCGTTAAAGATTTATACAAAACGCACGACAAGGACAACGGCGCGATTCTCGACGGCAAAAGCCGCAAGCTTCTGGATAAATATTTCGATAAAACGCTCGCCGATTTTATCTGGAAAGATTTGACGACGCACAAGGACGAAGTCGGCGTGCTGGATTTCGACCCGTTTTACAACGCGCAGGACGTCCGGATTAAAAATTTTAAGGTCGGCGCGCCGAAAATCGAAGGCGACAGGGCAACCGTTCCCGTCACGTTTCAAAATTTCGACCGCAAGGAAACTTTGAATTACGCGCTCGCCCGCCAAAACGGCGCGTGGAAAATCTCGGACATCAAATACACCAACGGCGAGAGCCTGCTCGGATATTTCAAGGAAGACGCGAAAACTAACGCCGCCAATGAAAACGGCAATTTCGAAGGAACCTACCAGGTCGGCGACACGACCTGCACGGTCAAGCCGGTAAAAATGACATACGAAATCAAATGGGCGAAAGGCACGGGCACAATGATTTTCTTTGCTGAAGAAGAACGCAACTTCGTCGCCGACGACGCCAGCAAGAGCAGCAGACTGGACAGATTCGTCTTTGACGACGACACATTGACGACCGGCAAATTCATCCGCGGCTCGGACGGCAAGGAAATGCCCGTCAGCAAGGTTAAATAAGTCAGCATCGAAAGCCCGCGCTGTTGAACTAAAACGAAATTTTGAGCGTATATTTTTCCGGTTAATTCAAAATCCAGATTCGAGGAGATTCCCAGGTATGTTTTGTCCGGGTTGCGGTTTGGAAGAACGCCAGTCTGATCAGTTTTGCCGCGCGTGCGGAGCGGATTTGCGGCTGGTTCGCACGGCGCTGGAGCGCCCGGACAATATTACGGCTTCGGCGGTCTCGGCGCGTGATGAAATCGGGCGGGCGATTGCCGCCAAGATTCGGGAAACCACTTCGGCGAAGGAACTGAAAAAAGTTACCGAAGACGTTTTGCCGGAAATCGAAAAATTTCTGGAATCGCCCGCCGAAAAACGTCTGCGACGCCTGCGCGTCGGAACGCTTATCTCTTCGATTGGCATGGGCGCGGCGCTGGCGTTTGCGCTGGTCAGTA
>DASVRL010000150.1:0-6534 GCA_036388635.1 Pyrinomonadaceae bacterium
GAAATATCGTTTTGCTCCTGATTTTAGGTTTGGGCGCATACAAATTCGTCGCCGCTCTAATCAACGGCTACTTCAATGTTTTCGGGATTATCGTTATCGCCGTCATCGCCACCGTAATTACCTTTTTCGCTGCCCGATTGCCGCGTCTGACAAATCTCGGGAAAACTTATCTCGAAAGACTTCAACTGGCTTTCGACAAATTAAAATATCAGACACAGCAGATTTATCAGCCGTCAGACACGCCGAAAGTCGTGCCCAACACGCAGTTTGCCGGAGTCGACCCGCTGCTGTTAAGCGTCGGCGTTTTCGGCGGCGCGGTTCTGGCGGGAACAATCTACGACGATTATAACCAGGCGTTTCAAAGAGCGCAGAATCAAGCGGTTACTTCCGGTTCGAGCAGCTGCGGCTCGGCTTGCGGTTCCAGTTGTTCGTCTTCAAGCGGCAGCGGTGGCGGCGGTGACAGTGGCGGAAGCTCCTGCGGCGGCGGTTGCGGCGGTTGCGGCGGAGGCGGCGACTAGCTTCAGATTTTATGGGCGGCTCTTTTCAAAATCTTCCCAGACTGGGCGTCGGCGTCGGTTTTCGCGAGCAATTCCGCGCCGATTTGTTTTTGCACCGGGCGGAAGTTGATTTTCTCGAAATCACGGCTGACCATTATCTGGACGCGACCGCGCCGAAACTCGAAGAACTCGAACTGCTCAGACATCATTTTCCGCTCGTTCCGCACGGCTTGAATCTCTCGCTCGGCAGCGCCGAAGGCATCGACGAAAAATATCTGGAAAAATTCGCCGCCTTAATCGAAAAACTACAGCCCGCCTGGTTCAGCGAGCATATCTGTTTCACCAAATCAGGGGGCATCGACATCGGGCATCTCGCGCCGCTCGCCTTCACGCGCGAAAGTCTGGAGGTTTTGAAACGCAACGTCCGGCGCGTCAGGGAATTTATCAAAACGCCTTTAATTCTTGAAAATATTACATATACGATTCGCTTTCCGTTTGCGGAAATGGACGAAGCCGAATTTATCGGCGAGCTGGTCGAAGAAACTGATTGCGGCTTGTTGCTCGACGTGACGAATCTTTATATCAATTCAATCAATCACGGCTACGATTGGCGCGAATATCTGGAAAAACTGCCTTTGGAGCGCATCGTCCAGCTTCATTTCGTCGGCTCGCATCGTCACGGAAATCTGCTGATTGACGGTCACGCCGACAAAACCGAAGACGAAATCTGGAACGTTTTTCGCGAAGTTTGCGTAAAATCTAATGTCAAAGGCGCGATTCTGGAGCGCGACGAAAACTTTCCGCCGTTTGCGGAGATTTTGCAGGAACTGGAAACGGCGCGAAATCTGTTGAAGAATTAGAATTTTGTTAAAAATTTTGACGTGTAAATTTTAATAAAATGACGAATCCGAAATCCGAAGTTTTTTGCCCGAATTGCAGCGCAAAAAATAAGATCGAACAAAATTTTTGCCGTTTCTGCGGCTTTAATCTTCAGGAAACGACCAAATCGCTGGCGGCGCAGCTTTCGATTAATAAAACCGCGCGGCAGTTTAATCAATTGAAATTGATTAAACGACTGACCGATTTCGCCTCCGTCGGACTGGTCATCATTGTTTCGACCGGAATTTTACTTTATTTATATGCCGTGCTGACCAATATGATTTTTTCCGGCAAAAGAGTTCTGCTCGGGCTTTTTTTAATTTATATGGCGTTTCAATTTTTCGGGCGCTTTATCCGCCGTATATTACGCAACCGAATCATCGAAGACGGAGCGAACAATAACTCGCCGCCAAACGAGCCGGAAGAAAAAGAAACCGCGAAACTGTTGGAGCAAAAACCGTTTACGCCTGTCGGGGGCGTGAGCGAAAATTCGACCGAGCTTTTGTTTGCCGAAAACAAAACCAGAAAACTGGGGTAAATTATGTTTTGTCCGAATTGCGGCGCAAACAATACAACCGAACAAAAATTCTGTCGCTCGTGCGGTTTGAATCTGACGGACATTTCCAAAACGCTGCTCGAGCAGATTCCTTCCGCCGAAAGCGCGAGCTTGCTCAGACGCGAAAAGTTAATCGAAAGATTCGGCAATTTCGCGCTCGGGGGTTTAGGCGTGGTTATTTTATTCGCCGTGACGATTTTGATATACGCAATCGTCGAAAAATTTCTGGTCGGCGGAACCAGCGTCTATTTCGCCGTCTTGCTGATAGCGTTTATCATCTTTGCCTTTTTGTCCTTGATTTTTGTGATTTTCAACGAATCTCTAAAAGAGCGAAAAGCGAAAATAAATCCGGCGCTCGAAAACGAATTGACCAAAAGAAAGGACGCGGCGAAACTTCTGGAAGAAAAGCCTTTCGAGCCGGCGCCGAGCGTCACGGAAAACACGACCGGCTTGCTTTACGCCGAACAAAAGACTAAAAAATTTGAATGAGCCTGCACGACGTGCAAAATCTTCTGGCGCGAATCTTCACGGACGAAGATTTGCGCCTTCGATTTTTGCTGGACCCGGAAAAAACGGGCGCGGAAAATAATTTAAACGCGGCGGAAATCGAGCAAATCAAACAAATTCTGCCCGCCCAGATTAATTTTTTCGCCGATTCGCTCTTTTACAAGCGCCTGCACGAAGTCCAAAAGCTTCTGCCCTTGACGCGGAAAGTTTTGAACGAGGATTTTGAAAAATATTTCCGCGAGTTTGCCAACCAATTTCTGCCGCAGACAATCAAAAAACATCTCGAAGACGCCGTTGGATTCGGCGGGTTTTTGCAGTCAAAAGAAATTAAGCCGTTGTGGATAAAAGATTTAGCGAAACTAGAGCGTTCGCGACTGGCGTTTAATAATTCGGAAAAACGATTTTTATTAAAACGTTTCGATTTCGATATTCGAGAGATTTTAAAGGAAATTTCCCGCGAAGGCGCACAGGCGCAAAGCGATTTTCCGAAACGGAAAACTTTTGCCGTCTGGCTCAGAGCCGGCAAGCGAACAAAACATTTTATTTACTGAGTTTTACCTTTTGCCTTTTGGCTTTTGCCTTATAAAATAGAATTTATGGCTTTACTCAAGATTGTTCAATATCCCGAGCCGGTTTTGCTGACGGTCGGGAAACCCGTCGGAGAAGAAGAATTTAACGAAGATTTGCGTCGCCTGGTCGCCGATATGTTTGAGACGATGTATGAGGCGGGCGGCGTCGGTTTGGCAGCGCCGCAAATCGCCGTTTCAAAGCGACTTTTCGTGATGGATTGCTCGGGCGGCGAAGACCCGGCGCAAAAAATCGCTTTGATAAATCCGGAAATCATCGCGCAGGAAGGCGAGCAGACCGGCGACGAAGGCTGTCTTTCGTTTCCGGGAATTTACACGCAGGTCAAACGCGAAGTGCGCGCCGTCGTGCGTTACAGGGACGTTTTCGGAAACGTGCAGGAACTCGACGGCACGGATTTGACGGCGCGCTGCGTTCTGCACGAAACCGACCACTGCGACGGCATCGTTTTTATTGACAGAATGAGCGTTTTGAAAAGAGAAATGGCGAAGCGGAAGATTCGTAAATTGCAGAAGACCGGCAAATGGGAATGAAGAAATCCAAACTTAAAAGAAGACTAAGGAAGAAATTTCACGTCGGAGAATATCAGCAGTTTGGATTTGAAATTTTTGTATCTTTTGAGCCGCATTTCAATCAAACGGCATTTGATGAATTTGTCGATAATTTTATAGATTTGGTGGAAGCAAACAAATTGTTGTTTGGCGGCGGCGGCGATGAAAAAAGTTGGGAAGGTTACATCACTTCGGCTAAAAAGTTTGCTTCGCCCACGGAAAATGATAGACAAACAATAAAAGTTTGGCTGGAAAATCGTCCGGAAATCCTGGAAACTAAAATTGAGGACTTTTGTGACGCCTGGAATGATTAAATTTTAAGAAGCGAGAAAAAATATGAAAGCAGAAAAAGCAATCAGTGAATTTAGAAACGAGCCGTTTACCGATTACGCGCTCGCCGAAAACGCCGAAGCGATGCGCGCGGCTTTGGAACAGGTGAAAAGCGAGCTTGGGCGCGATTATCCGGTTATTATCAACGGCGAGAAAATAGATTTGCCGGCGAAATTCGAGAGCATCAACCCGTCGAACAAAACGCAGATTGTCGGGCGTTTTTCCGATGCCGATGCGGACGCGGAAAATCTGGTCGAACGGGCGATTGACGCGGCAAGCGCGGCGTTTGAACTGTGGAAAAACGTTTCCGCCGAAGAACGCGCCGAATACATTTTCAGAATCGCGGCGATTCTGCGCGAGCGAAAACATTATTATTCGGCGTGGATGGTGATGGAAGTCGGCAAAACGTGGGCGGAAGCCGACGGCGACACGGCGGAAGCGATTGATTTCTGCGAGTTTTACGGGCGCGAGATGCTGCGCTGGGCGCAGCCGCAGCCGGTCGTTCCGTTTCCCGGCGAAGACAATCGCATCGAATATATTCCGCTCGGCGTCGGCGCGATTATTCCGCCCTGGAATTTTCCGCTGGCGATTATGGCGGGAATGACCTTAAGCGCCGTCGTCACCGGAAATACGACCGTGCTGAAGCCTTCGCCCGATGCGCCAATGATTGCCTATAAATTTATGGAAGTGCTTGAAGAAGTCGGGCTTCCGGCGGGCGTCGTCAACTTCGTCGCCGGTTCGGGAACGCGTGTCGGCGAGCTGATGGTCGGCAGCCCGAAAGTTCGTTTTATCTCGTTTACCGGCTCGAAAACGGTCGGTCTGCACATTTACGAGCAAGCGGCGCGAACCGTGAAAGGGCAGCGCTGGATAAAACGCGTCGTGGCGGAAATGGGCGGCAAAGACGCGATTATCGTCGCGGACGACGCCGATCTGGATTCGGCGGCGGAAGGCGTCGTCTCGGCGGCTTTCGGTTTTCAGGGACAGAAATGCTCGGCTTGTTCGCGCCTTATTGTCGACGAAAAAGTTCACGACGAGTTGATGGGAAAAGTCGTGGAATTAACCAAAAAGCTGAAAATCGGCGCTCCCGAAGAGCCGGATACGAACGTCGCGGCGGTCATCAATCAGAAATCTTTCGATAAAGCGACTTCGATGATTCAGAAGGGAATCGAGGAAGGCGGAAAAGTGCTGGTCGGCGGCGCGGGCACGAGCGAAAACGGATTTTACGTCGAGCCGACGATTATCGACGACGTTCAGCCGCAGAGCACCGTCGAGCAGGAAGAAATTTTCGCGCCCGTGCTGGCGGTGATTAAAGCGCGGGATTTCGACCACGCGCTGGAAATCGCCAACGATACGGAATACGGCTTGACCGGCGCGGTTTATTCGACCAGCCAGGGCAGACTGGAAAAAGCGCGGCGCGAGTTTCACGTCGGAAATCTTTATTTCAACCGCAAATGCACCGGCGCGATGGTCGGCGCGCATCCGTTCGGCGGTTTTAATATGTCGGGCACGGATTCGAAAGCGGGCGGGCGCGAATATCTTTTGCAGTTTATGCAGGCGAAATTAGTCTCGCAAAAAATATAATTCGTTTTCGTCAACGAAATATGCGAAAAAGCACCGGAAAATCAAACAAAATGTGTTATCTTTCCGGTGCTTTTTCGCATTTTCTATTTTAATTCAATTGACGAACATCAAATATGAAAAAAACATTTTTCGTTAAATCTTTCGCCTGTCTCTTAATTATTAACCTGTCGATTTCGGCAATCTTCGGACAAAAAGCCAAGCCGATTGTTTTCGCCGTGCTGAACGACGGAAAAACGCTCGAACCGATTGCTTTTATCGAAAAAGGCAAGCTTGTGGCGGCGATTGACGGCGCGGAAGAACCGAAAGTCAAAACCCAATTCGCTAAAACTTATTACAAGCCGAAAACCTCGTACAGCCTTATTTTCGGCGGCGGAAACGGCGGAGTCGTGACCGTCGATAGTTCCGATACGAACGCGGAATGCACATCTTTTCTGGCTGAAATTACGACAAAATCGCCGAAAACGAAACTAGGCGGTTTTGTCATGGCTTTAGCGACGAACGCGCCGCCGGCAAACAGTACGACGAAAAGCTCGCGACGTCAACCGACCGCCGCCGAACGCGCCGAAATCACGTCGCTCGTCCGCGCCGAGTTCGCCAAACAGAAAGTCGCGGCAGGCGTTTTAAAAAATCTGAAATTTCATAATATGACCGCGCTCGACGTCGAAACGGACGGAAAAGCCGAAATCGTCGGCACGTCGTATGTCGAAACTTCGCCGAAGGGACGCGCCATTCTTTTCTTTATCGCCGATAAAAACAAAGCGGGAAAATACGCTTTCGGTTTTAGCGAGTTTAAATCTATGAATGAGGAAGAAATGATGAGCGGCGCTTCCATCACAGCCATCGATACAGGCATCTACTGTGAACTGCTGCTGGACGTGCTGGAATACAACGGCGATAAAACGGGCGAGATTTTCACCTTCACGCAGGGCTTGGAAGGAAACGGTTTTAACGCCTATCAACGCAAGGGCGGCAAATGGGTTCGCGCGTTTGAAGGCTCAAACTACCACTGCGCATTTTAGAAAAATATTAGTAAAAGGGTTTAGATGAG
>DASVRL010000151.1:0-5041 GCA_036388635.1 Pyrinomonadaceae bacterium
CGACAATCGAGCCGGTTACCTCTTGAGCTACCACGTAACCGCTCATGCTCAAAAGCATAGCAACTGCCAGTAAAACAAAAGGCATTTGCTTGAAATTATGTTTCATATTCTTTCTGTTCCTTCTTGCGCAAATTTGCTGACTCTTTAATGACAAACTATAAGTTTTATTTAAATTTTTGGAAAAACCTTCAAATTTTCGTTATGGATGGGCGCGAAAATTGGTCTGACCAAAATATAGATTTCCGATTTTAATTGGATATTGCGAAAATGTTACGACTTAAGAAATTTTATAACCCTAAATCCGTCAGTTGTAAAGCAAAAATGATGCCCGACGCTTTTTAAATTCGTCCAACTGCGGCTGCCACGCTTTTTCGATTTCTTCGGGCGCGTCGCCGCGCTTGACGCGCTCCAGAATTTCGGCGTTGACCAGCAGGCGGCTGTATCTGTCAACCTGCCAATCGTTCGGGTACAGGCGGCGCAGCGCGACGGCGATTTCGATTCCCGTCCTGACGGATTCGAACGCTTTCCGGTCGGTGATAATGACGTTGACGCCGCCTAAGCTTTCGTCCTTGAAAACCGAAGCGTTGGGCTTAAAACGAACGGGCACGAAACGCACGCCCGGCAAATTTCGCCGGTTCAGATACAAAGCCAGTTTTTGCCCGTCGAGCCACGGCGCGCCGACGATCTCAAACGGCGTGTCGGTACCGCGCCCGACCGAAACGTTTGTCGTTTCCAGCAGCCCGATGCCCGGATAAAGCGTCGCCTCGGTCAGGCTGCGCATATTCGGCGAAGGATTCGTCCAAATCTGTCCGCTCTCGTCAAACCACATCGCGCGCGACCAGTTTTCCATTTTCACAACGCGCAAATCCGCGCCGATTTTATTTTCGGCGTTGAACATCTGAGCGAGTTCGCCGACCGTCATTCCGTGGCGGACGACAATCGGATGCGTGGCGATAAAGTTCAGCTTATCCGCATCGGCGAGCGAGCCTTCGACCGCCAAGCCGTTTATCGGATTGACGCGGTCGAGCACGTAAACCGGCTTTTTCGCTTTCGCGGCTTCTTCCAGAACGCCCTTGAGCGTGGAAATATAAGTGTAAAATCGCGCGCCGATGTCCTGAATATCAAACACGATCGCGTCGAGATCGGCGAGCTGTTCCGGCTTCGGCTTGCGCGTTTCGCCGTACAGCGAGTAAATTGGCAAGCCGGTTTTCTCGTCGGTCGAATCCGAGATTTTTTCCTGGTCGAGCTGACCGCGAATGCCGTGTTCGGGCGCGAAAAGCGCGACGAGCCGGACGTTCGGAGCTTCCTTCAAAACATCAATCGTCGGTTTTCCCGAAAGATTTCTGCCCGTGTGATTTGTCACCAAACCGATGCGCAGATTTTCAAATCGCTTGAATTTTTCTTTTTCCAGCACGTCGATTCCGTTCAAAACCGTCACGTTTTGCGCCGTTCGTTGATTGCTGCTGACGGCTGAGCGCTGCACCAATTCCTTAAATCTCGGAATCTGCGCCGCGACCTGCGCCGAATAAACGTTTTCGGCGAGACGAATCGCTTCGACCGGTAAGTCTTCGATCGCCGCAGCGACAACGGTCGCCACGCGCGAGCGAAGCGGCGTCACGTCGCCTTTTCCGTCCGGGTGAACGCGATTGGAAAGAAACACGACGAAAGTGTTTGAAACGCGGTCGATCCAGACGCTCGTTCCCGTAAAACCCGTGTGACCGAAAGAGCCGAGCGGAAAAAGGTCGCCGCGATTCGACGAAAAAGACGTGTTCATATCCCAGCCCAAGCCGCGCGTCGCGCCATCTTCGGAAACGACGTAAGGCGCGGTCATTCGCGCCACGGTCTGCGCCGACAAAATTCTTTTTCCGTCCAGCACGCCGCCGTTCAGAAGCATCTGGCAATAGCGCGCCAAATCGTCGGCGTTTGCGAAAAGTCCGGCGTGTCCGGCGACTCCGCCCATTCGATACGATGTCGGGTCGTGAACTTGCCCGCGCAACATTTGATTACCGGTTTTTTCGTCGCCTTCAAATTTTGCGCCGAGATAATTCTGTTGACCCTTGATATTTTCGGTCGGAGCAATCCTAGCTATGAAAGATTGACTTAACGGTTTAACTGGAACAAAATTTTTTTCATCTTTGTGATAAATATTTGCGAAAGTAGAGTCGCTCATTTTTATTTCTTTAATAAAAAAATCGCTAACTGCATCGTCTAAATACTTTTTTGTAATTCTTTCGACAATCTCGCCCAACACGATAAAACCGATGTCCGAATAAACAAAACGCGTTCCCGGCGCGGCGCGCAGCTTCTCTTTGTAAAGCGCTTGCCGCATTCCCTCGCGTCCCGTCCATTTTTCGCCCAAATCGAAATCCGGTCGATAACCGGAAACGTGCGTCAAAAGCTGCTGAATCGTCACGCGTTTGGCGTTTTCGTCCTGAATTTCCGGAATAAATCTGCCGATTGTGTCGTTAAGGCGAAGATTTCCCTGCTCGATTAGAATCATAACGGAAGTCGCCGTCGCAATCGGCTTCGTCAGCGACGCGACATCGAAAATCGTGTCGACCGTCATTTTCTCGACCGCCGGAACAAGCGCGCGATTGCCGTAAGCCTTGCGAAAAACGATTTTCCCTTTATGACCGACCACGACGACCGCGCCCGGCAGTTTTTTCTCGGCGATGTCTCTGGCGACCAGAGCGTCGATCTGATTGAGTTTTGCCGCGTTCATCCCGACCGCCTGCGGCAAAGCGACGGGCAAACTTTGCGCTTCGGCAAAGGCGCAGCCAATCAACGCAAAGACGCAAAGATGCAAAACCGCCCAAAAAGAAAAAAACCTGCCGGACATAGAATCAATTTGTATTTCCCTGCGCCGTTGCGCCGTTGCGTTAAAAAATCTTTCTTTCATTTTTTTGCTTTCAGTTCTTTTTCCTTTTCCGCAAAGCTTTCGCGGCAGAGGCGGGCAAATTCGTGCGCAATCGGCGAGAAATAGCCGCCGCGCAGACGCGCCAAGCCGAGTTCCCAGTTCATCGTCGCGCCTTCAATCCACCAGGCGACGAATTTGCCGTCGGCGACCGACTGCTTGACCGTTTTCGCGCTGGCGATGCCGACGCCCATATTATTTTCGACCATTCGATTAATCGCCGATTGGCGCGACAATTCCATCACGACGTTCGGCTTGACGCCGACCTGCAAAAAGAAATCGTCAATCTGCCGCCGCGTGTTGCCGCCCTGCTCGCCTAAAATAAGCGGCTCGTCGGCGAGCGCCGCCGCGCTGATGACTTTCTGCTTGGCGAGCGGGTGTTTCGGGTTGGCGATGGCGACGATCTCGTCGCTGAATAAAAGCTCGGTTTGAATATTCGAATTTTCGACCGGCAGCGAGACAAAAGCCACGTCGCTTTCGCCGTTCATAATTTTCTGTACCAGCGCCGCGCTCGTTCCCGAGGCGACGGAAACTACGGCGTTCGGAAATTTAGTTTTTAAATTTTGCAGAATCTTCGGCAGCTGGTTGGTCGTAAACATCGCCGAAGCCGAGCCGATTCTGAGTCTCCCGTATTCCGCGCCCGCGATTTCGGCGATTTCTTCGACCGCCGCGTCGTGCTCGCGCAGGATTTTTCGGGCTCTTTCCAGCAGCAAATCGCCCGCCTCGGTCATCAAAACGCGGCGCGGCGTGCGCGTAAACAGCGGCAAGCCGACTTCATCTTCGAGCTGTCGAATCTGCATCGAAATTGCCGCCTGCGTCACGTGGACGCGCTTGGCGCCCGCCGTAAAAGTTTTTGCTTCCGCGATTGCCACGAAAGCCCTCAATTGTCGGATTTCCATAAATGATTGGTCAAATCGTCAGTTGTCCGTAGTCCGTTGTTCATTGTCAATTACCGGATGAAATCAAACTGAAAACTCAGTTTTTGGCTCAATCGGCAACTGATAAATAACAATTAGGCTTGGCGACTTCAACTGACAAACATCAAAAAGACTTATTGACTAGATAAAATCTTTTAGTTTTTATTATATGTCAAGTCGTGTTTAGAATATAAGAAGAAATTTCTAAAAAATATTCTAAACATGACCGCGCAAATTTCAAAAAAGCGTCCGTCGAAACGTTTTCGTGACTTTCACAACCTGTTTCTGGGCGTAGACGGCGGCGGAACGAAAACTCACATCGTTTTGCTCGACGCGGAAAACACCATCGTCGGCGAAGCATTTTCCGGCGCGTCGAATCCTTTGCGCGTCGGAATCGAAAAGGCGGCGGCGAATATTTTTGCGGCGGTCGATACCGCCTGCGATAATGCCGGATTAAATCAGGGCGATATTATTGCAATCGAATGCGGGCTGGCGGGCGTGCGCCGCGCCGATTTGCGGCAAATCCTGCGCCGGCTCGTCTCCCAGCGCTTTCGCGTCAAAGCGGTCGAAGTCATTACCGACGCCGAAATCGCGCTTTTCGCCGCGACGCAGGGCAAAGAAGGTTTGTGCGTGATCGCCGGAACCGGCTCGGTCTGCATCGGACAAAACGCGAAAGACGAAAAAGCCATCGCCGGCGGCTGGGGACCGCTTGCCGGGGATGAAGGCGGCGGCGCGGGCATCGCGCGCCGGGCGCTGCAAGCCGTCGCTAAAGCTTCGGACGGGCGCGGGCAATTGACCAATCTCAGCGAGCTGGCGGTTGATTATTTTCGCGCCGGGCGGCTCGAAGATTTGTCGGTTGCCATTTACGCGCCGCAGATTGATAATGCTCGCATTGCCGGATTTGCGCGTTTGGTCATTGAAACGGCGCAGGCGGGCGACCGCGTGGCGATTTCCGTGCTCGACGAAGCCGGGCGCGAGCTCGGTCTGGCGGCAAAAGCCGTGATAAAGGAATTAAAAATGACGCGGCGAAAATTCCCGATCGGCTATGTCGGCGGAATTTTCCACGCGGGCGATTTGATTTGCCGTCCGCTGCTCGAAACCGTACACGAAATCGCGCCGAAAGCCTATATTTCCGTGCCGAAGTTTCCGCCCGCGGTCGCCGCCGCGCAGATGGCTTTGCAGTTGGCTAAAAACGGAGGAAAACGATGAA
>DASVRL010000152.1:0-7992 GCA_036388635.1 Pyrinomonadaceae bacterium
CGGGCACTGCGCCGAAACCCAAACCAAAACCGCGCCGTTTTCGCCTTTTAATTTGTCCAAAGACTGCTCGGCGCCGCTCAAATCCGGCAAAGTAAAATTTTCCAACTTTGTGCCGACGGGAAAATTACCTTTCGGAACGAATTCTTCGCCGCAGGCGGTTGAAATAAATGCCAGCAGAGCAAGCATCGCAACCAGAAAAATGCTTTTTCGTCTCATAAAATTTTGCTCCTTTTTATTAGTAAAAATCACGGAATAATTAGTATAAAACCCTTGCTTCAATAAGCATTAGTTCAGCGCTAATGCCTGGTGTTACGCAGCTCGTTATAATAATAACGTTTCCGCGCGCGTAAAATTAACACCGAATATTAGAATCTTGAAATAAAATTTTATTCACTAAGCAAAGATGGCGCTTCCGGCGACGGTCTGAAAACTGCTTGAACTTGTCTCATAAATCTGTCTCATAAGTCACTTTTGACACAAAGCCAATACTTACAGAACCTGTAAGCGCAAATATATAGCAAAAGGTAGCTTTGACTGCCGGAAACTTGTTTAAAAAGCAAAATAGGTAGTTTTGACTCCCCGAAATATTTTATAAATGGCTCAAACTAAAAAAGATTAAAAGGAAAATCGGCGCTTATCCTTTTAATCTATTTATTTAACCTAATATATAAGAAAGAAGATATTGAGCTATGGAAAAGTCCAGTTTAGGTAAAGACAAGAACGGAAATATTATCAGACAGATTCTGTTCCGTGAGAATTGGGACAAGTTTTGCAAAAGAAAGATTTGCAGACGTCACAGATAAAAACGGCTTTCAAATCCTTACGCGTAAAACAGACTTTTTCAGCTTCTACCTGCAAAACGGCTGCTTCAACTAAGTTTGCAAAGGGGAATTGTATTCGAAAATCTTCGTTATTAAACCTGGAGATATTTGTCTCGGCTATCACTGACGGGGCGGGCGTAAAATCATTGGAATTAAAAAAAGCGTAAAGCTCAGGCATTTTTTTCGCCGCCAGCCAGCGCAATTGTCCGCGTCTGACTTTATCCGAAGGCAGCACCGCGCCTCCGGCAATCCATTGCTTTATTTCCCAAGGTCGGCTTTAAAGATTTGTCTCTGAGATTCGACAAACCAATCTTTCTGTAGGCTGTGCATAAAGTCGGGCTCCTTTAATGCAATAAAAGCGTTTTAGTTGTTCAGAAACACGAATTGATTGACCGGCAGCCGGTCGTCAAAGTCGATTTCGATATTTCGGGTCTCGATAAAATCTTTTATCGCCCGGAAATCTTCCGTCCGAACGGTTCGGCTGTGAATTTTCATCCGCTCGACTCGACAGCCGTTTTGGTTTTCAAAATTTACCAATATGGCTTCGACATTTCGGACTGCCTCTTGAATAGTAGTCATAAACTTACCTTTTGTTCAGATCAGGCTGAATTATTACATCTCTGAGTATTTGGAAAGAACAAGCCTTCTAATAAAGCCTGTCGCCTCTCCGCCGGCATTATTAATTCAAATCGCGTGCCATTCGGCAATGCTTTGTGAAGAAATAACTTACCGGATTCGGAAATTTTGCGAGTTTTGTCGGCGAGTCATTATGACGAATTATTTCAGCCAAAATGACCTATTGATTATGCGATGCCGATTAAGATTTACGGCAAGTCACAGGAAGAAATCCGTTATAGTCCGGCTGAATGTCTGGCAGCCGATATAAAAGTCGTTTCCGGCGCACGTTTCGACAAGTTTGCTACTCACACAGACGGGGCGCGCGGCGCTCCGATTCATTTAATCTTTCTGGCGAGTTCTTTTTTCAGGAGATTAAAAATCAATGCGAACCATATTCAAAACCCTAAGATTTTCAGTTATTTTAACGATTGTTTTTCTGTTTTCCATCGTCATGACAAAGGCGCAAACAACCGCGTTTACTTATCAGGGTCGCCTGACTGACGCGACGAATCCGAACGGCGGCGGGAGCTACGATTTTCAGTTTTCGCTTTTCGATGCCGACAGCAACCAAATCGGCGCAATCGTGTCAAAACCGAACGTCACGGTGACGAGCGGAATTTTCACGGTCGAGCTTGATTTCGGCGCGAACGCTTTTCTGGCGGGCAGCGAACGCTTTTTGCAAATCGCCGTCAAGCGCACGACGGACGCGAATTTCCTTACGCTCGCGCCGCGCCAGCAATTAACGAGCGCGCCGTTTGCCGTGCAGACTTTGAACGCAGCTAATTTGGGCGGCGTTCCGGCGAGCCAGTTTGTGCAGACGTCCGATTCGCGCTTGACGGACGCGAGAAACCCTTTGCCGAACAGCCCGAATTACATTCAAAACGGCAGCGCCGGACAAACCGCCGATTTTAAAATTACCGGCAGCGGCATAATCTTCGGGTCGTTGCAGGCGACCTTCGTCACGGCTTTGAACGAGTTTCGCCTGGGAGGAAGCCGGATTTTGGATGCCGACGGCGGAAACAATTTGTATGTCGGCTCAAACACAACGGTCAATACGGGCAACAATAATTCGTTCGTCGGCATAAATGCGGGAAAAAATAATACGAGCGGCGCGAGTAATTCGTTTTTGGGAACGAACGCCGGTTTTATCAATAAGAGCGGCAGCAATAATTCATTTTTCGGCTTTCAGTCGGGAGAAGGAAACGAACTGGGAAACGATAATTCGTTTTTCGGCGCGTTGAGCGGACAAACCAACAGCGGCAACGGCAACTCGTTTTTCGGTAAAGCGTCCGGTTTGAAAAATGAGGGCGGCAATTTTAATTCGTTTCTCGGTTATCAAGCCGGATTCAATAATTTCAGCGGCAGCGGCAATTCGTTCGTCGGCGAAAACGCGGGCGCGAACACGACCAGCGGCGATAATAATTCGTTTTTCGGAAAAAGCGCGGGCGCGGCAAACCTCACGGGCGACAATAATACGCTCATCGGGGCAAATTCCAATCTCGGCGCGAACAATTTGACCTTTGCCACCGCCGTCGGCGCGGGCGCCATCGTTTCACACAGCGACACGCTCGTTTTGGGCAGAAACACGGACGACGTGCGAATTCCGGGAAATCTCAAGCTGCTCACGCTCGCATCGGGCGGCAGCACGAATCTCTGCCGCAACATCGACAGTTTCGTTTCGACCTGTTCGTCTGCGCTTCGTTACAAAACCAACATTACGCCTTTTAATTTCGGTTTAAGTCTGGTCAGACGGCTTCAGCCGATCACGTTCGATTGGAAAACGGGCGGCGCGCGCGACATCGGTTTCGCGGCGGAAGACGTGGCGCAAATCGAGCCGCTGCTGGCGACCTACAACGAGCGCGGCGAAGTCGAAGGCGTGAAATACGACCGCATTTCCGCCGCGCTCGTGAACGCCGTCAAGGAACAGCAAACCCAAATCGACGCGCAAAACAGACAAATCGAGCGGCAGCAAGCCCAAATCGACGCCCTGAAAAAACTCGTCTGCGAGCAAAATCCGAACGCCGCGCTTTGCCGGGAGGAACAATGAAAACGCGAAATCGTTTGTTTTTTTTGGTGATTATTTCAGCATTTTTCTGCGCGGCGGCGCGAGCGCAAATAGCGACGGGCGGCGATTACGCTTTGGAAAAGAGCGTCATAGCGAACGGCGGCGCGGCAAGCGCAAACGGCAATTTTACCGTCAGCGGAACAATCGGGCAGGCGGCAGCCGGAACGCCGCAGCAAAACGCGCCGCTAAAGTTTCAGCCCGGCTTTTGGACAGCCGCGCCGCTCGCCCCGACTGCCGCCGCGGTCAGTTTGGGCGGGCGCGTTTTGACGGCGAACGGGCACGGCATCAGAAATGTTCGCATTACCTTATTGATGCCGGGCGGCGAAACGCGCCGCGCCGTTTCGAGCGCGTTCGGTTATTACTGCTTCACGGAAGTTCCGGCGGGCGCGATTTATATTTTAAACGTTTCCGCGAAACGCTACGTTTTTGCGCCACCGACGCGAGTGATTAATCTTATCGAAGAACTCGACGACATTGATTTCATCGCCGAAAACTAGCGAAAATCGCTTTTTCGTTTTCCGTTTCGGTGCGAATTCGATTTAAGATGAGGGCGGCGCGCCCTCGATTCGGGCAAGCGAGCCGCCGTTCGGCAATGAAAAAAATCGTTTTTCAAATTTCGAGTTTCTGCCTCGCCTTGTTTTGGCTGACGCTGCTCGTTCGCGCCGAGCAGCTTCCGGCGAAAAATTATACGACCGCCGAAAATCTGGCGCACGAGCGCGTGCGCGTCGTCCGGCGCGATTCGCGCGGTTTTTTGTGGTTCGGCACGGGCGACGGGCTTTCGCGTTTTGACGGTTACGAGTTTACGAACTACAACGCGGCGCAAGGCTTAACGCAGCCCGCGATTAACGACATCATCGAAACGCGCGCCGGCGGCGCGTATTGGCTGGCGACCAACGGCGGCGCGGTTTTGTTTGAGCCGAACGCGGTGCGCGACGGCGGCGACGAAAAATCACAATTCACGCTGTTTGAAATCGGCGAAGGCTCGCCGCCGTCGCAGCGCGTTAATTGTCTGTTTGAAGACCGATTCAATCGCGTGTGGGCGGGCACGGTTAACGGATTGTTTTATTTCGACGAGCGGGAAAAACGATTTCAGCGCGCCGGCTTTGCGAACGATTTTTACGTCAATCACATCGCCGAGGACGCGGCGGGCGATTTGTGGGTTGCTACGAACGGCGGACTCGCGCGCCGTTCCTCGCCGGACAATCGAGTTCAAATTTACGAGGCGGGAAAATCTTTTAATTATCTGCATTTCGACGCGGACGGACGATTGTGGGCGGGCTTTGACGGCGGATTGCTCGTCGTCAAAATGCCGGACGCTTCCGAATCCGGCATTTTGAATTTTGTCGAAAAACCGCAAACGCTCGTCGCGGGCGGGCGGTTCGAATTGCCCGCCACGCCGGAAGCGGGCGTTGTTTTCACCGGAACGAGCAAATTTTCGATCGTCCGAATTCTGCCGACGACCGACAATCGCCTCTGGCTGATTACGCGCAACGGCGGCGCGTTTGAATTGACGGACGGAAATTTGCGGCATTACACGGCGGAACACGGCTTGAAAGATTCGACGCTGAACGCGGCAGAAATTGACATCGCCGGCAACGTCTGGCTCGGCACGGAATCGAGCGGCGCGGTGAAAATCGCCCGGCACGGGTTTACGACTTTCGGCGGAACGGACGGCTTGGGCAGATTTTACGTGCGCCGCGTGTTTGAAACGAACGCGGGCGAAATCGTCGCTGTCGGGCGCACGCCCGCCTGGTGGCGATTCGATGCCGCGAGCGGGCGTTTCGCGCCTTTAAAGCTGAATCTGCCCGCCGATGCCGGCAATTTGCGCGAACACGGCAACGAATTTCCGTTTCAAACACGCAACGGCGAATGGTGGGTCGCCGCCGCGAAAGGTTTATATCGTTTTCCCGCCGTCAGAAATTTGGAAGAGCTGGCGACAGCCAAACCGCTTGCCGTTTACACCGAAAAAAACGGCTTACCGAATCCGAATCTGGTCACGATTTGGGAAGATTCGCGCGGCGACGTCTGGCTTGGAACGCGCGGGAAAATCACGATTTCGCGTTGGGAACGGGCGACCGGCAAATTTTACGGCTACACCGCTGAAGCGGACGGCGCGCCGACGAGCGAAGAGCCGCCGCTCGCCTTTGCCGAAGACCGCGCGGGCGGCGTCTGGATCGGTTTCAAAAACGGCGGGCTGGCGCGTTTTTCGGGCGGGCGTTTCCGGCTTTTTAACGAAGCGGACGGCGTTCCCGCCGGGACGATCGCGACGCTTTTCACCGACCGCGCCGGACGTTTGTGGATTCCGACGTATCGCGGCGGCGTGATGCGGATTGACGACCCGACCGAAGAAAATTTTAAATTTCAAATTTACGCGCCCGCCGGCGGTCTGTCGAGCCTCAACGTCAGGTGCGTGGCGGAAGACGCGCAGGGGCGTTTTTACATCGGCACGGTGCGCGGCGTTGACCGCTTGACGCCGGAGACGGGCGAGATAAAACATTTCACCGTCGCCGACGGTCTGGCTTACAGCGAGAGCGGAAACTGTTTTCTGGACAGCCGCGGCGCGTTGTGGTTTGCGAGCTATCGCGGGCTGTCGAAATTCGTTCCCGAAACGGCGAACGCGACGCCCGCCGCGCCGACTTTAATCAGCGGTTTGCGCGTTGCGGGCGTCGCGTATCCGGTTTCCGGACTCGGACAGACGGAAATCGTTCTGCCCGAATTCGATTATCGTCAGAATAATTTGCAGATTGATTTTTTCAGCATCAGTTTCGCGTCCGCCGACGCGATTCGTTATCAATACCGCCTGGACGGCGCGGCGACAACGGGCGGCGATTGGAGCGAGCCGACCGCCGAGCGTACGGTCAATTTCGCCAACCTCGCGCCGGGCGATTACGAATTCGCGGCGCGAGTAGTCAACGCCGACAATTCGACGAGCCGAAATCCGGCAATCGTCAAATTCAAAATTCTGCCTCCCGTCTGGCGGCAATGGTGGTTCATCGCGCTCGGCTGTCTGGCGGCGGGCGGCGTTTTGCTGTGGTTTGAACGCTATCGCGCCGCCAGATTAAGGGAAAAAAGAAGCGCGATGGAAAATCTGGAAAAAATCCGGGCGGAAAAAGCGCGCGAGCTTGAACAGGTCAGGCGACGCATCGCCGCCGATTTGCACGACGACATCGGCTCCGGCTTGACGCAGATTTCGATTCTGTCGGAAGTTTTGCGACAGCAGGAGCAGAACGGCAACGGCAAACGCGATGGCGGCAGCGCGGCGAACACGCTCGATTCAATCGCCGCGTCGTCGCGCGAGCTGGTGGACGCGATGAGCGACATCGTTTGGGCGATTAATCCGCAAAAAGACCATCTTTCGGATTTGAACGGCAAAATGCGCCGTTTCGCCGCCGATTCTTTCACGCCGCGCCGGATAAAATTCACGTTCGACGCGCCGGATTTGACCGACGATTTGCCGCTCGGCGCGAATCTGCGCCGCGAAGTTTTTTTGATTTTCAAAGAAGCCGTCAATAACGTCGTCAAACACGCCGCTGCCCGCGCCGTAGAAATTGATTTTAAAATCGAGCGAGAGGAAATTCGCTTAACCGTCCGCGACGACGGCTGCGGCTTCGCCGTCGAAAATAGTAACGGCGCCGGCGGACACGGTTTAGCGAGTATGACCGAACGGGCGAAAAGTTTAGGCGGCGAATTAAAAATAAATTCGCTCGGCGGCAGCGGAACGTCCCTCGAGGTTCGCGTTCCGCTCTGCTCGCCCGTGCCGTCTGAAACGGCGGCGTGAAAGATTGTTCGCCCGTGCGCGTGAACGGGGCGAAAACCGTTTGGAGAGTTTATTATTAAATCCGCGCCGCAAATATCTATGACCGAAACAGCTGTCAAACAGAAAAAAATAAAAGTCGCCATTATCGAAGACCGCCGCGAAATCCGCGACGGGCTGGCGATGCTCGTCGGCGGTACGGACGGTTTCGTCTGCGCCGCAAAATTCGGCTCGATGGAAGAAGCTCTGCCGCGCGTCAAGCCCGAAACCGCCGACATCGTTTTGTGCGACATCGGCTTGCCGGGCATGAGCGGCATCGAAGGCATCAAACTTTTGAAAGAAAAATTTCCCGACCTGCTTTTGATAATGCTGACGATTTACGACGATGACGAACGGATTTTTAACGCCTTGTGCGCGGGCGCGAGCGGCTACCTGCTCAAAAAAACGCCGCCCGCCAAATTGCTCGAATCGTTGCGCGAGGCGGTTGACGGCGGCTCGCCGATGTCGCCGGAAGTCGCGCGGCGCGTCATCAACATTTTCCGCGACATCCGCCCGCCCGAAAAAGCCGAATACAATCTGACGCCGCACGAAACCAGACTTTTAAAGATGCTCGTCGAAGGTCACAATTACACGACCGCCGCCGAAGAATTGCACGTCAGCTACAACACCATCAAATTCCATATGCGCCACGTTTACGAAAAACTCCAGGTTCATTCCAAATCCGAAGCCGTCGC
>DASVRL010000153.1:0-3785 GCA_036388635.1 Pyrinomonadaceae bacterium
CGAGATGGTGATGCCGGGCGATAACATCCAGATGGAGATTGAACTGATTGCGCCGATTGCGATGGAAAAAGGCTTGCGCTTTGCCATTCGCGAAGGCGGCAGAACTGTCGGCGCCGGCACCGTCTCCGATATTGTTGAATAATTAAATAAAAGGTAGAAGTTATGCCGAGAGATAACATAATTTTACAATGCACCGAGTGCAAGGAACGCAACTACGTGACGACGAAGAATAAGAAAACCACGCCCGAGCGCCTGGAATTCAAAAAATTCTGCCGTCGCTGCCGTTGCCATACCGTGCATAAAGAAAACAAATAGTTAAAGTTAAGAGTCAAGAGTGGAGAGTCGCGAGCACGAGTTTTTCGTTCGTTACTCTCCACTCACTACTCTCAACTAATTTAAAGGGGTATGGTGTCAATGGTTAGCATGGAGGTCTCCAAAACCTTAGGTCCGGGTTCGAGTCCTGGTACCCCTGCCATTATAAACTTTAGGAGAAACAAAAGTGTCAGAAGCAATTGACACCGTAGACAATAATAATGACGGCAAAGGCGGAGTCGGACAGTTTGTGCGCGAAACTCGCGAGGAACTGACCAAAGTTTCGTATCCTTCGTCAGACGACGTGAAAGCGACGACTTTAATCGTTATCATCAACGTCATCTTTTTTGCCGTTTTCTTATTTTTGGTTGACCGGGGCTGGACTTACCTTCTGGAAGCCTTTACCTGGTTAGTCAACAAAATCGCGGGAATTTAAAAAATGAAGCAGTGGTATTTTATCCATACTTATTCCGGGCATGAGAACAAGGTCGTGGAAAGTCTCAAGGCGCGCATTCGCGACCTTGAGCTCGGCGATTTGATTACTTCCGTTCTGCTGCCGAAGGAAACAGTGGTGGAGATGCGCGGAAACAAGCGCATCGAATCGAGCCGGATGTTTTATCCCGGTTACGTGCTGGTCGAAATCGAATGCGACGAGCGCGGACGAATTCCCGACAACGTTTTTCACGCAATTAAATCGACGCCGAAAGTGACGGGCTTTCTGGGCGGAAAAAATCCGACGCCGCTGACGCAGGAAGAAGTCGACCAGATTGTGCACAACGTCGAAATCGCGGCGGAAAAACCGAAACCGAAATTCTCCTACACCATCGGCGAAATCGTGAGAATCAAGTCGGGTCCGTTTGCCAGCTTTACCGGCAAAGTCGAGGAAGTAAACGAAGAAAAAACGACTTTGAAAGTTACGGTGACGATTTTCGGACGCTCGACGCCGGTCGAATTGAGCTTTCTGGACGTCGAAAAAGTTACTTTTGCGGAAGAAGAATAAAGAAATTTTAGATTTCAAATTTGCGCGTTCGGCGATTTATTGAAAATCCGCGAGCCGCAAATTTTTATAAACAGCGACAAAAAATAGAGGACATTTTCGGATTGTCTTTATAAAAATCCGAAATCGTAAATCGAAATTATGGCGAAGAAAATTACAGGTTACATCAAATTACAGATTCCTGCCGGAAAAGCGAATCCGGCGCCGCCGATCGGACCCGCGCTCGGTCAGCACGGCGTCAACATTATGGAATTTTGCAAGGCGTTCAACGCGAAAACGGCGAACGACGACCCGGACATGAAAGTGCCGGTCGTGATTACGGTTTTCGCCGACCGCTCGTTTACGTTTGAAACGAAAACGCCGCCCGCCGCCGATTTGCTGCGCAAAGCATCAGGCATCGCCAAAGGCTCGGCGACGGCGAATAAAGCAAAAGTCGGAACGATTTCGCGCGAAAAGCTCGAAGAAATCGCTAAATTGAAAATGCCGGATTTAAACACGACGAATCTGGAGTCAGCGGTTAAGACGATTGAAGGCACGGCGAAAAGCATGGGCTTAACTGTTGAAGGCTAAAGGCTAACGGATAAAGGCGAAAGATTGGGGAAAGATAATTTTCCTTTGCTTTCATCCTTTATCCTTTCACCTTATAGAAAAAGGGAGAAGCGAAAGCTTCGTTAAAACCTTGGAGGTAAAATGAAAAAAGGCAAAAAATACAGAGCGGCTCTCGAAAAAATCGAGCCGAACAGAAAATACACGCTCGAAGAAGCGATCGGCAAAGTCAAAGAAATCGCTTTTGCCAAGTTTGACGAAACCGTCGAATTGACGATGTGGCTCGGCGTCGACCCGCGCAAAGCCGACCAGATGGTGCGCGGAACGGTCGTTCTGCCGAACGGTCTGGGCGGAAAAGCGAAAGTCGTTGTCGTTATCGCGCAGGGCGATAAAATCCGCGAAGCCGAAGAAGCCGGCGCAGACCTGGCGGGCGGCGAAGAAATCGTCGACCGCATCAAAGGCGGCTGGCTGGAATTCGACGCGCTGATTGCGACGCCCGATATGATGGGCAAAGTCGGTCAGCTCGGAAAAATTCTCGGACCGCGCGGTCTGATGCCGAATCCGAAAACCGGAACGGTGACGATGGACGTGCGCACGGCGATTCAGGAAACGAAAGCCGGTAAAGTCGAATATCGCGTCGATAAAACGGGCGTCATTCACGCGCCCGTAGGTAAAATTTCTTTCGACCCCGAAAAGCTTCAGCAGAATGCGAAAGTTTTGATGGATGCCGTCGTGAAGGCAAAGCCTTCGACAGCGAAAGGTCGCTACGTCAAGAAAGTAAATCTGGCGGCGACGATGAGTCCGGGCGTGCTGCTCGATGAATTAGCTTTAGCGTAAGGAGTGAGGGAATAGAAAATGAAGACAAGAGCAGAAAAACAGGAAATTTTAGATGCCCTCACCGAAGGGTTTCAGAATTCGAAATCGGCGATGGTCGTCAGTTTTAATAAACTGACCGTCGCCAAAGACCAGGAATTCCGCAATCAGCTGCGCGGCGTCGGAGCGAATTACCAAGTAGTTAAAAACACGCTCGCCAGATTAGCCGTCAAGGGAACGCAGCTGGAAGGCGCAACCGAACATTTTAAAGGTGTTACGGCGGTCGCCTGGACGAACGACGACCCGGTCGTGTTATCGAAGACGGTTTCGAAATTCGTCAAAGACAACGGCGAAGTGTTTACCTTCAAAGTCGGCGTCGTTGACGGAAAAGTCGTCGACTTAAGTCAGGTTCAGCGAATCGCCAGCTTGCCGTCGAAAGAAGAGCTGATCAGCCAGATTCTGTTCCTGCTCAATGCTCCGGCGCAGCGCGTCGCGACGGTTATCAATGCCGTTCCGCGCAATCTCGCCGTGGTCATTAAGCAAATCGGCGACCAGAAGCCCGAAACTCAGCCGGAACAAAAAACGGCTGAGCCCGCAGCAGCAGCGGAAAAGGCTGAAGAATCTGCGCCCGGCGCCGCTGAAGAAGTGAAACAGGAAGAAACCGCAGCAGCGGCGCCGGAAGCGAGCGCCGAAGCGCCGGAAGCGCCGACGCAGGAAGCTGAAAGCGCCGGAGGCGAGGAAACTCCAGCCGCCGCGCCGGAAGCGGAAGAAAAGTCGGAAGAGTAAAAATTTTCTAGCCGTGCTCAAGGTAAAACGAGCGAAGCGATTTGTCAGGGTCGCTTTGCCGCTCGGATAAATTCGGATGGAGATGCAACCGGAAGCGTTTATCCCGTGGGTTCTGACGGCTGACATAAAGCGAAACTATCCGCTAAAGATAGTTTTAAAACAATAAATAAAAGAACCCTAAATTAAGGAGAGATTAAATAATCATGGCAGTTACAAAAGATGAAGTAGTTGAATATTTAAAGGGAATGACCCTTCTGGAAGCAAGCGAGCTCGTCAAAGAGCTGGAAGAAGTTTTCGGCGTTTCGGCAGCGGCAGCCACGGTGGCGGCGGC